>NZ_JACBGN010000039.1 GCF_013401435.1 Streptomyces sp. BR123
GCCCCCGCCCGCAAGCCCCGCGCCCTCGGCCGGAACCTGCTGCTGGGGGTCCTCGCGCTGATGGCCGGGGCGGTGGCGTACGCGATGCTGTTCCTGCCCGGAGACAAGGGCGACGGCGACCGCCGCCAGGACACGGCCTCCCGGACCCCGGTGGCCGGGACGGGGGCGCCCGTCCCGCAGGCTTCGCCGCCCGCGTCCGGGGGGTCCCGGCCCCCGTCCGGGGCGCCCGAGTCCCCTGCCGCCCCGCAGTCCGCGGCGCCCGCACCGCCCGGCTACACGGTGCAGCAGGACCCGGAGCACTTCGAGATCGCGGTGCCCGCCGGCTGGGAGCGCCGCGGCATGAACGAGGCGGGCCAGGTCCGCTACACCGACGGCGCGTACGTCCTGATCGTGGTGCCCGGCCGGGACAAGGTCGAGGGCAACCCGGATCCGGCGACGTACCAGAAGGACAAGGAGCCGGAGCTGGCCCCGTACCGCTCGTCCACCTGGGCCAGCGGCGGTGACGTGAAGACCACCAAGGTGGGCGCGCAGCTCCGCGTCACCGGCCGGTACACGTGGATCGACGGCAACGGCCGCAGCGTCGTCGCCCGCAACTTCGTCGTGGCGCTCGGCGGCAGCTACCACGTCGTCATGGTGACGGGCCCGCAGGACGGCGAGGGCAAGGTGACCGAGGTCTTCGAAAAGGCCACGGGGAGTTACAAGTCCGGCGGATGAACGCGGACTGACGGTGGCTCAGTACGGCAATTGCGTCACAGTGCGGCCCGATCCGCGCCTCTGCGGTACCGGCCGTGCCGGGCTCTTCGTAATCTGGCCCGAAGTGCAAACAGTGGCGGGGATTCGTGGAACAGCAGACAGGTGCGGGCGCAGTGCTCGCCGGCCGGTACCGGCTCGTGGAGCCCATCGGCAGCGGCGGCATGGGGAAGGTGTGGCGCGCCCACGATGAACTCCTCAACAGGACGGTTGCCGTCAAGGAACTGACGGCGGCTCTGTTCGTCGCCCAGGCCGACCGGGACGTCCTGCACGCCCGGACGCAGAAGGAGGCCCGGGCGGCGGCCCGCATCCAGCACCCGGGCGTCGTCACCGTCCACGACGTGCTGGAGCACGACGACCGGCCGTGGATCGTCATGGAGTACATCGACGGCCCCTCCCTCGCCGAGGCCGCCAAGGCCGCCGGCCGCATCGAGCCCCGGGAGGCCGCCCGGATCGGGCTGCACGTCCTGGGCGCGCTGCGCGCCGCGCATGCGGTCGGGGTGCTGCACCGGGACGTCAAACCCGGCAACGTGCTGCTCGCCAAGGACGGGCGGGTCCTGCTGACGGACTTCGGGATCGCCGCGATCGAGGGCGACTCCTCCATCACGCGCACCGGCGAGATCGTCGGCTCCATCGACTACCTGGCCCCGGAGCGGGTCACCGGCGGCACCCCCGACCCGGCCTCCGACCTGTGGTCGCTGGGCGCCACCCTCTACACGGCGGTCGAGGCCCGTTCGCCGTTCCGCCGCACCTCGCCGATCTCCAGCCTGCAGGCCGTCGTCAACGACGAGCCGCCGGCGCTGCGGCAGTCCGGGCCGCTGGGGCCGGTCATCACCGCGCTGCTGCGCAAGGACCCCAAGGAGCGGCCCTCCGCGCAGGAGACCGAGCGGATGCTGCTGGAGGTGATGGAGGGCCGGGAGGCGAAGGCCGCGCAGGCGTACGTGCCCACGCGTGCGGTGACCTCGCAGGAGCTGGCCGACGTGCGGGAGCCCGAGCCGGACCGCGCGGCGCCGCCGGAAACCGCGCGGACGGCCGAGCTGCCGGACCGCCCGGAGCCGGAGGGCCGGCCGTATCCGACCGCGGGCCGGATCAAGCGGGCCGCGGCGGTCGCGCTGGTGGCGGCGCTGGTCGGCGGCGGTGCGGTGTTCGGGCTGCTGAAATACACCGGGGACGGCGACCAGGGCGGCGGATCCGACCAGAACACGAGCGCCCCCGACCAGCAGAACGGCACGGGCGGCACGGGCGGCACGGACGGCAAGGCCGGCAAGGACGCGGCCCTGCCCGCGGGCTGGATCGAGGTCACCGACCCGGCGGGCTTCACGCTGTGGGTGCCGGACGGCTGGAAGCGCCAGATGGACGGCAACCAGATCGACTACACCGCGGACAACGGCAAGCACTTCATCCGCATCGCGGTCGACCCCACGCCCGACTACGACACCCCGTACGCGCACGTGCTCGACCTGGAGAAGCAGGTGAGCCGGCGCACCGACTACAAGCGGCAGAAGCTGAACCAGAACACCTTCCGGGACACCACCCGCGCGGCGATCTGGGAGTTCACCTGGACCGAGAAGGGCGTGCACGCCGGTCCGCGCCGGTCCATCGAACAGATGTACATCGCCCCGGACGGCACCGAGTACGCGGTGTACATGTCGGGGCCGGCCGCCGACTGGGCGACCACCCGGGCGCAGTTCGACATCGTGCTCACCGGCTGGGCCCCGCCCGAGAAGGGCTGACGCCGCCCGAGAAGGGTTGTCCCCGCCCGAGAAGGACTGACCCCCGAGAGGGGCCGACCTCGCCCCGGCCATCCTGCCAGCGTTCACTGGCGGATGTGGCAAAATCCGGTTACCGACGGGTACCCAAAGGCCTCCGGGACCAATACGCTCACCGCCATGACGGACACGCAGGCCCCGGCCCCCCTCCGCAGCGCACCGCAGTCCACCAACCCGGTCGCCCCGGCCCCGGCAGGGGCGCGCACCGCGGCCGACGTGGTGACCCCCGACCTGGTCGCCCGGCTGACCCGCGGAGTGATCGGATCGGGCCGCACCGCGAACCACACCCCCTTCACCGGGGACAAGCTCGCCGACCTGCCGGAGGCCACCCCCGAGGACGTCGCCGAGGCCTTCGCCCGGGCGCGGGCCGCCCAGGCCGCGTGGGCCGCCGTCCCGGCGCGCCGCCGGGCCGCCGTCCTGCTCCGCTTCCACGACCTGGTCCTGGACCGCCAGGCCGAGGTGCTCGACCTGATCCAGCTGGAGACCGGCAAGGCCCGCCTGCACGCCCACGAGGAGGTGCAGGCCGTTGCGGTGGCCGCCCGCCACTACGGCCGCAAGGCACCCGCGTACCTGCGTCCCAAGAGCCACACCGGTGCCATGCCCACCCTCACCAAGGTCACCGAACTGCGCCAGCCGCGCGGTGTCGTCGGGCAGATCGCACCCTGGAACTACCCCCTCGAACTCTCCGTCGGCGACGCCCTGCCCGCGTTCGTCTCGGGCAACGCCGTCGTCATGAAGCCCGACACGGAGACCGCGCTGACCGCCCTGTGGGCCCGCGGTCTGCTGATCGAGGCCGGGCTGCCCGCCGAGGTCTTCCAGATCGTCCTCGGCGAGGGGCCCGTCGTCGGCCCGGAAGTGGTCCGGCACGCCGACTACGTCTCCTTCACCGGCTCCACCCGCACCGGCCGCGAGGTCGCCCGGGGGGCGGCCGCCCGCCTCGTCGGGGTGTCCCTCGAACTCGGCGGCAAGAACGCCATGCTCGTCCTGCACGACGCCGACATCGAGAAGGCCGCCGCGGGCGCCGTCCGCGCCTGCTTCTCCTCCGCCGGCCAGCTGTGCATCTCGATCGAGCGGCTCTACGTCCACGCCTCGATCGCCGACGCGTTCGTGGAGCGGTTCGCCGCCCGCACCAAGGCCATGCGGCTCGGCAGCTCCCTCGCGTACGGCGCCGACATGGGCTCGCTGGTCGGCGAGCGCCAGCTGGAGACCGTCACCCGGCACGTCGACGAGGCCGTCGCCAAGGGCGCCGTCCTCGTCGCCGGCGGCACCGCCCGTCCCGACATCGGCCCGCTGTTCTACGAGCCCACCATCCTCGACGGCGTCGAGGCGCCGATGGCGGTGTGCGGCGAGGAGACCTTCGGCCCGGTGGTCTCGATCTACCGGTTCACCGACGAGGACGAGGTGATCGACCGGGCCAACGCCACCGCCTACGGCCTCAACTCCAGCGTGTGGACCAAGGACGCCCGCCGCGGCCACGCCGTCGCCGCCCGCCTGCGCACCGGCACCGTCAACATCAACGAGGGCTACGCTCCGGCCTACGGCAGCGCCCAGGCGCCCATGGGCGGCATGAAGGACTCCGGCCTCGGCCGCCGGCACGGCTCCGAAGGCATCCTCAAGTACACCGAGGCGCAGACCGTCGCCCACCAGCGGGTGCTGCCGATGGCGCCCTCGCTGGGCATGGACGACGAGCGGTACGCGGCGTTCATGACCCGCAGCCTCAAGGTGATGAAGGCCCTCCGCCTGCGCTAACAGCCCCCGTCCGTCCGCCAAGGAGGCGCGTCAGTGGCACAGCCGTACGCCCGCGAGCACCACCGCGACGTCGACTACGACGTCATCGTCATCGGCTCGGGCTTCGGAGGATCGGTCTCGGCGCTCCGGCTGACCGAGAAGGGCTACCGGGTCGGCGTCCTGGAGGCAGGGCGCCGCTTCACCCGCGCGAGCCTGCCGAAGAACAGCTGGGACCTGCGGAACTACCTGTGGGCCCCGGCCCTCGGGCTCTACGGGATCCAGCGGATCCACCTGCTCGGCAACGTCATGGTGCTGGCGGGCGCCGGGGTGGGCGGCGGCTCCCTCAACTACGCCAACACCCTGTACGTGCCGCCGACCGCGTTCTTCGAGGACCGCCAGTGGGCCTCGATCACCGACTGGCGCGAGGAGCTCGCCCCGTACTACGACCAGGCCAAGCGGATGCTCGGGGTGCGCCTCAACCCGACGATGACCCCCTCCGACGTCCACCTCAAGGCCGTCGCCGAGAAGATGGGCGTCGGGGACACCTTCCACATGGCACCGGTCGGCGTCTTCTTCGGTGACGGCGCCGACGCCGAGGGGGCCGCCCTGGCCAAGCCGGGCGGGGAGGTGCCCGACCCGTACTTCGGCGGGGCCGGGCCCACCCGCCGGGCCTGCACCGAGTGCGGCGAGTGCATGACCGGCTGCCGGCACGGCGCGAAGAACACCCTGAACGAGAACTACCTCCACCTCGCCGAGCGCGCGGGCGCCGTGATCCACCCGATGACCACGGTCACCGCCCTCGCCGAGCACCCGGACGGCGGCTACCGGGTCCGCACCGTCCCCACCGACGCCCGCCGCCGCGGCATCGCCAAGGAGCTCCGTGCCCGGTACGTGGTCGTGGCGGCGGGCACGTACGGAACCCAGACGCTGCTGCACACCATGAAGGACAACGGGCTGCTCCCGCGGATCTCGGACCGCCTCGGCGAGCTGACCCGCACCAACTCGGAGGGCCTGGTCGGCGCGCAGACCGACGACCGCCGCTACCGCAGGCGGCACGGCGCAGTCCCCCGGCCACCGCTGGGAGCTGCCCCCAGCCGGGCCGACTTCACCCGCGGCGTGGCCATCACCTCGTCGGTGCACCCCGACAGCGACACCCACATCGAACCCGTCCGCTACGGTCGGGGCTCCAACGCGATGGGCTTCCTGACCGTGCTGCAGGTGCCCCACAGCCCCCACCGGGTCCGGGCCTGGTTCGCGCGGACCGCGAAGCACCCGGTGCAGCTGCTGCGCTCGCTGTCCAACCGGCGCTGGTCGGAGCGGACGATCATCGGCCTGGTCATGCAGTCCCTGGACAACTCGCTGACCACCTACCGCAGGCCCCGCGGCCCCGGCAAGGGCCTGCTCACCGCCCGCCAGGGGCACGGCGCCCCCAACCCGGTGCAGATCGCCGAGGCCACCCGGGCGGCGACCCTGCTGGCCGAGGAGATCAACGGCTTCCCCGGCAGCAACGTCGGCGAGCTGATGGGCACCCCGCTGACCGCGCACTTCCTCGGCGGCTGCCCGATCGGCTCCTCGCCCGACCAGGGCGTGGTGGACCCGTACCACCGGCTGTACGGGCACCCGGGCATCTCGGTGGTGGACGGCTCGGCGGTCTCCGCGAACCTCGGCGTCAACCCGTCGCTGACGATCACGGCGCAGGCGGAGCGGGCGATGGCGTACTGGCCGAACAAGGGCGAGGAGGATCCGCGGCCGGAGCCGGGCGCGGCGTACGTGCGGCTCGCCGCGGTGGAGCCGGTCCGTCCGGCGGTGCCGAAGGACGCGTTCGGCGCGCTGAGGCTGCAGTTCCTCGCCGTCCCGGAGGTCCCGCCCCGCACGGCGGGGGCGGCGCCGGAGGCCGGGGACGGAGCGGAGGCAGGAGCGGAGGCCGGGGCGGCGGGCTGACACGCGGCGGGTACCGCGCTCCCCCTCCGAGCGCGGTACCCGCCGCGGTACATAGGTGACAGACGTTCGGCACCGAAGGTTGTACCCGCAGGACACCCGCCCACATGTGGCGTCCGTCACACGTACGGACATGCGAACGGCCGGCCCGGGGCGTCCCCTGGGCCGGCCGTCTTTTCGGGTTGACCGGGCTGCTGTCCCCTGCCGTCCGGTCACAAGGAGCGAGGTCCCACGGCGTACGTCGCACGGGCCGTACGCCTCATCGCTCCGGTGGAGCCACGCGTGGTGCTGGTCCCGCGACTGGCTGACGCGGCCATCCACACCAACGAAGGCGCGCAGGGCCGGTCACGGGGCCGGACGGGTGAAGTACGGGCGTCAGACGCGGCCGCGGCAGAGCTCCAGCAGGGACATCGCGAGGGCGGTGCCGGGTCGGCCGAGGGCGTCCTTCCAGTGCGCGAGCACCTCCATCTCGCGCGAGAGGTGCACCCGGCGGCCACCGGAGGCGATCCGGGTCTGCTGGATGACGGACGAGACGGCCATCCGCTCCTGGATCAGGCCGATGATCCGGTCGTCGATGGCGTCGATGCGCTCGCGGGACGCGGCGATCAGCTCCTCGGGGGAGGCGGTCGCGGTGGCGGCGGTGGCGGTGGTGGCGTTCATGGCGGGTTCTCCTGTCGGTGGGGCCGCAGGACCGGTGAAACGCCGCAGCGCCCGGGTCCTGGCGGACCGGGGCGCTGCGGGAAGTCAGTGGCTCGGAGCGAGCATCACGAGGACCCATGGCGGCCGGACCGTCCGGTGCCATAGGTAAAGAGGAAGCTCAGCTGCTTGCGCACGAAATGGATTATTGCCGTCCGCGCGGCTGTGGGCCAACCGGGTTCGGATGGTGAGACGAAAGCGGCCGGCGCGTCCCCCGTTAGAATTGACAAAACAGCCCCCTCTTCCGCCGGAAGGCCGTCCCGTGCCAGAAGCACCCTCCGCCGCCCACGACGCCGCCCCGGACACGGTTCTCGTCGTCGACTTCGGCGCCCAGTACGCCCAGCTCATCGCCCGCCGCGTCCGCGAGGCACGGGTCTACAGCGAGATCGTGCCGAGCACGATGCCCGTGGCCGAGATGCTGGCCAAGAACCCCAAGGCGATCATCCTGTCCGGCGGTCCGTCCTCGGTGTACGAAGAGGGCGCGCCGCAGCTCGACCGCTCCCTGTTCGAGGCCGGCGTCCCGGTCTTCGGCATGTGCTACGGCTTCCAGCTGATGGCGACCACCCTCGGTGGCACCGTCGACAACACCGGCTCCCGCGAGTACGGCCGCACCCCGCTGGCCGTCAGCAAGACCGGCTCCACCCTCTTCGAGGGCACCCCCGAGCACCAGTCCGTGTGGATGTCCCACGGCGACGCCTGCTCCAAGGCGCCCGAGGGCTTCACCGTCACCGCGTCGACCGACGTCGTCCCGGTCGCGGCCTTCGAGAACGACGAGAAGAAGCTGTACGGCGTGCAGTACCACCCCGAGGTGATGCACTCCACGCACGGCCAGCAGGTGCTGGAGCACTTCCTCTACCGGGGCGCCGGCCTGCAGCCCACCTGGACCACCGGCAACATCGTCGAGGAGCAGATCGCGGCCATCCGCGCCCAGGTCGGCGACAAGCGCGCCATCTGCGGCCTGTCCGGCGGCGTGGACTCCGCAGTCGCCGCGGCCCTCGTGCAGAAGGCCATCGGCTCCCAGCTGACCTGCGTGTACGTCGATCACGGCCTGATGCGCAAGGGCGAGACCGAGCAGGTCGAGAAGGACTTCGTCGCGGCCACCGGCGTGCAGCTGAAGGTCGTCGACGCGCAGGAGCGCTTCCTCGACGCGCTGGCCGGCGTCTCCGACCCGGAGACCAAGCGCAAGATCATCGGCCGTGAGTTCATCCGCGTCTTCGAGCAGGCCCAGGCGGAGATCATCGCCGAGGCCGAGGGCGGCCCGGACGTGGCCTTCCTGGTCCAGGGCACCCTGTACCCGGACGTCGTCGAGTCCGGCGGCGGCACCGGCACCGCCAACATCAAGTCCCACCACAACGTGGGCGGCCTCCCCGAGGACATCGAGTTCGAGCTCGTCGAGCCGCTGCGCCAGCTGTTCAAGGACGAGGTCCGGATGGTCGGCCAGGAGCTCGGCCTGCCCGAGGAGATCGTCCAGCGCCAGCCCTTCCCGGGCCCCGGCCTCGGCATCCGCATCGTCGGCGAGGTCACCAAGGATCGCCTGGACCTGCTGCGCGAGGCCGACGCCATCGCCCGCCACGAGCTCACCGCGGCCGGCCTCGACCGGGAGATCTGGCAGTGCCCGGTCGTCCTGCTGGCGGACGTCCGCAGCGTCGGCGTGCAGGGTGACGGCCGCACCTACGGTCACCCGATCGTGCTGCGCCCCGTCTCCTCCGAGGACGCCATGACCGCGGACTGGACGCGGATGCCGTACGAGGTCCTCGCCCGGATCTCGACCCGCATCACCAACGAGGTCAAGGACGTCAACCGCGTCGTCCTGGACTGCACCAGCAAGCCCCCGGGCACGATCGAGTGGGAGTAGTCCTCAGGGACTGACCCCGCCCGAGCCCGCGGCGAAGCCGCCACCCCCGTCCCGGGGTGGCGGCTTCGCCCGTTCCCGGGCCCCTTCTCTGGCGGGTTGCGGTCCCCGCCGGTAGCTTGCGCGCCAGCCGCCGACCGCTGCGACCGAGGAGGGCCCCATGCCGGACCAGCCGGTGCCCGAGCCCGAGCCCGTGCCCGTGCCCGTGCCCGCGCCCGTGCCCGAGGGGCGGCTGCGCTTCGAGATGCCGCCCCTCCACACCGGTCCGGCGCAGGAGCGCGCGTACCGCAAGGAGCGGCTCGCCGGAGCCCTGCGCCTGTTCGGCCGACTCGGGTACGAGGAGGGGGTCGCCGGGCAGGCCACCGCCCGCGACCCCGAGTTCGAGGACTGCTACTGGGTGAACCCCTTCGGGCGGGCGTTCGGCTCGCTGACCGCCGGGGACCTGCTCCTCGTCGACGGCGACGGGCGCGTGCTGCAGGGGGAGCGGCGGGTGAACCAGCTGGCCTTCGCCCTGCTCGCGGCCGTCCACCGGGCCCGGCCCGACACCGTGGCCGTGGTCCGTGTGCACGGCCCGTACGGCAGGGCGCTCGCCGCGCTCGGCGAGCTGCTCGCCCCGATCACCCAGGAGGCCTGCGCCTTCTACGAGGACCACGCCCTCGTCGACCAGTACACCGCCGGGACGGGCGACCCGGCGGAGTGCCGCCGCACCGCCCGGGCCCTCGGCCCGTACAAGGCGCTCATCCTGCGCAACCACGGGCTGCTGACGGTCGGGGACTCCGTGGACGCGGCCGCCTGGTGGTCCGTCGCGGCCGAGCGCGCCGCCCAGGTGCAGTTGATCGCGCGGGCCGCGGGCAAGCCCGTGCCGGTCGGCCACCGGGCCGCGCTCGCCGCGCGGGAGCGGTTCGGCACGGACCTCGCGGCCTGGGCCGCCTACCAGCCCCTGTGGCAGTCCGTGGAGGGGGACCGCCCGGCGGGTGCACATGCCGCACCGGGCGGATGACGTCAACATCATGAACGGTTAATCACCTGCTCTGACATCGTGCGCAATCCGGAGCACTGCCGCAGTGGTGCACAATTCGCTGGCACTGCACCGTAGTTCAGAGAGGCGGCAGGCGCGTGGCTGTCCACCCGATCTCCCTTGTGCCCCACGGCGGCGCATGCACCTGCGGCGACTGCCCGCACGGCGCGCAGGAGGGCCACCGGCGCGCGGTCGCGGCCTTCCTGGAGAAGCGCGACGAGTTCGCCGCGGGACAGGGGCTGCCCGCCGCGGTGGCCCGGTCCGCCGGGGCGTCCCGGCAGTGGGTGTCCGACGAGCTGGGCCTGTCGGCCCGCACCGTCGCCGACCGGGGGCGCGAGGCCGGCACCTCCTGGCTGTACCTGTTCTCGCGGCGGGCCGTGCTCGCCGTGTGGATCGCCGCCGGGGTGCTGCTGGTGGTACAGGTCGGCACCGCGCTGGGCACCGGCTGGTCCCCCGCACGGACGGCCGCCCTGCTGGCGGCCCTGGTGCTGGCCGGACTGCTCACGGTCGCCGCCCGCGCCCAGTCGGTGCGCGGCGGCCTGCTGGCACCGCTGGTCGGCGAGGACAACCGGCTGTCCACCTCGAAGGCGGTGCCGCTCGCCTGGCTGCTGCTGACCGCGTTCGCCGCGCTGCTGCCCGCACTGCGGCTGGCGGCGTCGGCGCCCGGGCCGGAACGGCGGGTGCTGTACGAGGGGCTGGCCCTCGGGCGGGCCCTGCCGCTGCTGGCGGTGGTCGCGCTGACCTCGGCCGTGGCGGTGCTGGTGCGCCGGGTGGTCGCCGTGCGGATCCTCGGGCAGCGCCTGCAGAAGCTGCCCGCGGACCGCCCGCGCGGGGCGGACCTGCTGACGGACGACGCGGGCCGGGGCAGCTTCCCGGACGCCCAGTACGTCCTGGTCTCCACGGTGGTGCTGGGCTACGCGGCGGTGTCGCTGGCCCGGTTCCCGGACCGGCTGCCGCGGCTGCCGTGGGCGCTGGCGCTGTTGGTGGCCCTGTCGGCCGTGGTGTACCTGGCGGCGAAGTGCGCGGAGGTGGCCCGTCCGCTGGTGCTGTCGGTGGTCCGCAGACGCGAGCCCGGGGATCTGGACGCGGCCGTCCGGCCGGGGGACGACATCGAGATCCGCGGGGTGGGGTTCGTCCCGCCCGGCGGCCAGACGCCGGAGATGCTGGCGCGGCTGGTGGTGCGGATCGGGACGGTCCACGTGCACGTCCCGCTGGTGCCGGTGGCGGGCGGGTTCTCCAACCCGTCGGACGCGGTGCTGACGGTTCCGGTCCCGGCGGAGGTGGAACCGGGGCGGGTCGAGCTCCAGGTGGTGACCGCGGCGGGGGTGGAATCCAACCGCTACAGCATCGACGTGGCCGAGTGAACGGGGTAGAGATGGGAGGGTGACCAGACCCGACAGCCCCGGTGCCGCCGGCGGCGCCCCCGTGCCCGACGGCTCGCGTCCTTCCGGCGCCTCACGCGTGCCCGGCGCCCCCGCCGGCCGTGCCGCCCCCGCCGGCCACGAGGCAGCGGCCCCCACGCTGCGGGACCGTGCCGCTCGGTACGCGCTCCTGCCGTTGCGCGTGTTCCTGGGCGTGACCTTCGTCTACGCGGGCCTGGACAAGCTCACCGACCCCGCGTTCCCGTCCGCCTCCGGGTCCGGCTCGATCGGCGAGGTGATGCGCGGTGTGCGCGACACCTCCGCGATCCCCGGCCTCGTCGACCTGGCCCTGCTCTCGCCCGTCGGCTTCGCCGTCCTGCTGGCCCTCGCGGAGATCGCGGTCGGCCTGGCCGTCCTCGCCGGGCTGCTGACCCGGCTCGCGGCCGCGGGCGGGGCGCTGATCTCGCTCAGTCTGTGGCTCACGGTGTCCTGGCAGGTGACCCCGTACTACTACGGCAACGACCTCGCCTACCTGATGGCGTGGATCCCGCTGATCCTGGCCGGCGCGCCCTACTGCTCCCTGGACTCGCGGATCCGGTCGTGGCGCACCGCGTGGTCGTCCGAGCGGTCCCGGCGGTCGCGCCGCACCGCGTAGGTCACCATACCGACCAGCGAGGCGAGCGCCAGCCCGCCCATGGCCATCGGGACCACCAGGAACCAGGGCGTGTCCACCTCCCCGGCGGCGTCGAGCAGGTACAGCAGGCCCGCCGTCGTCAGGACCAGGCCCGCCAACAGCCGTCCCGGCTGGAACTCATGACGCGGCACGTGCCACCTCCACCTGTCCCGCACCCGCGTGCAGGTGCAGCTCGATCGTGCCGCCGGGCTCGGTGCCCGCGGCCGGCTCCAGGGTCTTCTGCTCGGTTTCGCCGCCGCTCTTGATGCGTATCGTCTGCGGGTTGTCCCCGGGCATCTTGATGTCGCCGAGCCGCACCGACACGTCGGCCTGCGCGGTGACCTCACGGGGCACGATCACCTTGAGGCGGCCCGCCTCGATGTCCGCCCGCACGGTCAGCGTTGCCCCCTTCGGCACGTCGAGCCGGCTCAGGTCCAGCGTGGCCAGTCCGGTGCCCGCCGTGTACCGGGGCCTTACGTCGGCCAGGGCGGCCGGCCGCCAGCGGACGTCCTGCCAGTCCGTGCCGATGTCCTCGGGCAGGGCGGACGCGACGGCCAGCAGCCCGGCCGTGGCCATGGCGAGGAAGAACGTGCCGAAGCCGGTGCGCCCCCTGACGGAGCTGACCGCGAGGCCGAGGCCGAAGACGGCCAGGGCCGAGGCCAGGCCGATCTGCAGCGCGTGGGAGAGGGTGCCGTCCTCCCACACCGCGGCGGTCGCGGCCCCTCCCGCCAGCAACGCGAGCAGGAACACCCGCCCGCCGATCCCGCCGCGCGGCCGCGGCCGGTCGAGGTCCCGCCCGGCCCGGTCGCCCGCGCGGCCGTCCGTGCCGCCCGCCGCGCCGGGGGAGTCGTCCGGCCCCCACAGGTAGCCGGTTGACCCGACCGGGCCGGTGGTGCCGTCCTTGACCAGCGGGTCCCGCCACCAGGACGGGCTGCCCGGCGCGGGCGGGGCCTTGGTTTCCGGCGGGGCCGGCCGGTGCGCGGCGGGCGACTCCGCCTCGGGTCCGGCGGAGCCGCGGCGGCGCTGGGAGAAGTACGCGGCCCCGCCCAGGGCGAGCACGACCAGGACGGAGAAGGCCCCGAGTCCGCCGTTGTGCAGCATCGACAGGAACAGGGCGCAGCCCGCCAGCGCCGCGAACACCGCGGCCAGCGTGGCCCCTTCGATCCGGCCGGTCAGCAGTCTCTTCGCCTCGCTGTCCTCCTCGCCCTCCACGGGCAGCAGCAGCCATGCGAAGCCGTAGAAGACCAGGCCGAACCCGCCGGTGACGGTGAGGACGCCGAGCACGATCCGGAAGATCACCGGGTCCAGGTCGAAGTAGCGGCCGAGGCCCCCGCACACACCGGCGAGGACCTTGTCGCGCTTGCTGCGGCGCAGGGGCGGCCGCTCGGCACCGGTCCGCTCGGCACCGGTCCGCTCGGCGGCGGCCCGAGCGGTGGCGGACCGGCCGTCGGGCGTGCCACCCGGCGGCGGGGAGTCGTGCTTGGTCATGCGTCCATGGTGACGGGCCGTCGGAGCCGCCGGCATCGGGCCTGACCCTGGCACAACCCTGATATCCCCCGGTCACATCTGGGGGGCTGCCCTGATGCCGGGCGCCCCGCGCGCGTGTGACCATCGGTGACATGCCCGTTTCCGCCGCCCCGCGCACCCCGCACGCCCCCGAGCCCGACGAAGCACCGCAGCGCAGGCTCTACCGCAGCGCCGACGGCCGGATGCTCGGCGGTGTGGCGCGCGGCCTGGCCGGGCACCTCGGGCTCCCCGTGGTCTGGGTCCGGCTCGCGTTCCTCGGCCTGTTCCTGTGGGGTGACGGGCTCGGCGTCCTGCTGTACGCGGCGTTCTGGGTCTTCGTACCGCTCGGCGTCGGCGGGCGCACCGCGCACCGCTCCTTCTTCGACAGCCTCACCGACGGCTGCGGGCGCCTGCGCCGGCCCGACAAGGGCCAGGTCGGCGCGCTCATCGCGCTGTGCGTGGGCACGGGCATCTTCATCGCCAAGGTCCAGGACGACGGCGCCTCCGGCCGGTACGCGTGGCCGACCCTGCTCGTCGGCGCCGGCGTGGTCCTCGTCTGGCGGCAGGCCGACAACGCCCGGCGGGCGCACTGGGGGGCCGCCGCCGGCCGCAACGCCCGGATGCTGCACCTGGCCCGCAGCCTCGCCGGCGTCGTCCTCGTCGGCGTCGGCCTCACCGTCTTCATCGTCGTCCGCGGCTCGGCCGCCCAGTTGGGCAACGTGCTCACCGCCGCCCTCGCCGTCCTCGTCGGCATCGCGCTGCTCGCCGGCCCCTGGCTGATCCGGATGACCCAGGACCTCTCCGAGGAGCGCCTGATGCGCATCCGCGCCCAGGAGCGCGCCGAGGTCGCCGCCCACGTCCACGACTCCGTGCTGCACACCCTCACCCTGATCCAGCGCAACGCGGAGGACGTCGGCGAGGTGCGCCGCCTCGCCCGCGCGCAGGAGCGGGAGCTGCGCAACTGGCTGTACAAGCCCGAGGGCACCGGCAAGGACGAGGCCGAGGAGCCGACCACCCTCGCGGAGGCCGTGAAGAAGGCCGCCGCCGAGGTGGAGGACCACCACGGCGTGCCCATCGAGGTCGTCGTGGTCGGCGACTGCCCCCTCGACGAGAAGCTGGGCGCGCAGATGCAGGCCGCGCGCGAGGCGATGGTCAACGCCGCCAAGTACGGTGGCGACGGAGGCCCGGTGCAGGTCTACGCCGAGGTGGAGGGGGAGCGCGTGTTCGTGTCCGTCCGGGACCGGGGGCCGGGCTTCGACATCGACGCGGTACCGGACGACCGCATGGGCGTACGAGAATCGATCATCGGCCGGATGCAGCGCAACGGCGGGACCGCACGGCTGCGGTCCGCACCCGACGGCGGCACGGAAGTCGAGCTGGAGATGGAGAGGGCGGCGAAGGCGGCATGAACGGGCAGAACGGGCAGAACGGCCGTAGCGGTCAGAGCGCAGGCGCGCAGCCACAGGGACAGGTGCACGGGCAGGACGGCGCGGCGGACCGCCGCGTGCGGGTGGTCCTCGTCGACGACCACCGGATGTTCCGCGCGGGCGTGCAGGCCGAGATCGGGGACACCGGCCGCACCGGCGTCGAGGTCGTCGGCGAGGCCGCCGACGTCGACCAGGCCGTCACCGTCATCACCGCCACCCGGCCCGAGGTGGTCCTCCTCGACGTGCACCTGCCCGGCGGCGGCGGGGTCGAGGTGCTGCGGCGCTGCGCTCCGCTGATGGCGGCGGCCGAGCACCCGGTGCGCTTCCTGGCCCTGTCGGTCTCGGACGCGGCCGAGGACGTCATCGGCGTCATTCGCGGCGGCGCGCGCGGCTACGTGACGAAGACCATCACGGGCAGCGACCTGGTGGACTCGGTCTTCCGGGTGCAGGACGGCGACGCCGTGTTCTCGCCCCGGCTCGCGGGCTTCGTCCTGGACGCCTTCGCGTCCACCGACGCCCCGCCGGTCGACGAGGACCTGGACCGCCTGACCCAGCGCGAGCGCGAGGTGCTGCGGCTGATCGCGCGCGGGTACGCGTACAAGGAGATCGCCAAGCAGCTGTTCATCTCGGTGAAGACGGTCGAGTCCCACGTCTCGGCGGTCCTGCGCAAGCTCCAGCTGTCCAACCGGCACGAGCTGACCCGCTGGGCGACCGCCCGACGCCTCGTCTGAGGCGTTCCGCCTGGTCTGTGACGCAGGCCGCAGGGGTGGCGCGGAACCCGGGCACTGCGCGCGGCCCTCTAGGCTGGCGTGATGAGCTTGACCGGTACCCCCCTCTTCGCGACGGCGATCGCCCTGACGGCGCTCGCCGTCGTCCTGCCGCTGGCCGTGTGGAGCAAGGTGCGCGGCCCGGCCGCCGTACGGATCCTCACCCGCGCGCTGATGATGGTCTTCGCCCAGGTCACCGCCATCGCCGTGGTGTTCATCACGGTCAACCGGGAGCTGAACTTCTACACCAGCTGGGGCGACCTGCTCGGCACGAGCGACTACGTGCAGGCCGCCAACGACCTCGGTCCGGACGGCCTCGGCGGCAAGAAGATCGAGGGTGCGCCGAAGGTGCTCCAGGAGTGGCAGCCGGTCGACGGCCTCGGCGGCCGGGTCAAGAAGACCGAGCTCGACGGCAAGATCTCCGGGGTCAAGGGCGACGTCATGGTGTGGTTGCCGCCGCAGTACGACGACCCGGCCTTCAAGGACAAGAAGTTCCCCGTCGTCGAGCTGATCCCGGGCATACCCGGGACCGGCAAGTCCTGGTTCCAGGGGCTCAAGGCGCACGAGGTGCTGGAGCCGCTGATGAAGAGCGGCAAGGTGGCGCCGTTCATCCTCGTCTCGCCGCGCGCCATGCTGCTGGGGAACGCCGACACCGGCTGCGCCAACCTCCCCGGCAAGGTCAACGCCGACAGCTGGTTCAGCGTCGACGTCCGCAAGATGGTCCTCGACAACTTCCGGACCACGGACGAGCCCCGCACGTGGGGCGTCGCCGGTTACTCGGCCGGCGCGTACTGCGCCGCCAAGCTGGCGATCGCCCACCCCGACCGCTACAGCGCCGCTGTCTCCCTGTCGGGCTACAACGACCCCGGCCAGGAGCCGTCCTCGCTGGTCGCCCAGGACCCGGAGCTGCGCCGCACCCACAACCTGAAGGCGGTGCTCCAGGCCGCACCCACCCCGCCGGCGGTCTCGCTGTGGATGTCGGGGGCCGAGCATGACGGCTACCTGTCCGGCACGGACCTCAAGGCACTCGCGAAGAGCCCCACCGTGGTGCACGCGGAGAAGGTCGTCGGCGGCCACAACCTCGAAACGTGGTCGAGGCAGCTGCCCCAGGCCTTCGCCTGGCTGAGCACCCAGGTCAAGACGCCGTAGCGGAAGACCGCGGCGGTCACGCCGGGCGGGTCGCGCCGGCCCAGGGCATGGAGCCGACGGGGGCGACGCGGACCGTCGAGCCCGGGCGGGGGGCGTGGATCATCTGCCCGTTGCCGATGTACAGGCCGACGTGGGTGACCCCGGGGTAGAAGAACACCAGGTCGCCGGGGGCCAGGTCATCGCGGGACACCCGCCGGCCGGCGTTGATCTGGGTGTAGGTGGTGCGGGGGAGGGACAGTCCCGCCGAGCGGTACGCGGCCTGGGTCAGGCCGGAGCAGTCGTAGCCGCCCGGACCCGTCGCCCCCCAGACGTACGGCTTGCCGATCGCCCCGCGCGCGAAGGCGACGGCCCGGGCGGCGCGGCTGCCGTCCGACGGGGGCGAGGGGGCCGGGGTGCGTGCGTCCGCCGGGGCCGCCCCGCCGGCCGGTGCCTCGTACGCGGCCCGCTCCTCGGCCGTGAGCCGGGCCAGCAGCCGCTTGGCCTCGTCGAGCTTCTCCTCGGCGACGGACTTCTGCGCGGCGAGCTCGGCCTGCCCGGTGCGCAGCTCGGCGAGGTGCCCGGCTGCCCGGTCGCGCAGTGCGCCGACCTCGTCGAGCTGCCGGCGTACGGAGGCGATGTCGGCGGCGCTGCGGTCGCCCGCCCGGGTCAGGAGCGCGGCCCGGGCCAGGTAGTCCTGCGGGTCGTCGGCCATCGCCAGCTGCACGGCCGGGTCGAGGCCGCCGCTGCGGTACTGGCCGGCGGCCAGGGAGCCCAGGGCCCGGCGGGCGGCATTGAGCCGGTCGGTCCGGCGGGCGGTCTCGTCGCGCAGCTCGTTCAGTGCGCGCTGGGCCTCCTCGGCCTTCTCCTTCGCCCCGTTGTACCGCTCGGTGGCGGCCTCCGCCTGCTCGTAGAGCCGGTCGACCTCCGCCTTGATCCCGGAGGGCGCCCGCTGCGGGTCGGCCTGGGAGGTGCCTTCGAAGGCGGTGGCGGTGGCAGCGCCCGCGAGGGCGAGGGTGGCGGCGGTGCGTACGGTGCCGCCGCGAAGCGGGCGCTGCCGGGGCTTTCGATGACTGGCCACGAGGGCCTCACGTCCTTCCTCCGTCGGGGCTCGGAGAAGGACGCTAGACCGCCGGGTAACGGCCGGATGACGAGATGAACGCAAATGCCCCGTTCGTGATCCGGAGGTGTCCCCTTCGGATCAGGTCCAGAGGGTGGCGATGAAGATGTTGACCACGGTCAGGCCGCCGACCGCGCCGAAGAGCGCCTTGTCGACCTGCTCCTCGTCGCGCTTGACGTAGACGAGGGCGAGGATCACGAAGAGGACGGCGAGTTTCACGCCGATCTTGATGTTGTTGACGCTGCCGCCGTCCATCTCGCGGAAGCCGACCAGCAGGACGCCGGTGACCAGCATCGTCAGGGCGCCGTGCAGCATCGCGGGCACGAAGCGGGCGGTACCTGCGCTCATCGCCTTCATCTGGGTCAGGAAGCCGCCGAGGAGCGAGGCGATTCCGATGATGTGCAGGCCGACGAAGGCGTTGATGAGTACGTCCATGCGGTCGAGCGTACGGGGGCCCCTGTCCGGCCCCGGAAGCGGGTCGGCTCTTCCCCGGGCCCCCGGACGGCGGCCGGGGTCCCGATCCCGGGTGGCCGGACCCGGCCCCGGGTGTCCTTGCGGGCCCCTAGACTCGGAAGGCGATGAGCAGCCTCTTTGACGACAGCTTCCTGGCGGACCTCACCCCCTCCGACGAGGTCCCGCCGCCGCCCGAGGAGTACGAGGACGAGCGCGCCCCGGAGCCGGGCGCGGACGACCTCTTCGAGGGCCGCTTCGACGCGCCCATGAGCGGTGACGCCTACTACCGCGACGGCACGCCGAAGCCGGTCATCGACCCGGCGGCGCTCCTGGACGGACTGAACGAGCAGCAGCGCGCGGCCGTGGTGCACGCGGACTCCCCGCTGCTGATCGTGGCCGGCGCCGGCTCGGGCAAGACCCGCGTGCTGACCCACCGCATCGGCCACCTGCTGGCCGCCCGCGGCGTCCACCCCGGCCAGATCCTGGCGATCACCTTCACCAACAAGGCCGCCGCCGAGATGAAGGAGCGCGTCGAGAACCTGGTGGGCCCGCGCGCCGGCGCCATGTGGGTGTCGACCTTCCACAGCGCGTGCGTGCGCATCCTGCGCCGCGAGTCCAAGAGGCTCGGCTTCACCTCGTCCTTCTCGATCTACGACGCCGCCGACTCCAAGCGCCTGATGGCGCTCGTCTGCCGCGACCTGGACCTGGACCCGAAGAAGTTCCCGCCCAAGTCCTTCAACGCCAAGATCTCGAACCTGAAGAACGAGCTCGTCGACGAGGACACCTTCGCCGCGCAGGCCGCCGACGGCTTCGAGAAGACCCTGGCGCAGGCGTACGCCCTGTACCAGGGGCGGCTGCGCGAGGCCAACGCGCTCGATTTCGACGACATCATCATGACCACCGTCCACCTGCTCCAGGCGTTCCCGGACGTCGCCGAGCACTACCGGCGGCGCTTCCGGCACGTCCTCGTCGACGAGTACCAGGACACCAACCACGCCCAGTACACGCTGGTGCGCGAGCTGGTCGGCCCCGGCTACCCGGACCTGCCGCCGGCCGAGCTGTGCGTGGTGGGCGACGCCGACCAGTCGATCTACGCCTTCCGCGGTGCGACGATCCGCAACATCCTCCGGTTCGAGGAGGACTACAAGGACGCGACGACGATCCTGCTGGAGCAGAACTACCGCTCCACCCAGACCATCCTGTCCGCCGCCAACGCGGTCATCGAGCGCAACGAGAACCGCCGCGCCAAGAACCTGTGGACCGACGCCGGCTCCGGCGCCGTGATCACCGGCTACGTCGCCGACACCGAGCACGACGAGGCCCAGTTCGTCGCCGACGAGATCGACCGCCTCACCGATGCCGGCCGGGCGAAGGCGGGGGACGTCGCGATCTTCTACCGGACCAACGCCCAGTCGCGTGTGTTCGAGGAGGTCTTCATCCGCGTCGGCCTGCCCTACAAGGTCGTCGGCGGAGTCCGCTTCTACGAGCGCAAGGAGGTCCGCGACGTCCTCGCGTACCTGCGCGTCCTCGCGAACCCGGAGGACAACGTCCCGCTGCGCCGGATCCTGAACGTGCCCAAGCGCGGCATCGGCGAGCGGGCGGAGGCAATGGTCGACGCGCTCGCCCTGCGCGAGAAGATCACCTTCCCGCAGGCGCTGCGGCGCGTGGACGAGGCGTACGGGATGGCCGCCCGCTCCACCAACGCGGTGAAGCGGTTCAACGTGCTCATGGAGGAACTGCGCACGATCGCCGAGTCCGGCGCGGGCCCGGCGGTGGTGCTGGAGGCGGTGCTGGAACGCACCGGCTACCTCGCCGAACTCCAGGCGTCGACCGACCCTCAGGACGAGACGCGGATCGAGAACCTCCAGGAACTCGCGGCGGTCGCGCTGGAATTCGAGCAGGCGCGCGGGGCGGACAATCCGGGCACCCTCGCCGAGTTCCTGGAGCAGGTCGCGCTCGTCGCCGACTCCGACCAGATCCCCGACGAGGACACAGAAGGCACGGGCGTCATCACCCTGATGACCCTGCACACCGCCAAGGGCCTGGAGTTCCCGGTGGTCTTCCTCACCGGCATGGAGGACGGCGTCTTCCCGCACATGCGGGCACTCGGCCAGACCAAGGAGCTGGAGGAGGAGCGGCGCCTGGCCTACGTCGGCATCACGCGGGCCCGCGAGCGCCTGTACCTGACCCGCTCCTCGATGCGCAGCGCCTGGGGCACGCCCTCGTACAACCCGCCGTCGCGGTTCCTGGAGGAGATCCCGACGCAGTACCTGGAGTGGAAGCGCACGGGCGCAGCGCAGAAGCCGGCCGGCCCGTTGCGGGGTTCGGGATCGGGCTCCGGCTACGGGTCGGGCAAGGCCTCGTTCGGCACCTCCCCGGAGGCCTTCCTGTCCTCCTCCCGTACGCGGTCGGGGCCGTCCGGGTTCGCGACGCGCCGGGCCGCCGACAAGCCGGTCGCGGCGCTGGCGATCGGGGACCGGGTCACCCACGACCAGTTCGGGCTGGGCACGGTCCTGCAGGTCACGGGGGCCGGGTCGGACGCGCAGGCGACCATCGACTTCGGGGACGGCAAGCCGAAGCGGCTGCTGCTGCGCTACGCGCCGGTGCAGAAGCTGTAGCGGGCGTCAGGCCCCGCGGGTGCCAGACCCGCGGGGCCCGACGTGCGTGCGGGGCGTGCGGGGCGTGCGTACGGAGCCGTGCGGCTGCTCAGGGCGCCGGTCGGCCCGGGGCTCAGTTCGGGTTGAGGCCGTGGCTGCGCAGCCAGGCCGCGGGGTCGATCGCGGACCCGCCGCCGGGCCGGACCTCGAAGTGGAGGTGCGGGCCGGTGGAGTTGCCCGAGTTGCCCGAGTACGCGATGACGTCGCCGGCCTTGACCTTGCCGGACCGGATCTTGGTGCTGCCCAGGTGGCAGTACCAGGTCTCGGTGCCGTCGGGGGACGTCACTATCGCCATGTTGCCGTAGGCGCTGTTCCACTGGGTGCGCACGGTCCCGTCGGTGGCCGCCATGACCGGCGTGCCGTAGCCGACCGGGAAGTCGATGCCGGTGTGCACGGACATCCACATGCCGCCGGCCTGGCCGAAGCTGGCGCTCAGGCCGCGCTGCGCCACGGGGACCGCGAACTTGGGGCGGGCCGCTTCCTTGGCCGCCTCTTCGGCCAGCTTCCGCTTGCGCTCCTCGTCCTGGCGCTGGCGCAGGTCGATGCGCTCCTGCGTGCGGCTCGCGCGGTCCGCGAAGTCGCCCGCGTCGGCGCTGAGCGCCTCCAGCTGGGTGTCGAGCTTGCTGTTGGCGGCCACGGGCTTGACCGACGCCGGGTCGGGCGCGGCCACCGTCGTGGTCTCCTCGGCGGGCTTCTGGCTGCCGGTGAGGCCGCCGACGGAGGCGGCCGCGACACCGGCGATGCCCATCACGCAGGCCGAGGGAACGGCCACCGTCAGCAGGGCGGAACGCTTCGCCGGGGTGCGGCGGCGGCTGTTGCCGGAGGTGTGCGGGGCCTTGGCGCCGGCGCGGCGCGAGGCGCGCGACCCGGACGGCGGGCCGGCCGGGGAAGCCGCCGGGGTGATGGGCATGGCCTGGGTGGGCATGTCGTGCACCTGGCCGGCGAGGACGCCGAGGTCCGACTCCCCGTCGGGGTCCAGGTCCAGGTCCAAGCCCAGGTCGAGGTCCAGGTCATCGTGGTCCGCGTCCGAGGCGGTCTCGGCGGCGTCGTCGCCGAGGGCCTCGAAGACGGCCGTCTCGGTGTACGCGTCGGCGGCGTCGGCGGCAGGCTCCTGGTATTCGTACGCCTGCTGCGTCTGAGGCTGCTGCTGTGCCTGTGCCTGTGCCTGTGCCTGCTGCTGCTCGAAGTCGAACGAGAACGTCTGGGTCTGCTGCTGGTCCTGCGGGACCGTGTTCCAGGCGGTGGCGTCGTACGAGCCCGTCTCGGCGCCGGTGGTGCCGTAGCCCGGCACCGCCCACTGGCCGGTCTGCTCGTAGCCGAACGCGGCGGCGGTGGACTGGTAGTCCGGGGTCTGTGCCGTCCAGGCTGCCGTGTCCCACTGGCCCGTGCCCGTGGCGGTGTCCGCGGGGGCGCCCTGGGCCGGGACGGTCGGCAGGTAGCCGTCCTGGGGGTAACTCGGCTGCGGAGCCCAGGCGGTGGTGTCGTACGAGCCGGTGTCGTACGCGCCGTACGAGGTGTAGGCGTACCCCTGGCCCTGCGTTTCGTAGGAAGCGTAGGGCGAATCGCCGCCGAAGGTGGTGGTGGAAAGGCCGTCGTACCCGGACTCGGGATACAGGCCCGACGAGGGGCGGTCGTTCACCAACTTCTCTTTCGCCTCGGCAGTGGGGGCCTGGGTGGCCAGGGAATGGGGGGTTCCCTGGGGAGAGCAGTGGCGTGACTGTACCCGGCGGTCACTGGCCACGACAATCTTCGGCGGGCTCCAAGCTGAGCGGAACCGGGCATTCGGCCGTGTTTCGGTCGCCTTCATGCCCAGCCTTGGCCTTGAGTTCGAAATTCGTTCGACTCCGGTCCGGTGGGTGTTCACGCGACGGAGGCGGTGTCCCCAGGGGGTTCGACGGCCGCCGGACCGGGCCCGTCGAGGGCGCGCAGGACGGCTGCCGCGACGGCCGGATGGGCCGCCAGTGCGAGATGCCCGATACCCATGACCTGGATGTTCTCGGCGCGCAGGTCCGAGTGTTCGATGCGCGCCGTCCCTGGCGGGTCCATCAACTCGTCGAACTCGGTCCAGAACGCCACGCATCGGGTACGGCAGCCGGGCGCGGGTGCGCGCAGCTCGGCGATGACCGCGGAGGCCGGGCGGATCTGGCGGACGAGGGGGTGCGCGTCCATGAAGGGCGCGATCCGCGTGCCGGAATGCGGCGTGCCGAGCGTGACGAGGGTGCCGACGCGGGCATCGCCGCCGAGGCGCTGGACGTAGTACCGGCCCACGAGCCCGCCCAGGCTGTGGCCGACCAGGTCGATGCGGTCCCGGCCGGTGCGCTCGCAGAACTCCTCGACCCGCCGGGCCAGGCTGCGGGCGGCGACCCGCAGATCGAGGGTGAGCGGCGAGTAGTTGTACGCCTCCACCCGCCGACCGCCGCCGGCGGTGAGGGCGCGGCGCAGCAGGACGAAGACGGACCGGTTGTCGCTGAATCCGTGCAGCAGGAGCACGGGCGGCCGGGGCCCGGAGGGCGAATCCTCGCCCGAAGGCCGCTCCTGCCGGACTCCGGTCGGGTAGTGCAGCAGATGGGCGCCGAACAGGATGGCTTCGAGCACCCCGGCCCGCAGCGCGGCCCCCGAGACCGGCGCTGATCCGTATGCGGGTATGGACAGCCCCATCGACGGCCTCCCTGGCCTCCCCATGACCGTGAACGGGACTGCGGTCGGCCGCGCCGCCGTGCCGTGCGGCTGTCGGTACGGTGGCGCGGCGATCCGGTGCGGTGCGGCTCCTGGCGGTGAATCACGCCGTCCCACGTGTGATTTCCCCCTCGTGCTTGACCGTGAAACGGCGGCGTGCGCGATGCTGTGCTTAACGTTCGTTCACTCGGGAGGCAGTGCGATGGGTGTGACCGGTCCGATCCGTGTGGTGGTGGCCAAGCCGGGTCTCGACGGCCACGACCGCGGCGCGAAGGTGATCGCCCGCGCCCTGCGGGACGCCGGCATGGAGGTCATCTACACGGGCCTGCACCAGACCCCCGAGCAGATCGTGGACACCGCGATCCAGGAGGACGCCGACGCGATCGGCCTGTCGATCCTGTCGGGCGCGCACAACACGCTGTTCGTCCGCGTCCTGGAACTCCTCAAGGAGCGCGAGGCCGAGGACATCAAAGTGTTCGGCGGCGGCATCATCCCGGAGGACGACATCGCCCCCCTCAAGGAGAAGGGCGTGGCCGAAATCTTCACCCCGGGCGCCACGACGACCTCCATCGTCGACTGGGTCCGCGACAACATCCGCCACTGACGACCCGGCCCCGCCGAACCCGGCCCCGCCGGCGCGAACCAGTGCGCCGGGGCCAACCCCGTAGCGCCGGTGCGAATCCAGCCCCGCCGGCGTGCGAGGCGCCACCCAGGCACGACTGCCCCGCACCTCGCGCCCCGCGGCTCGCGCCCCGCGGCTCGCGCCCGGATCCGGCGCCGCCGTCCGGCGATTCCATCCCCGCCGGAGCCCGGGCAAACCCCGCCGGCGTGCGAGGCGCCGGGGTGCGGGGCGGCGCCCGGGCACGGCGCGAGCCACGCGGCGGGGACCGTCAGGCGGGTGGGGCCGGATCCAGCTCGGCGAGCATGGCGGCCCGCAGCCGCAGGGTGGCGACGAGCCGCTGGAACGCCTCGGCCCAGTAAGCCGCCGCCCCGGCAGCCCCGTCCTCGGGGTACTCCGCGGCGGTGGTGAGCGCCTCCAGCCGGCCGGCCTCCGCAGGATCCAGGCACCGCTCGGCCAGCCCCATCACCCCGCTGAAGCTCCACGGGTAGCTGCCCGCCTCCCGCGCCGCGTCCAGCGCGTCGACCACGGCCCGGCCGAGCGCCCCCGCCCACGGCACCACGCACACGCCGAGGAGCTGGAACGCCTCCGACAGCCCGTGCGCCCGGATGAACCGTGCGACCCAGTCGGCCCGTTCTCCGTCCGGCAGGACCGACAGCAGTTTGGCCCGCTCCGCGAGCGACGCAGTCCCCGGCGCGGTCGCGGGCGGCGCGGACGCCGCGCCGAGCAGGGCCCGGGACCATTCCGCGTCCCGCTGCCGCACGGCCGCCCGGCACCACGCCGCGTGCAGTTCCTCCCGCCAGCTCTCGCCGTCGGCCATCGGCAGTGCCACGATCCGCTCCGGGTCGAGCCCCCCGAACCGTTCCCTCCAGCAGGACAGCGGCGCCGCCTCCACGAGCTGGCCGAGCCACCAGGCCCGCTCCCCGCGCCCGGCGGGGGGCCGTTTCGCCACCCCGTCGCGCAGCATCCCCGCGTCGCATTCGGCCGGCGGGACCACGCCCTGCGGTCCCACGCAGGCCACGGCCCGCCGTGCCATCCGCCCGGCCAGCGCCGAGCCGGGCAGTGCGGACAGGAGTTCGGCCGCCGTCGCCCGGACGTTGCGGCTCCGGTCGCCCAGGGCCGCCTCCAGGAAGGGCTCGTCCTGCTCCGACAGCCCGACCCGCAGTGAATCGAGGAACATCAGCCGGTCCTCGGCCCGCTCGGTGGTCCAGGTTCCGGACAGCAGCCGTACGGCCGCGGCCGGCTCGTGGGCCCGTACCGCCCCGAGCAGCGCGACCCGCTCCGCGAACAGCCCTTCCTGCCACAGCTGCTCCACCCCGGCCCCGTCCTCAAGGTCGGGCAGTGCTCCACCGGCCGCCCCGCCGCGCAGGGCGAACCGCCAGTCCGGGTTGAGCCGGGCGAGCCACAGGCCGCGCGGTCCGGCGAGGGCCACGGCCTGCGGGCGCAGGTCCGTACGCGCCCGGGCGGCGTCGAGCAGGGCCGGAAGCAGTGCCGCCGGCGCCCGGTAGCCGTGCCGTCCGGCGGCCGACAGCCACTGCGGCAGCAGTTCGGTCAGATCCGGGGCGGCCCCCCGCCGCCCGCTGCCGCTGCCCGTGCCGGTCCGCCCGGCGAGCAGCCGGGCGAGCCGGCGCCGGGCCGGTCCGGGCGGCTCCGGCCGCGGGTCGGCCGGAGCCGGCAGGGGCCGCGGGCCCGCCTCGGCGGGCCGAAGCCCGGCGCGGCGGCGTACGGTCTGCACGGCCGCCGCGTCGAGCAGCGCCGCCGGATCGCCCTGCCGCCGCTCGGTGCCCAGCAGTGCGGCGCCGACCAGCTCCTCCCACTCCCCGCACCCCGTGTACTCGGCCGTGGTGGCCATCGGGTCCCTCCCTCTCGGTGCTGTTCCGTGCTCCGGTCCCGCCCCCTCCGCGGTACCGGAGCCGCTGTTTTTCCCCGTGCCCGGCCCTTCAGCTGGCGTGGTTGTCGTTCATGGCAAGCCCCCCGGCTTCTCTCTCGTTCACGCGGACGCCCCCGCGTCCGTGCGCCCCTCCTCGGTCGGCGCCCCCGCGCCGCCCGTCCCTCGTCCCCCCGGCCCCGTGCCGGCCGCGGCCCGGTCCGTCAGACCAGCGCCACCGGCTCCGGGCAGCCCGGCTGCCAGGCCGTCAGGGGGGTGAATCCGCGGTGCCCGCACTCGCCGAACACCGTCAGCGGCCCCCCGCCGGACAGTGCCGCCAGCTGCCACAGGCCCGACCGGGACCGGCTGCCCGCACCGGACCGCGGGACCGGCAGGGCGCCGGGGCCCTCCGCATCGGCCAGCTGCCAGCCGAGCTCTCCCGGTATCGGGACCACGGGGCCCAGCACCACCGGCCACGACTCCAGCCACGGGTCCTCCCGCAGCGCAGCCCCGTACGCCTCCAGTGCCGCCCCGGTGCCGATCCCGGCCGGGACCCGGTCGCACGGCGCGGCCGGGGCCGACCTCTCCCCGAGGTCCGCCCGCAGCCCCGCCGAGCCGGGACGGAAGCGTGCTTCCGCCTCCACCGCCAGGCCGACCGGCAGCGCGAGCGCCGGCGGCCGCCCGGGCGGCCCGAAGTCCAGGACCAGGGCCGGGCGCCCGCTCTCCAGCCCGCGCAGCCATATCCGGCGGGTGGTGAGCCGGCCGTCCGGCGACACCGAGTCGTACTGGGACAGCACCAGCCAGCGGTCCCGTACGGCCTCCCCCTCCGCGGCGGCGTTCGGGAGCCCCACCCGGCTCCGTACCGTCGCGGCGAGCGGCTCCGGCAGGCCTGCCGCACCGAGCCAGCCCCGGTTCAGCAGGTGCAGCAGCGCGCCCTCCTCCAGCATCCGGGCGGGCCAGCCGGGGCCGCAACCGGGTATCGTCCCCAACTCCCTCACGCGCGCTGCCAGTCCGGGCGCCTGGGCGTCGACCATGCGGGCCGCGGTCTCCTCCCAGGGTGCGTATCCGGACTGCTCCTGGCCGGCGAGTCCGCCGCGGACCAGGTCGGCGAGCCGCTGCTCCAGCTCCGCGACCCCGGCGCCGATCCGGGCCGCCCTCCGTTCGGCCCGGCGGCGCGCCGCCCCGGGGTCGGCCGGTCCGGCGGCCGCGGCCGCCGGGCGGGCGGCCCTCGCGGCCCTCCCGGCCAGCCAGGAGCCGGCCCACCCCGGCGCCTCGGCGGGCTCGCCGAATCCTTCGGCGGCCCACAGGAGCAGCAGTCCCAGCGCGTGCTTGCACGGGAACTTCCGGCTCGGGCAGGAGCACTTGTAGGCGGGGCCGGCGAGGTCCACGACCGTCCGGTACGGCGTGGCGCCGCTGCCCTTGCACAACCCCCACACCGCACCGGAAGCGGAACCTCCGGTCTCGGACCAGGGGCCCGCTCCGCCCAGCTTGGCCCCGGCCTTGCGTGACGCATCGTCAGGAGCCAGGGCCAGTACCTGTTCCGCTGTCCAGCGGACCTGCGAATCGGTCATGGCAACCACCGTAGGGACCCCCACTGACAATCGCTCTGACCTGCAACGACGTTATGAGCAAGGCCGGTTGTCAGTGGCGTGGTGCACCGTGGACAACAGCAGCCGGGAGCGGCTGCCGAGCATCGGAGGGGGACCATGACCACACAGGGGAACGGCACCGGCGCCGAGGCGCTGCGACCGCACGCCGAGGACGCCTTCGCACACGAACTGAAAGCCCTGGCCGCCGCTGACGACCGGCCGCGCCCGGCCCGCTGGAAGCTCTCCCCGTGGGCCGTCGCCACCTACCTGCTGGGCGGCACGCTCGACGACGGCACCGTCATCACACCCAAGTACGTCGGCCCGCGCCGCATCGTCGAGGTCGCCGTCACCACCCTCGCCACCGACCGCGCCCTGCTGCTGCTCGGTGTCCCCGGCACCGCCAAGACCTGGGTCTCCGAGCACCTCGCCGCCGCCGTCAGCGGGGACTCCACCCTGCTCGTCCAAGGCACCGCCGGCACCCCGGAGGAGGCCATCCGCTACGGCTGGGACTACGCCCGCCTCCTCGCCCACGGGCCCAGCCGCGAGGCACTCGTGCCGAGCCCGGTCATGCGGGCCATGGCCGAGGGGTCGACCGCCCGCGTCGAGGAGCTCACCCGCATCCCGGCGGACGTCCAGGACACCCTCATCACCATCCTGTCCGAGAAGACGCTGCCGATACCGGAGCTCGGCCAGGAGGTGCAGGCCGTCCGCGGCTTCAACCTCATCGCCACCGCCAACGACCGCGACCGCGGCGTCAACGAGCTGTCCAGCGCGCTGCGCCGCCGCTTCAACACCGTCGTGCTGCCGCTGCCCGCCTCCACCGACGCCGAGGTCGACATCGTCGCCCGTCGCGTCGACCAGCTGGGCCGCTCCCTCGACCTGCCGGCCCTGCCCGAGGGGCTGGAGGAGATCCGCCGTGTCGTCACCGTCTTCCGCGAGCTGCGCGACGGCGTCACCGACGACGGCCGCACGAAGGTCAAGTCGCCCAGCGGCACCCTGTCCACCGCCGAGGCCATCTCGGTCGTCACCCACGGCCTGGCACTGGCCGCCCACTTCGGGGACGGCGTGCTGCGCCCGTCCGACGTGGCCGCCGGGATCCTCGGCGCCGTCGTCCGCGACCCGGCCGCCGACCGGGTGGTCTGGCAGGAGTACCTGGAGGCCGTGGTGCGCGAGCGGGACGGCTGGAAGGACTTCTACCGCGCCTGCCGGGAGGTGACGGCATGAGCCCGGCGGCGCCCGCGCGGGGGCCGCTGCTGCTGGGCGTGCGCCACCACGGGCCCGGCTCGGCCCGCGCCGTCCGGGCCGCCCTGGACGCGGCCCGCCCGGCGGCCGTCCTGATCGAGGGGCCGCCGGAGGGCGACGCACTGCTCCCGCTCGCCGCCGACCCCGCGATGCAGCCGCCCGTGGCGCTCCTCGCGCACGCCGCCGACGACCCGGGCCGGGCCGCGTTCTGGCCGCTGGCCGAGTTCTCCCCGGAGTGGGCGGCCATCCGCTGGGCCCAGCAGCAGCCCGACCCGGTTCCGGTCCGCTTCATCGACCTGCCCGCCGCACACACCCTGGCCCGACGGCCGGAGGCGGAGGGAGAAGAGGGAGTAGGGGAGGAGGAAGGGGCCGCTGCGGGCGCGCCCGGCACGGTACGGCCCGACCCGCTCGCCGCACTGGCCGAGGCCGCCGGGTACGACGACCCCGAGCGCTGGTGGGAGGACGTCGTCGAACACCGCGGCACGGACCCGGGGGCGGCTCCGCGGGACCCGGCGGCCGCGTTCGAGGCGCTCGGCGAGGCCATGGCCGCACTGCGGGAGACGTACGCCGACCGCGAGGACCCCCGCGACCTGGTGCGCGAGGCCCACATGCGGCAGCGGATGCGGGCCGCCCGCCGGGAATTCGGCGACTCCTACGCCGTGGTGTGCGGCGCCTGGCACGTCCCGGCGCTGCGCACCGGGACCACGGCGACGGCCGACAGGAAGCTGCTGACCGGACTGCCCAGGACCAAGGTGGAGACGACCTGGGTGCCCTGGACGCACCGGCGGCTCGCCCGCGCCGGTGGGTACGGGGCGGGCATCGCCTCCCCGGGCTGGTACGCGCACCTCTTCGCCGCGCGGGACCGGCCGGTCGAACGCTGGCTGACCAAGGTGGCCGGACTGCTCCGCGAGGAGGACCGGCAGGTCTCCACGGCGCACGTCATCGAGGCGGTCCGGCTCGCGGAGACCCTGGCCGCGGTCCGCGGGCGGCCGCTGCCCGGGCTGGCCGAGACCCTGGAGGCGGTCCGCGCCGTGATGTGCGACGGGTCCGACGTGCCGCTCGCGCTCGTCAAGGACCGCCTGGTCGTCGGGGACGTGCTCGGCCGGGTCCCGGACGGCGCGCCCGCCGTGCCGCTCCAACGGGACCTGACCCGGCAGCAGCGCTCACTGCGCCTCAAGGCCGAGGCTCCCGAGCGCGAGCTGGAACTCGACCTGCGCAAGGACACCGACGCGGCCCGGTCCCTGCTGCTGCACCGGCTCCGGCTGCTCGGCATCGGCTGGGGCAGGCCCACCGCCTCCCGGGCCGGCACGGGCACCTTCCGGGAGACCTGGCGGCTGCGCTGGGAGCCGGAGCTGTCGGTGCGGGTGGCCGAGGCCGGGGTCTGGGGCACCACCGTCCTCGCGGCGGCCACCGCCAAGGCGGAGGCGGACGCGGCCGCGGCGGCGGAGCTCGGCGAGGTCACGGCGCTGGCCGAGCGCTGCCTGCTGGCGGGGCTGTCCGAGGCGCTGCCCGCGGTCCTGCGGGCCCTCGCCGACCTCGCCGCGCTGGACACGGACGCGGCGCGGCTGGCCAAGGCCCTGCCGGCCCTGGCGCGCTCGCTGCGGTACGGGGACGTCCGGGGCACCGACGCCTCGGCGCTGGGCGCGGTGGCGCGCGGGCTCGCGGAGCGGATCTGCGTGGCGCTGCCGCCGGCCTGCGCCGCCGGCCTGGACGCGGACGCGGCGGCGGAGCTGCGAGACCATGTGGACGCGGTGCACGGGGCGGTCGGGCTGCTGGAGGACGACGGCCTGCGCGAGCGCTGGTCGGCGGTGCTCGGGACGCTGGCCGGCCGCGAGCCGGTCCCCGGGCTGATACGCGGGCGGGCGGCCCGGCTGCTGCTCGACGAGGGCCGGCTGCCGGCCGAGGAGACGGCGCGGCTGATGGGGCTCGCCCTGTCGCCGGCGGCCGCCCCGGCCGACGCGGCCGGCTGGATCGACGGCTTCGCCGGGGGCGGCGCGGGCGGCGGCACGCTGCTGGTCCACGACGACCGGCTGCTCGGGCTGATCGACGCCTGGCTGGTCTCGGTGCCCGCGGAGGCGTTCACGGGCGTGCTGCCGCTGCTGCGGCGGACCTTCGGGGCGTACGAGCCGGGTGTCCGCCGGACCCTCGGCGAACTGGCCCGCCGCGGGCCGGGGTCCCGGCGGGGGCCCGCCGGCCCGGGCGCGGCCCCCGAGGGCTTCGCCCCCGAGCTGGACCCGGCCCGCGCGGACGCCGTCGTGGACCTCGTCCTCCGCCTCCTCGCGGCAACCGGCGCGGCAACCGGCGCGGGAGCCGGCGCGGGAGCCGGAGTCGCGGCCGCAGGGCCGTGACGCACGCCGCGGCCGGCCCGCCCGGAACGGGCGGAGACGCCGACCCGTACCCGGAACCCCCGGTGACGACGGGGCGCGGGGCCGGGGCCGACTCCGGTGCCGGTGCGGCGATGCCGTGCACGGTCCGGGCGTGCGCCGGGCGCGGGGGGAGCCGCGGCGGAGGGCGCCGGGGGACGGCCGACGGGGCGAGCGGACGAGCGGGACGCGGGGCGGTGCGGCGGCCGGACGGGACCGGGCGCGGAGGGCCGGGGGCGGGGCGCCGCCGACGACGAGGACATGAAGAGGACATGAAGGGGACGCACGGATGAGCGGGACGGGGAACGCGGTGGCGGTGGACGGCGGGGCGGGGGAGGCGGAGCGACTGCGGCGGTGGCGCCTGGTGCTCGGCGGGGGAGAGGCGGACGGCACCGGGTGCACCCTGACCGGCCGGGACGCCGGGATGGACGCGGCGCTCGGCGCGCTCTACGGCGGCGGGGCGGGCGGCGGCTCGCGCCGGGCGGCCGGCGGGGAGCGGTCCGCCGGGCTCGGCGGCTCCGCGCCCTCCGTGGCGCGCTGGCTCGGCGACATCCGCGCGTACTTCCCCGGCCCGGTCGTCCAGGTCATGCAGCGCGATGCCATCGAGCGGCTCGGCCTGTCCGCGCTGCTGCTGGAGCCGGAGATGCTGGAGGCCGTCGAACCGGACGTGCACCTCGTCGGCACCCTGCTCTCCCTCAACGAGGCGATGCCCGAGACGACCCGGGAGACGGCCCGGGCGGTGGTCCGCAAGGTCGTCGGGCAGCTGGAGCGGAAGCTGGCCGCGCGGACCAGGGCCACCGTCGCCGGCGCCCTCGACCGGTCCGCGCGGACCGGCAGGCCCCGGCACGCCGACATCGACTGGAACCGGACCATCCGGGCGAACCTGAAGAACTACCTGCCCGAGTACCGCACCGTCGTCCCCGAGCGGCTGATCGGGTACGGTCGCGCGGCCCGGTCGGTGAAGAAGGAGGTGGTCCTCTGCATCGACCAGTCGGGCTCGATGGCGGCCTCCGTCGTCTACGCCTCCGTCTTCGGGGCGGTGCTGGCCTCGATGCGTTCGATCGCGACCCGGCTCGTCGTCTTCGACACCGCCGTCGTCGACCTGACGGATCAGCTCGACGACCCGGTGGACGTCCTGTTCGGGACCCAGCTCGGCGGCGGCACCGACGTCAACCGGGCCCTCGCCTACTGCCAGTCGAAGATCACCCGACCTGCCGACACGGTCGTCGTCCTGATCAGTGATCTCTACGAGGGCGGCATACGCAACGAGATGCTTCGGCGGGTCGCGGCGATGAAGGCGGCGGGGACCGAGTTCGTGGCCCTGCTGGCCCTGTCCGACGAGGGCGCCCCCGCCTACGACCGGGAGCACGCCGCGGCCCTGGCTGCCTTGGGCGTCCCGGCCTTCGCCTGCACCCCCGACCTCTTCCCGGACGTCATGGCGGCGGCACTGGGGAAGAGGCCCCTGCCGGTGCCCTGACGGGGCCGGGTGGACACCGGCGGATCGCACGAATGCGGGGCCGTGGCCTGAGCGGATCTGTGACAGGTATCACCGCTCAGGTGTGATCTGCGATTTAGGGAGGCAGGTGTCCCGGGGATAACCTGCGAGACGGACATGCCGCGTCCACGGTCACCGTGTGCGCATCCCCTGTGACAGCGCCGTCACGTTGCCCTCCGCGGCACGCCCACGCAGACAACCGCGAATTACTGCGAATCTTTGAAGACAAGGGACGGACGCGCGTGGACCTGTTCGAGTACCAGGCGAGGGACCTCTTCGCCAAGCACGGTGTACCGGTGCTGGCCGGTGAAGTGATCGACACGCCTGAGGCGGCTCGCGAGGCCACCGAGCGGCTGGGCGGCAAGTCTGTCGTCAAGGCGCAGGTGAAGGTCGGTGGCCGCGGCAAGGCCGGCGGCGTCAAGCTGGCCGCCACCCCGGACGAGGCCGTCGCCCGCGCGACGGACATCCTGGGCATGGACATCAAGGGCCACACGGTCCACAAGGTGATGATCGCGGAGACCGCTCCGGAGATCGTCGAGGAGTACTACGTCTCCTACCTTCTGGACCGCACCAACCGCACCTTCCTGGCCATGGCCTCGGTCGCCGGCGGCATGGACATCGAAGAGGTCGCCGCGACGACCCCCGAGAAGCTCGCCAAGGTCCCGGTCAACGCCAACGAGGGCGTCTCCATCGAGAAGGCCCGCGAGATCGTCGCGCTGGCGAAGTTCCCCGAGGACGTCGCCGAGAAGGTGGCCGAGGTCCTGGTGACCCTGTGGGACACCTTCGTCGCCGAGGACGCGCTCCTCGTCGAGGTCAACCCGCTGGCGAAGGTCGCCTCCGGCGACGTCATCGCCCTTGACGGCAAGGTCTCCCTGGACGAGAACGCCGAGTTCCGCCAGCCGTCCCACGAGGAGCTCGTGGACAAGGCCGCCGCCAACCCGCTGGAGGCCGCGGCCAAGGAGAAGGGCCTCAACTACGTCAAGCTCGACGGCGAGGTCGGCATCATCGGCAACGGCGCGGGTCTCGTCATGAGCACCCTGGACGTCGTCGCCTACGCCGGTGAGGCGTACCAGTCCGAGAATGGCGGCGGCGTCAAGCCCGCCAACTTCCTGGACATCGGCGGTGGCGCCTCCGCGGCCGTCATGGCCAACGGTCTCGAGATCATCCTCGGCGACCCGGACGTCAAGTCCGTCTTCGTCAACGTCTTCGGCGGCATCACCGCCTGCGACGAGGTCGCCAACGGCATCGTCCAGGCCCTGCAGCTGCTCAAGGACAAGGGCGAAGAGGTCACCAAGCCGCTCGTCGTCCGCCTCGACGGCAACAACGCCGAGCTGGGTCGCAAGATCCTCTCGGACGCCAACCACCCGCTGGTCCAGCGCGTGGACACCATGGACGGCGCGGCCGACAAGGCCGCCGAGCTCGCTGCGGCTGCGAAGTAAAGGGACGAGGTCACAGACTCACCATGGCTATCTTCCTCAACAAGGACAGCAAGGTCATCGTCCAGGGCATGACCGGTGCCACGGGCATGAAGCACACCAAGCTGATGCTCGCCGACGGCACGAACATCGTCGGTGGCGTGAACCCGCGCAAGGCCGGCACCACCGTCGACTTCGACGGCACCGAGGTCCCGGTCTTCGGCTCGGTCGCCGAGGCGATGGAGAAGACGGGCGCCAACGTCTCCGTCCTCTTCGTCCCGCCGGCCTTCGCCAAGGCCGCCGTCGTCGAGGCCATCGACGCCGAGATCCCGCTGGCCGTCGTCATCACCGAGGGCATCGCGGTCCACGACTCCGCCGCCTTCTGGGCGTACGCGACCGCCAAGGGCAACAAGACCCGCATCATCGGCCCGAACTGCCCGGGTCTGATCACCCCCGGCCAGTCCAACGCCGGCATCATCCCGGGCGACATCACCAAGCCCGGCAAGATCGGTCTCGTGTCCAAGTCCGGCACGCTGACCTACCAGATGATGTACGAGCTGCGTGACATCGGCTTCACCTCCGCCGTCGGCATCGGTGGCGACCCGGTCATCGGCACCACGCACATCGACGCCCTGGAGGCCTTCGAGGCCGACCCGGAGACCGAGCTGATCGTCATGATCGGCGAGATCGGCGGCGACGCCGAGGAGCGTGCGGCGGACTTCATCGCGAAGAACGTCACCAAGCCGGTCGTCGGCTACGTCGCGGGCTTCACCGCCCCCGAGGGCAAGACCATGGGCCACGCCGGCGCCATCGTCTCCGGCTCCTCCGGCACCGCGCAGGCCAAGAAGGAGGCCCTGGAGGCCGCCGGCGTCAAGGTCGGCAAGACGCCGACCGAGACCGCGAAGCTGGCCCGCGAGATCCTGAACGGCGCGAAGTAACCGCTGCCGCCGTCCGGGTGACATGCGTACGGGCGTGGCCCGCATCCCTGAAGGGGTGCGGGCCACGCCCTTTTCGGGGCCTCACTCGGTGCGCGGGGCGAGCCGGGCGGGCCCGGCGGCCGGGTCGGCGCGCAGCTTGTCGTGGAGCTGTTGGTTCTCCTCGGTGAGCTGCTGGGGTCCGCTGAGCGGGGGCACCCCGGACACGCTGACGCCGGGCGGGACCGGGGCCTCGTACCGGGTGGGCGCGGTCGCCAGGGTGTAGGAGGTGGCGACGGCGATCACCGCGGTCACGCCGACGACCGCCTGGGTCCAGCGCCGGGTGCGGTGCTCGGCGGCGCGGCGGACGGCGGCCGGGGGGCGCGGCACCAGCGGCACGGGCGGTTCCAGGGCGCCGAGCCGCTGCTCCAGCAGGGTGAGCCGCTCCTCGGGCGGAGCGCCGGCCAGCTCGGGGACGCGGGCGGCGAGCTCGTCATGGGCGTTCAGGAGGCGGATGCCGGCGGCGGGAGTGCTGGCCTCGGTCTCGGCGGCGGTGTCGGGGAGGTCGAGGCCGGCGCCGTGGTACAGCAGGACGGTGCGGCGGTGGATCGGGGACAGGTCCAGCAGGGCCTCCCTCAGGATCCGGTCGGCCGGGTCGGCCGCGGCCGGGTCGGCTCCGGCCGGGTCCGGGTCCGGGTCCGGGTCCGGATCGGGGATCTCCTGGATGCCGCGGCGGAACCGGTGCCAGGGAGAGAGGGCGTACTCGTACGCGGCCGCGCGCACCCACCCGGCCGGGTCGGGATCGGTGGCGACCTCGGGCCAGCGCGCCCAGGCCTGCTGGAACGCCCGCTCCACGGCCTCCAGGGTCAGGAAGCGGAGCCCGGTCAGCAGATAGGCCTGCCGGACGAGCCCGGGCGCGGCCGCCCGGTAGAGCGCGTCGAACGCCTCGCGGGGGCCCGGCTCGGCAGCCGCGTCCGGTTCGGCAACGCGGGCCGAGGTACCCCGGTCTGACGGGGTGTCCGTGGGAAGCGGGGTCAGGAGGCCGGTGTGCTCCGGCTCCTCGGCGCTTTCTCTCATGCCACACTCCCGGCGATGCCAAAAAAGTACATAGTCATATCTTTAGCGACACAACGGACATTCGCCTATTAACCGCACATATCGCGTGTCGTTGTGCACCATGGCCGAGTGACCCAATTGACCGGACGCCGGGCCCCGTTGCGGCCCGGCCCCCGCCACGCCGCGGCCCGGAGGCGCCGCCGCTCGCCCGAGGCCGCCGCCTGCGTGCTGGGCGGCGCCCTTGCCGCCGGGCTGGGGCTCGGCTTCCTCGCCGTGCTCGTCATCGTGCTGTGGATCAGCTCCCCGTACCCCGACAGCGGTCCCGGCGGGGCCCTGCACCTCGCCGCCGGCCTGTGGCTCCTCGCCCACGGCACCGAACTGGTCCGCTACGACACCCTGTCGGGCGTGCCCGCCCCCGTAGGGGTGACCCCGCTGCTGCTCATCGTGCTGCCGGCGCTCCTCATGCGCCGTGCGGGCCGCCTCGGCAGCGCCTCCGGCGACGCGGGCGCAGAGGCCGAGGGCACCGGCGCCCACGCCGGCGGCGGGAACGGGGGCGGCCACGGCGGCGGGCCGGGCGGCGGACTGCCCGCGAGCGCCGTCTTCTCCGCGGTGCTCTGCGGATACCTCTGCGTCGGCTCCTTCGCCACCGTCTACGCGGCCGACGGCCCGATGCCCGCCGACCCGCTCAGCGCCGCCTGGCACGTCCCGCTCGTCGCGGTGCTCGCCGCGGGCGCCGGGGTGTGGGCGGCCAAGGGCCGCCCGTTCGGACCGCTGCCGCCGCGCGTCCCCGCGGCCGTGCGCAGGGCCGTCGCACGCCCCCGCTACGCGGTCGCGCTGCGCGCCGGGGCGGCCGGGACCCTCGCCCTGACCGCAGGGGGTGCGCTGCTGGTCGGCCTCTCGCTGGCTTGGCACGGCCCGGAGGTCGAGGACGGGTTCCTGGCGCTGACCGACGTGTGGTCGGGCCGGTTCGCGGTCCTGCTCCTCACGCTCGCGCTGCTCCCGAACGCGATGGTGTGGGGCGCCGCCTACGCCCTCGGGCCCGGGTTCTCCCTGGGCGGCGGCGTGAGCGCCACCCCGCTCGGCTTCGCAGGATCGCCCGCACTGCCGGACTTCCCGCTGCTGGCGGCGCTGCCGCCGCAGGGGCCGGGAACCCTGCTGACCTGTGCGACCGCGGTGGTTCCGGTGGCGGCCGGCCTGGTGGTCGGCTGGTTCGCGGTACGCCGGCCGCGCGAGGTCTCGTACGGGGAGACGGCCCTGACGGCGGCGCTCGGGGCGCTGGCGTGCGGGCTGGCGGCGGCCGGGCTGGCGGCGGCCTCGGGCGGCCCGCTGGGCTCGGGCGAACTCGCGCACTTCGGGCCGGTGTGGTGGGCGACCGGCGCGGCGGCCTTCGCCTGGACGCTGCTGCCCGCGGTGCCGCTGGCGATTTCGGTGCACGCCTGGCGGATGCGGCCGGTCCGGCGGGCGGAGCCCGAGGAGGACGACGCATGGCACGCGAACGGCGTGCGGGAGATCCGCTGGGAGACGCTGCGGCAGGCCGCGGGCACCCTGGTCCCGGACCTTCCCCGGGACCCGGCCCGGCCGGTGAGCCCTGCCGAGTCCGCCCGGCTCGCGGCGGCCGATGCCCCGACGAGTGCCGATGCCCCTACGGGTGTCGATGCCTCGCCGGCCGACGGCACTCGGGCGGGCGTCGATGCCCCGGCGGCCGATGCCCAGACGGCCGACGGCAACCCGGCCTACGGCACCCCGGCCGACGCCACCCCGGTGGGCGTCGGCACCCCGGCGCCGCCCGCCCTGCTGCCCTCACCCGCGCCCTCGCCCCCGCCCGGGCCCACGCCGGCAGCCGCTCCGGCGGCCGCTCCGGCACCCGATCGGGATCCCGGCACGGCCAAACGGCCCCGGCCGGTCACGCTCGTGGCGGGGCTTCAGCCGGACCTGGCCCGGCTCGCGGTCCCGGTCCGCGGCACGGCCGCCGCCGCGACCCCGCAGGCCGACGCGGTGCCGTCCGTGGCGGGCGCCCGGGTGCTGGCCCGCCGCAGGCCCCCGGCCTGACCGGGCAAGCGCTCCGCGGGAGGTGTCGTGACGGGCCGGCGGTCGCCCGCGAGCCCGTGGCGGCCGACGCGCAGTTCCCCGCTCCCCTTCGGGGAGATGCCGAACCGCAGCCGACTTCGCCGGGGCCGCTCAGGGGCGGACCTTCAGGATCTCGCCGAGGGCGTTGTCCGGCAGCAGCGTGTTGCACTGCAGCTCCGCCCTCTTCGTCAGGGCGTCGTCGCGGCAGATGTAGAAGTCCTTGTACGCGAGCTGCACCCCGTACGAGCCCAGCGCCAGCAGGATCGCCAGTGTGGCCGTGACCAGACCGCTGACCGCCGCCGCCCGCTGGGGGCCCGCCGCGGGCCCCAGGGCGGCGAGCCCGCCCCCGGCCGCCTGCTGCGGGTCCGCGCCGCCGGCCGCGGCGCCCTGCAGGGGTCCGGCGGCACCCGTCAGGGCCCCCGCGGCTGCCGAGTCCGGCCGGGCCGGCGCAGGCCGGCCGCGCAGGCCGCTGATCCCCCAGTACACGGCGAGCGCGCCGAGCAGCAGCCCGACCGACGGGATCCCGAAGATCCCGAAGAAGAAGCCCCACATTCCGGCGAGCAGCGCGTAGCGGGCGCGCCGCTGGACCGGGTCCGTCGGGTCCCAGCGCACCGGCCCGCCCGCCCCTGTCTCTTATACA
>NZ_JACBGN010000003.1 GCF_013401435.1 Streptomyces sp. BR123
GGCGAAGGCGGGGGCTGTGGCGGGACTGCCCGGTTGGTCGGTCCACGACGCCCCCGGGGAGTCGTGTGTGCTGTCGTGTCGCGTCGGCATGCCCGTGCGGTCCCCTCCTTCGTCACCGGCCCCGCCGGATGCCTCGCCCGGGCCGCGTACCGGTCCATTCTCGCAGCGCTCCCGCGCCTCGCCCCGGGCCCTGAGGAGGGGTCCCGACCAGGACCGCAGTCCTGGTCGCAGAGGTGCGCACCGGACCCGGATCCCGGTGGCGGATCCTCCTTCGCCCCGAGGTGCCGGGCCCTGCCGGGTGATGGGCTGAAGGGGCGCCGGGGCGGCAGCCCCGGCCGGACCATCCGCCACCGCACGCAAGGAGTCCCCCCTTGATCCGCGCCTTGACCGGCTTCGCGACCCGGAGTCCCTGGAAGGTCATCGCCCTCTGGGCGGTGCTCGGCATCGCCCTGTCCTTCCTCGGCCAGATCCTCGTCTTCCGCGCCACCCAGCCGAGCAACGCCGCGTTCCTGCCCGCGCAGTACGACTCGGCCGCCGCACTGAAGGCCGCCGAACGCCACTTCGGCGTCACCCCGGACACGAACCCGCTGACGGTGCTGGTCGCGCGTACCGACGGCGAACCGCTCACGGCCGACGACGAACGGCGCATCGACGCCGAGGCCGCGAGGCTCTCCCGGCGGCGGGTCGAGATGCCCGTGTCCCGGGACACCCCGCCCCTCTTCGCCCGGGACCACTCCCAGATCCCCCGGCTCGGCTCCGCGACGACGGCCCCCGACCGGTCCTTCCGGCTGCTGTCGGCCGAGTTGAAGGGCAATCCGACCGACCCCGGGCTGCAGGACACCTACCGGGCCTTCCGCGACCATGCGCGGGCCGCCTTCCGGGAGGCGGGGATGCGGACCGGCTTCACCGGCCCCCTGGCGGACAGCGTCGACGCGGGCGACGCGGAGGAGACCCGTTCGCTGGTGGCCGGGCTGGTCGTGGTCGGGGTGATCGTGCTGCTGCACGTGCTGGTCTTCCGCAGCGCCCTCGCCGCGCTGCTGCCGCTCCTCGCGGTCTCGGTCGTGGGCGGCGCGGCCGCGGGTGCGGTCGTCGTCGCCGCGCTGCTGACGGGCGTCGAACTCTCCCCGTCGACACCTGCGTTGATCAACGTGGTGCTCGTGGGCATCGGCATCGACTACTTCCTGTTCCTGCTGTTCCGCTTCCGCGAGCACCTGCGCGGCCACCCGGGGCAGTCCGGCCGGGCGGCGGCCGCCGCGGTCGCGGGCCGGGTCGGTACGGCGATCACCTCGGCGGCACTGACCATCGTGGCGGCGTTCGCGACGCTCGGGGTGGCCTCCTTCGGCCAGTTCCGGGTGCTGGGCCCGGCCGTCGCGGTCTCCGTGCTGGTGATGCTGCTGGGCAGTCTGACGCTGCTGCCGGCGCTCCTGGCCGTGTGCGGCCACCGGATGTTCTGGCCCTCGCGCACCCTGGAGCGGCAGCGCCGGGCCGGGGCGGCCGCACGGCTCGGCGCTCTCGCGGCCCGGCGCCCGCTGCTCCTGTTCTTCGCCTCCGCGGCCCTGCTCGGCGCGCTCGCCGCGGGGCTCGCCGGGATGCGGATGGACTACGGCCAGGGCGGGCCGGGCGGCGGGCACACCGCGTCCGCGCGTACGGCGGCCGAGATCGCCCGGGCCCTGCCCGCCGGGACGGCAGACCCGGCGACCGTGTTCGTCACCGCCGACGACGGGGGCCCGGTGGCAGTCGAGCGGCTGGACGGGCTCACCCGCGCGCTGGCCGGGGTGCGCGGGGTGGGCCACGTGGCCGCGCCCGTGTCGAGCGGGGACGGCCGGGCGGCGCGGATCGACCTGTTCCTGGCGATCGATCCGCAGCACCCGGAGGCCCGCGACCTCGTGTCCGGGCCGGTCCGGGACGCGGTGGCCGCGCACCGGCCCGCGGGTACCGAGGCGCATGTCGGGGGCACGGCCGCGGTGTTCGCCGACATCTCCGCCGCGGTGGAGGAGGACCTGCGGGTGGTCTTCCCGGTGGCGGCGGCTCTCATCGCGCTGATCCTGCTCCTGCTGCTGCGGAGCGTGCTCGCGCCGCTGGCCCTGATGGCCGCGGTCGGGCTGGGCTTCGCGGCAACCCTCGGCGCCGCCGCCTTCGTCTTCCAGCACGCACTGGGCCGGCCGGGTGTGGACTTCACCCTTCCGCTCGTCCTGTTCCTGTTCGTGGTCGCGCTGGGCACCGACTACAACATCCTGGTGGCGGACCGGATCCGGGAGGAGATGGAACGGCCCGGTCCGGCCCGGGCGGCGGTGGCACGCGCCGTCCTTCACACCGCACCGGCCATCGCGACGGCCGGCCTGGTGCTGGCCGTTTCCTTCGGGAGCCTTGCCGTGAACCCCGCCCCGTCGACCCGGCAGACCGGGTTCGCGACGGCCCTCGGGATCCTGCTCTCCGCTTTCGTGCTGTCGCTCCTGCTGGTACCGGCCCTGGCCGCGCTCCTGGGCAGGTCCCTGTGGTGGCCGGGTACCCCGGCCCCGGCCGCACCCGGCCACCGCACCGGAGGCCTCGGGGCCGGACCGGCCGCCGAGCCCGGGGCCGATCCGCGGTCCAAAGACGTCGGCAGCGGGCGGACGCGGCCGCGCTCCCCCCTCGGCTGACGCACAATCCGCCGGACGCGCCGTCCCGGTGGAGGGTCGGCCGGTCCAGGGTGGGGAAGGGGAGGTCCGTGACGGCGAGCAGCCGGCCGGAGTCGTCGTGCAGCGTGCGGCAGACGGTCGGACCGCAGGCCGGGGCGGCCCCGGGTGGCTGCTGCGGGTCATGATGCCGGTCTCGGCGCCGCGGCCCTGCTCGGCGGCCCGGTCGCGGTGGGCCGCCGGTTCGGGGATCTGCGCCACGGCACGGCGGGCAGAGGCGGTCACGGCGTGCTGCAGCGTCTGCCCCCGCCGCGCCGCTCGCGACGGTGGTGCACCAGGGTTCGCTCGCAGCCCCGCATGCCGAGGAGCGGGGCGAGCGCGGGCGGCCCGTCACCGGGCGAGCCGGCTCTGGGCGACCACGGCTCGTACGCCCCGTGCTCGGCACGGCCCCGTTCGGCCGCGGGCCGCGGACGGCGCGGGCAGGGCCGGCCTGGGCCGCGGCGTTCCGTCACGGCGACGCCGTCCTCGCGCAGCTGCCGCAGCGCGGCCCGGACCGTCTGCGATCCGCTGGTCCTTGGGGACGGCGGCCGGGCCGCCGCCCCGCGAAGGGAAGGGGACGGCACCTGCTCTGACGGAAGGGTCGAGGAGCGCGCCAACTGCCCACCCGGCGCGGCATCGGTCGAAGTCTGTCCCTTGGCGGATCCCCCCGCGCCCGCCCCGGCCCCCTAGCGCAACGGGTTCGGCAGCGGGATGTAGCGCGCGTCCGCGCCGTCCGCCCGCGTCCAGCGCAACAGCAGGTTCGTCTTGGCCGGAAGGGCTGGGGCCGCGAGCAGTTCCGCGACCTCCGGCAGGCCACGCTCGGCGTCGTAGCGCCGGAACTCCTCGCGCACCGCGGGCCACACCAGGCCGGCCGCTGCGGGGTGCGCCTCGGCGAGGGCCCCGCCCACCTCCGCCAGATGGTTGACGACCAGGCAGTAGACCAGGCGCTGCCAGGCGGCCTCCCGGTCCGGTTCCGGCAGCAGCTTCACGCCCTCCGCGTCACGGAAGAGGGCCTGCACCGGCATGCCCTGCCCGTCGAACGCGACCAGGGTGTTCTGGAGGTGGGCCTCGAGCACGGCCCCGTGCCGGGCGAACAGCTCCAGCACGGGCGGCACGACCCGGCGCAGGTACGCCCGCCACCAGCCGGCCGCATCACCGGTCCGGGCGAGCGGGCTGTCGGCGTACCCCTCGGCGAGGGCGGCGGCGAGCACGGGCACGGCGCCGGGCACCGTGTGCGCCCGCAGCCCGTCACGGACCAGCACCGCGAGCTCCTCGAAGGCGAAGGCGGCGGTGCGGTAGCCGCGGTCGGCGAGCCAGGCCGCGTTCGACCCGGTGTGCTGCCGCAGGGCGGCGAAGCCCGCCTCGACGGCCGCGTCCGTCCGGCGGAGTTTCAGCAGGTCGTGCCGCCACAGCCGGCGCACGTCGTTGGTGATCCGGACGTCGAGGCTGAACTTCGCGAAGAGGTCGTCGGCCGCACCGCCCCCGGCCCCGGCCCCGCCCCCGGGCACGTACAGGGTCCGGACCGAGGCGGTGGGCCAGGCGGCCCGCCGCCCCCGGCCGAGGTTCAGCAGCCGCCCGTCGGCGAAGGCCGCGCGGACCGCGGGGGAGCCGTCGAGCAGCTCCAGCTGCCACGGGTGGGCGGGCAGGAGGCGGTAGCCGGCGGGCGGGCGCGGGCCGTCCTGCAGTGCGGCCAGGGCGTCGATGGCGTCGGCCGCGGCCGGCCCGCCCTCCTCCACCACCTGGTCCTCGCGCAGCCCGAGGAAGACCAGCGGGAAGCGGGCGTGGGCCTCCGGCGCGTACGGCAGCCAGCTGGCGGCGGGCGCACCGCCCCGGGCCTTGGGAGCGGGGTGGTGCGGGTGACCCATCACGAGGGCCTGCTCGGACAGGACGTACGGGTCCTCGGGCGGTTCGGCGGCGGACCGGGCGGCGAGCAGGGCGGCGATGGCCTCGCGGCTGTCGGCCATCTCGACCGGGAGTTCGTCGTTCGGTGTGCCCGTGTAGCGGAGCAGTTCGTCGGCGACGAGTTTCACCAGCTCGGTGTGGGTGAGCGGGTACCAGCCTCCGCCCGTCCCCAGTTCGGGGTCGGCGGGCCGGCGGCCGGGCCGCACCCGCAGCAGGCGGCCGCTGCCGCGCAACCGGTGCACGCCTCCGCCCTCCGGGTCGGCCGCCTCCCGCAGCAGGCAGTTGAGCAGGGGGGCGGCGGCGCGTGCGTCGGCGACGGCGTTGAGGTCCACGGATTCCATTCGGTCCATCCCATGCGCCGGAGGCCCGCTGGGCGGACGACCGGCCGTGATCATCAGTATCCGCGATGATGACGTGATCACCGCAACCATCCGTGAGAGCGAGAGGAACAGGGCCCTGCACCCCAGCATGAACCTCCCCCACTCCCCGGCCGAAGAGGCCGTATCCGCCGAACTGGCCGACGTACGCCCCGCACTCGGTGCCCCGTACGAGTCCGCCCTCGGCGGCGCCCGGGCCGCGGTGCTGACCCGGCTGTGGCGGGCGCTGGCGTACGAACCTCTGCCGTGGGTGGTGCGCCGCGAGCGGGGCTCCGGCGGCCTGGCCCTGCTGCTGTCCGACGGCAGGCGGCTGGAGGGACCGCCGCCGGACCCCTACGCCACCGGCGGGCACGTGGCCGAGCTGCTCCTCGACGGCACCCCGTACCGGCAGGCCGGGCGGCTGATGGCGGCCCTGCGGGTGCCGCACGGGGACGCGTTCGCCGCCGAGCTCGACGGCAGCACCGCCTCCCTCGCCCTGTCGCGGGCGGGGCAGCCCCCCGCCGGGGAGCCCGAGCCGGAGTCCGCCTGGGAATGGGAGCAGCGGGTGGTCGACGGGCACCCGTACCACCCGAACTGCCGCTCCCGCCCCGGGTTCTCGGTGGCCGAGCAGCTGGCGTACGCCCCCGAGCACCGGCCGGTCGTCCGGCTCGGGCTGGTGCCCGTACGGGTCGAGGAGTGCCTGGTCACGGGCGCCTGGCCGGCGGAGCTGCGGGAAGGGGGCCGGATCCTGCTGCCCGTGCATCCCTGGCAGGCGCAGCACGTCCTGAAAAAGACGGGCCGGGGGCCGGAGGCGCTGCGTCCGGCCGGGGCGGCCCATCCGCTGATGGCGCTGCGCACCCTCGCCCCGGCGGCGGGCGGCGCGCACGTCAAGACGGCTCTGAGCACCCGGCTGACCTCCTCCGTACGGGACATCTCGGGCTATTCGATCGAGACGGCGTCGGTGGTGTCCGCCTTCGCGCAGGCACTGGCAGGGCGGCTGGACGGGCGGCTGCACATCACCCGCACCCTGGGGGCCGCGACGGCGCACAGCCCGGACCTGGCCGCGGTGCTGCGCGAACCGCCGGAGGCGTACGCGGACGCGGCGGCGGGCGAGCGGGTCGTGCCGGTGGCGGCGCTGGCCGGCGCGCCGTTCGCCCGTTCGGCGGACTGGCAGGCCGCGTTCGCCCGGCTCGCGCTCTCCGTGTGCCTGCGGGTGCTGGACCTCGGGGTGGCGTTGGAGGCCCACGGACAGAACCTCCTCGTGGTCCTCTCCGCCGACGGCACCCCGCTGCGGCTCGTCTACCGGGATCTGGCCGACATCCGGATCAGCCCGGCCCGCCTCGCCCGGCACGGCCTGCCGGTACCGCCGGTGTCCGGGCGGCTGGTCACCGACGACGTGACGGTGCTGCGGCGCAAGCTGTTCGGCTCCCTCCTGGCCGGGGCCCTGGGGTCCACGGCGGGCTCGGCGGCGGCCTTCGCGGAGGTCCTCGGGCGGTCGGCGGACGGGCTGGAGCCCACCGCCGACACGGGCGCGCTGCTGGGCGCTCCGCTGCCGGTCAAGGCGCTGACCCTGATGCGGCTGAGCCCGGGGATCCCGGGTGACCGGTGGACCGGCCTGGACAACCCGCTGATCGGGGGTGAGCCGGGCGGGCGCGCGGGCTACTCTCCGGGGACATGAGCGAGACCTCGTACCTGAGCTCCGTACGGGCGTCCTACGACGCCGTCGCCGTCGACTACGCCCGGCTGTTCGGGTCGGATCTGGAGGGCAGACCGCTCGACCGGGCCATGTTGGCGGCCTTCGCCGAGTGCGTGCGGGGCGAGGGGGGCGGCGGGCCGGCCGGCCGGGTGGTCGCGGACCTGGGCTGCGGTCCGGGCCGGATAACGGCCCACCTGGACGCGCTCGGCCTGCGGGCCTTCGGGGTGGACCTGTCGCCGGCGATGGTGGCGGTGGCCCGTCGCACCTATCCGGGCCTGCGGTTCGAGGTCGGCTCGATGGGCGCGCTGGATGTCGCGGACGGCGTGCTCGACGGGGTCCTGGCCTGGTACTCCACCGTGCACACCCCGCCGGCCGGACTGGCGCCGCTGTTCGCGGAGTTCGCGCGGGTGCTCGCGCCGGGCGGCCATCTGCTCGTCGCGTTCAAGGCGGGCGACCGGCGGTTCCGCGTGGAGGAGGCGTACGGGCACCGGGTGGACCTGGACGTGTACTGGACGCCGCCGGACGTGATCGCCGGCCTGCTCGCCGACGCCGGGATGGCCGAGGTGGCCCGTCTGGTGCGGCGGCCCGGCCCCCGCGAGAGGGGCCCGCAGGGCTTCCTGCTGGCCCGCCGGGCCGACGACGGGGAACGGCATGCCCCGGAGGCGGAACCCGGAGCGGTCCGGCAGGGGGCGGCTCCGGGGCACTGACGGCCCGCCGGACGGCCGTCGGCCGTTCGGGGGGCAGCGGGGCGGCGGCGGGCCCGCCTGCACGTCGATCGGCGCGGGCGGTGGGAGGAAGGAGGCATGAGCCTCCACCGACGCCGGCTCCTGGCCGGCGCACCCCTGGCCGTCCTCGCGGCCTTCGGCTCGGCGGCCGGGTCGGGCGCGGGGCCCGCCGCCGGGGCGGGCGCCGGGGCGGGCGCCGGTCCGGGCAGCGTGTCGGCCGCCCGTCCGGGCGCCGGCGCCGGCGGGCCCGCCCGGGGCCCCGACTACGGGGCGCTCGCCCGCGGCGTCGACGGGCGGGTCGTCCTGCCGGGCGACCCCGCCTACGCGGAGGCCCGGCAGCTGTTCCAGCCGCGCTACGACACCGTCGCCCCGGCCGCCGTGGCCTATCCGGCGCACGCCGGGGACGTGGCCGTCTGCCTGGACTTCGCCCGCCGTTCGGCGGTGCCCGTCGTCCCGCGCTCCGGCGGCCACAGCTACGCCGGCTGGTCCACCCGCGCGGGCGGGCTCGTCGTCGACGTCAGCGCCATGGACGCGGTGGCCCTGTCGGGGACCGGGGTGCGGATCGGCGCGGGTGCCCGCCTCGGCGACGTCAACCGGACCCTCGCCGCACACGGCCGCGGCATCCCGACCGGCCTGTGCCCCACGGTGGGGACGCCGGTCTCACCCTGGGCGGTGGGCTGGGCCTCGCCTCCCGGGCGTACGGGGCCACCTGCGACCGGCTCACCGGCGCGACCGCGGTCACCCCGGACGGGGTCGTCCGGGAGGTCGACGCCGTCCGGGACCCGGACCTGTTCTGGGCGCTGCGCGGGGGCGGGGGCGGCAACTTCGCCGTGGTCACCGAACTCCGCTTCGACACCCACCCGGCCGCGGACTGCGCCTACGCCGAACTCCACTGGTCCGGCACCGACGCCGACTCCGCAGCCGTGATCCGCGGCTGGCAGCGCTGGACGGCCGCCCTGCCCGAACCGTTCTGGAGCCAGGTGGAGTTCCTCCTTCCGCCCGGTCCGCCGCCCCCGCCCGCCGTCCGCGTGCTCTGCCTGGACGGGCGCGCCGAGCTCGACCGGCAGCTGACCCGGCTGGCCGACCTGGTCGGCCGCCCGCCCCGCGACTCCTGGACCGTCGTCCGCGGCCACGAGGAGACCCTGCGGGCCATGTCCGGCTGTACGGAGCGGACCGCCGCCCAGTGCCGGCTGCCCGGCACGCTGCCCGGCCGCGGCACGGAAGGCCGGATCGGCCGGGACTCGTACGGCGCCCGCTCGGACTTCTGGCCGGCCGCGGGGCTCCCGGACGCCGGGGTGGCCGCGGTCCTCGCCCGGATGCGCCGGTACGCGCAGGACGTGCCCGCCGGCGGGATGGGCGTCGTGCAGTTCACCGGGGACTGCGGCGGCGCCGTGAACCGGCCGGCGCCCGCCGACACCGCGTTCGTGCACCGCGACAGCGCCTTCCTGACCCAGTACCTGGCCTACTGGCCGGACACCGCCACGCCCGCCGAGACGGCCCGGCACCTGGCCTGGCTCGACGCCCTCTGGCAGGACCTGCGTCCCTGGGCGACCGGGCGCGCGTACCAGAACTACACCGATCCGAAGCTGCCCGACTGGCGCACGGCCTACTACGGGCCGAACCTCGCCCGCCTCGAAGAGGTGCGGCGCGCCCACGACCCGGGGCGGCTGTTCCGTTTCCCCCAGGCCGTCTAGCGGAGCCCGAGGAGCCCGACATGCGACGACTGTTGACGGTGGCGGCGTTGGCGGCCGCCCTGCTGCTGCCGAGCGGGCCGCTGCCCGTCGCCGAGGCGGGCAGCGGCCCGCCTGCGACGACCGGCCGGTGGTCCGCCCGGGAGGCGGAGGCGTTCTGGACGGCCGACCGGATGGCGTCCGCCGCCCCCGTCAACACGAGCGGCCCCGGCGCGCCGGCCGCGGCCGCCGACCCGGGAACCGGCAAGGACTTCGACGGGATCCCGGTCGTCGGCCGGATGTTCGTCATGAAGGGCGGCGGCGCGTACTTCTGCACCGCCAGCGTGGTCTCCTCCCCCGGCCGCAACCTGGTCCTCAGCGCGGCGCACTGCCTGCTCGGCACCGATGCCCGACAGGTGGCGTTCGTCCCGCTGTACACGGCGGAGAACCCGCAGCCGTACGGCATGTTCCCGGTGCTTCGGGACGCGCAGGGACGGTCGAGGGTGTGGATCGACCCGCGCTACAAGAGCCTCGGGTCGGACAGGGCGGCCACCCTCGACTTCGCGTTCGCCCAGGTCGGGCCGGACGCCGACGGGTTCCCGGTGGAGGAGGTGGTCGGCGGGAACCGGCTGGCCACCGACGCGGGCTACGCGCACGCGCAGGTGACGCTGATCGGCTACCCGGCGTCCGCGGCCCGGCCGCGGCTGTGCGTGAACCGGACGACGAAGTTCACCAGCACCGATCCGGGCATCCCCGGGTCGTTCCTGCGGATCGACTGCACCGGCTACCCGGGCGGGACCAGCGGCGGCCCGTTCCTGACCCACTACGACGAGAAGACCGAGACGGGGAACGTGGTCGGGGTCATCGGTGGCTGGAAGACCGGCGGGGACACGGCGGACACCTCGTACAGCTCCTACTTCGGAGCCGACGTCAGGAAGTTGTACCAGAAGGCCGTTGCGGAGGCAGCGGTGGGATGACCAGCCGCACCCAGGCGGTCAGCGGGTTCGGCGGGGGCGAGGGCGAACCGGCGGCGCAGGTCGGCGAGGGCGGCGTGGACCGGTGCGAGGATGCCCCGGCGGTCGGGCGGAGGCACGCCGGCGCGTGCGCGGCGGGCTCGCCCGTGCCGGCGGCGTCCTCGGCCCGGGCGGAGGCACGCCGGCGCGTGCGCGGCGGGCTCGCCGGTGCTGGCGGCGTCCTCGGCCGCCGTACGGCTCCACCCGCCGGGCCGCGCGGAGCGCCGGGGGGCGGCGGCGCCGCAGGGGTCGCACCGCCCACCGGCGCCGGTCACACGGCCGGCCCGGTACGGCGCAGGATCCGCCGGGCGGCGGCTTGCGCGCCCGCCGCCGTGGCGGCGGCGAGGGCCAGACCGAGCGCCGCGTCGCGCGGCCTCGTCGGCCGCAGCACCCCGGCGCGCCGGAGCCGGCCGCGGGCCCAGACGGTGAACGGCACCACGAGCAGCGGCGAGGTGGCCACGCCGGGGGTGTAACCGCGGGTGGCGGCGGCCTGGGCGACGTGGACCAGGCCGTGCAGGCCGAAGGCGTTCAGGGAGGCCTGGTAGAAGGCGGACCGTCCGCCGGTGCGGTAACCGTCGGCGGCGGCCGCGCCCACGACGACGGCCGCGACGGCGACCGCGGTGGCGAACTCCCGGCCGTCCACCGACCCGAGGCGGTCCCACACCCGGTCGGGCACCCGGGGGTGGCGTGCGCGCAGGACGGGGACCCGGTCGCGGGACCAGCGCCCGATCGTCGCGATCTCCTCCGTGTCGTGCAGGGCCCAGGCGGCGAACAGGCCGAGCGTGGCGGCGGCGGTGACGCCGGCCGCAGCGGCGGCCGGCGCGTGGGGCGTGACGGTGGTTCCGGGTGCACTCATGGGCCACAGTCTGCAAGATCGGCAGCGGCGACAGGGTCGATATTCGGCCGAACTCCCTTTGTCCGGCGGTGTGGTGCGGGTCGGGTCGGCCTGCGGTCCCGCGTCCGGGCCCGGCCCGGAGCGCGCGGCGCGCGGCGCATACGCTGGGCGGACCATGAGCGATCGTGATGAGCCCCGCCGCCGTTCCCGGTTCCGCCGGGGCCCCCGTAGGCACGAGCCTGCCGTCACCACGCGGGCGGACACGGCCCTGTCCGCGGCCGGTGCCACAGCACCCGTTCCCGCCCCGGCCGCGGCCCCGGCCGCCGCGTCGCGGGGCCCGCGGTCGTCGGCGCGGCTCGGCAGGCTGCTGCGCTCCCCCGCCGGGCCGGGGGAGCCCCTGTTCGCGCAAGCCCCGAAGGCCTGGCTGCGGCTGCTGCCCTTCGCCGTCACCGCGGCGTGCGTGGCATCCCTCCTGCCGGTCACGGTCGTGGTGCTGACCGACACGTACGGGGCCGGCGGCGGCTGGGCGGGGGCGCTGGGCGTGGCGCAGACCGTACCGCTGCTGCTGGCCGTGACCCGGCCGGTGCGGGCCTGGGCGATCGTGCTGGCCGCGGACACGGTGGGGGCGCTGGTGGTGCTCGGGTCCGAGAGCCCTGCGTGGCCCGCCTGGCCGTGGACCCCGATGGGCATCGTCGGCTACTCGGTGGTGATGGTGTGTCTGGGGCTCCGCGAGCCCGTCCGAACGCTGATCGGGGTCTGGTTGGCGACGGGTGCGGCCGGGGTGGTGCTGGGGTTCTTCCACCCGGTCGTGGCGACGGACACCGCCGTCCTCCTCTTCGTCCTGAGCGGTGCCCTGCTCGCGGTGACGGGATCCCTGCGCGGCCTCGGCGACGCCCAGCAGCGGATCGCCGAGCAGGAGAGCATCAGCGAGGCGGAGCGGGCCCGGCGCACGCTGCTGGAGGAACGGGCCAGGATCGCCCGGGAGTTGCATGACGTGGTGGCCCACCACATGTCGGTGATCACCGTGCAGGCGGACTCCGCGCCGTACCGGCTGCCGGGCATGGCGGAACCGGTGCGCGAGGAGTTCGCGGCGATCGCGGCGAGCGCGCGGGAGTCACTGGGCGAGATGCGGCGGCTGCTGACCGTCCTGCGCAGCGACCGGGCGACCGGAGCGAGCGCGAGCGGAGCGGCCGGATCCGACGGCGGACCGGGCGGCGGGGACGGTGCCGATCGGGCCCCGCAGCCCGGCATCGGCCGCATCCAGCAGCTCGTCGAGGCCACCGTACGGGCGGGACAGCCGGTGGAGTTGTCGCTGGCCGCCGGGGCGGACAAGGCGGCGCCGCCGGCCGTGGACCTGTCGGCGTACCGGATCGTGCAGGAGGCCCTCGCGAACGTGGTGCGGCACGCCCCCGGGGCGCGGGCCCGCGTCTCGGTGACGCACGACGCGCAGGAGGTCCTCGTCCTCGTCGTCAACGGGCCCGGGCAGGACGGCGCGCCGGTGCTGGAGACCGCGGGCACCGGGCACGGCCTGGTGGGGATGCGGGAGCGCGTACGGTTGACGGGCGGGACGCTGGACACCGGTCCGCTGCCCGGCGGCGGCTTCCGGGTCGCCGCCCGCCTGCCCCTGAACCGACCGAACGAGGAAGCCAGTTGACCATCCGAGTGATCGTCGTCGACGACCAGGCCATGGTGCGTGCGGGGTTCGCCGCGCTGCTGTCGGCGCAAGCCGACATCGATGTGGTGGGCGAGGCCCCCGACGGGCGGCAGGGGGTGGCCCTGGCCCGGTCCGTCCACCCCGACGTGGTGCTGATGGACGTGCGGATGCCGGAGCTGGACGGGCTGAGCGCGGCCCGGGAGATACTCGACCCGCCGCCCGGGGTCCTGCACCGGCCGAAGGTGCTGATGCTGACCACCTTCGACATCGACGACTACGTGTACGAGGCGCTGCGCGCCGGCGCGTCCGGGTTCCTGCTGAAGGACGCCCCGCCGGCCGACCTGATCTCGGCCGTCCGGGTCGTGGCGGCGGGCGAGGCGCTGCTGGCCCCCTCGGTGACGCGGCGTCTGATCGCGGACTTCGTGCATCGGCGGCCGGCGCCTCGCCGGGACCCGGCGCTCCGGCTGAACGGGCTGACCCCGCGCGAGAGCGAGGTGCTGGAGCTGATCGCGCGCGGGCTGTCGAACCAGGAGATCGCCGGGCACCTGGTGGTCGCCGAGCAGACGGTGAAGACGCACATCGGGAGGGTGCTGGCCAAGCTGGACCTCCGCGACCGGGCGCAGGCCGTCGTCTTCGCGTACGAGGCCGGAGTGGTGCGGCCGGGCGACGGCGGCTGACCTCCTCCGCCCCGGCCTTCCCGCGAGGTCGGGGCTGCTCCTCCTCCACCCCCTACCGGGGTATGAAGTCCGGTTTGGCTCCCCGGTCCGACGTAACGGCGGGCACCTCCTTCCTACCTTCCTCGGCGTCACGAGGAGAGGAGAAGGGGAATGCACCGCTTCGGAAGGACCCGGGCCACTGCCGCGCCGGCGGTCGCCGTGGCCGCGGGGACCGCCGGACGGGCTGCCGGGGACAGCGGGCAGGCGCCGGCGGCGTTCGCCGCGATCGCGAAGCGAGGGACCCGGTGAGCGCGGCGGCGGCGCTGCGGCGGACGACCGAGCGCATCGAGCGGCGGACGCCCGCCCACCGGGACCGGGCGGTCGACGGGCTGCGGGCCCTCGCCCTGCTGGCCGTACCGACCGGACACTGGCTGCTCGGCGGCTTCACCCTCGACTCCGAGGGCGGCCTGCACAACGCCAGCCCGCTCTCCGCGCTCCCCGTGCTCGCGCCGGCGAGCTGGGTGCTGCAGATGCTCGGCATCTTCTTCCTGGTCGGCGGCTACGCCTCGGTGCTGTCGTACCGCCGGCGCGAAGGGTCTGCGGGGGCCTGGCTGCGGGGCCGGTTCGCCCGGTTGGGGCGGCCGGTGCTCGGGGTCGCGGCGGTGTGGGCGCTGGGCGCGCCGCTCCTGTACGCGGCCGGGGTTCCCGAGGCCACGCTGCGGACCGCGGCGACGCTGGTCATCCAGCCGCTGTGGTTCGTCGGGGTGTACCTGGTGGTGACCGCACTGACCCCGTACTGCGTGCGGGCCGCCCGGCGGCTCGGCGGGTGGGCGGCGGCCCCGCTGCTCGCCTCGGTGGCGGTGGTGGACTTCCTGCGGTACGGGCCGTTCGCCGGGCAGGTGCCGTCCTGGCTGGCGGTGCTGAACATCCTGCCGGGCTGGCTGTTCGCCTACCAGCTCGGGGTGTCGTGGGGCGAGCGGCGGATCGGACGGCGCGGGGCCTGGCTGCTGCTGGGGGGCGGGGGCGTGCTGTTCGCGGTGCTGCTCACGGTGTTCCACTACCCGGCGTCGATGGTCGGTGTACCGGGGGCGGAGCGGACCAACTCGCACCCGCCGTCGCTGCTGGTGCTCGCGCTGGCCGCGGCGCAATCGGGGGCGGCAGTGCTGCTGCGGGACCGGCTGGCGCGGCTGCTGGCGCGGCCGGCGCTGTGGGCGCCGGTGGTGGTGGTCAACCTGTGCGCGATGACGATCCTGTGCTGGCACCAGACGGCCATGCTGGCGGCGGCCGTTCCCGGCTCGTTCGCGGGCGAGGTGACGGGGCTGACGACCGCTCCGGACAGCCCGGTCTGGATCGCGGCACGGCTGCTGTGGCTGCCGGTGTTCGCGGTGCTGCTGGTGGCGATCGCCCGGTATGCACGGCGGTTCGAGGAGCCGTGGACGGGGGCGACGGCGGCGCGGCGGACGGCGGCCGGGCTGCTGGCAGCGGGGTACGCGGTGTTCGCGCTGGGCCTGGCCTGATCCCGCTGTGACGACGAGAGCGCCGCTCCCTTCAGGGGGCGGCGCTCTCGTGTCGGCGAAGGGGCCCTCGGGCGGGCCGCTGTTGCCTGCGGTCGGCGGGTCAGGCGATCGAGGCCGCGACGATGGCGGCCACCGCCACGTTGCAGCAGGCCGTCACCCAGACCGCCGGGTGCGGCTCCGGGTCGACCACTATGGCGCCGAGCTTGCCCGGGGTCACCCAGTCCAGCACCAGGAAGGCCAGCGCCATCAGGACCAGGCCGAGGATGCCGAAAGCCGCCGTGGACAGCAGGCCCTTGCCGAAGTCTTCGTACGTCGTCCAGATCGAGGTGAACACGATCCCGCCGACGCCGAGGAGGGCAGAGCTCAGCGTGATGGCCGCGTTGCGGTTGCGCTCCTCCCAGATCTGCTTCGGGAGCTTCCCGGGGGTCAGCACGTCCACCAGGACGATCCCGAGGATCAGCAGCACCAGGCCCAGGGCGCCGTAGGCGCCGGTGCGGCCAAGTCCGTTGACGATGTCGCTCATTGTGAAGCCTGTCTTCGCGGGGGTGGAAGGGACCCGGTGGGAGGGGCCGGGAGTGGCCGAATCTATCGCACTGCCCGGCGGCGGACCATGGGGAGGTCGGGAATGGGCAAAGGCCACGGGCGGGCGGCGGAGTTCGCCGGTTCGCCCCACGGCCCGCCCCTTGACCTCAAGATTGGTCGAGGTTCTAGCGTTCCCCTCATGGACATGGAAGTCACCGCCTGGACCTCCCTGCGCAGCGCGATCGACGCCCAGCAGGACCGCCGCCCCGTCTCCCGGGCGAGCCTGCGCCGCATCGCCGCGTTCGCCCGCCCGCACCGCCGCGGGCTGACCCTGTTCCTCCTCCTGAGCGTCGTGACCGCGCTGCTCGCGGTCGCCACCCCCGTCCTCGCCAGCCGGGTCGTCACCGCGATCGTCGACGGCCGGGAGTCCTCCACCGTCGTCCGGTTGGCCCTGCTCATCGCGCTCATCGCGGTCGCGGAGGCCGGACTCGGGCTGCTGACCCGCAAACTGTCGGCCACCCTCGGCGAGGGCCTGATCCTGGACCTGCGGACGGCGGTCTTCGACCACGTGCAGCGGATGCCGGTCGCCTTCTTCACCCGGACCCGGACCGGCGCCCTGGTCAGCAGGCTCAACAACGACGTCATCGGAGCCCAGCGAGCGTTCAGCAACACCCTGTCCGGGGTGGCCGCCAACACCGTGACCCTGCTGCTGACGCTGGCCGTCATGCTGGGCATCTCCTGGCAGATCACCCTCCTCGCCCTGCTGCTCCTGCCGGTGTTCGTGGTCCCGGCCCGCCGGATGGGGGCGCGGATGGCCGCGCTGCAGCGGGAGGCGTCCGCCCTCAACGCCGCCATGGGCACCCAGATGACCGAGCGCTTCTCCGCGCCCGGCGCCACCCTGGTCAAGCTGTTCGGGCGGCCGGCCGACGAGTCCGCCGAGTTCGCGGTCCGGGCGGGCCGGGTGCGCGACATCGGCATCCGCACGGCGATGGCGCAGTCGGCGTTCATCACCGCGCTCACCCTGGTCTCGGCCCTCGCCCTCGCCCTGGTCTACGGGCTCGGCGGCTACTATGCGCTGCGCGGCACCCTGGACGCGGGGAGCGTCGTCGCCCTGGCCCTGCTGCTCACCCGGCTGTACGCCCCGCTGACCGCGCTGGCCGGCGCCCGCGTGGAAGTGATGAGCGCCCTCGTGAGCTTCGAACGCGTCTTCGAGATCCTCGACCTGAAGCCGCTCATCGCGCAGAAGCCCGACGCCCGGCGGGTCCCGGACGGGCCGGTCTCCGTCGAGTTCGACCGCGTCTCCTTCGGCTACCCCTCCCCCGACAAGGTCTCACTCGCCTCCCTGGAGGAGGTCGCGACCCTCGACGCCCGCGGCGGCGGCCGGGTCCTGCACGAGGTGTCGTTCCGGGCCGAGCCCGGCCGGATGATCGCCCTGGTCGGCTCCTCCGGCGCCGGGAAGTCCACCATCGCGCAACTGCTGCCCCGCCTGTACGACGCGGACGCGGGCGCGGTGCGCCTCGGCGGGGTCGACGTACGGGACCTCAGCGCCGAGTCGATCCGCGAGACCCTCGGCATGGTCACCCAGGACGGGCACCTCTTCCACGAGTCGGTACGGGCCAACCTGCTGCTGGCACGGCCCGAGGCGACCGAGGAGGATTTGTGGGAGGCGCTGCGCCGCTCGCGGCTGGACGGGCTGGTCGCCGCGCTCCCGGACGGCCTGGACACGGTGGTCGGCGAGCGCGGCTACCGCCTGTCCGGCGGGGAGCGGCAGCGGCTGACCATCGCACGGCTGCTGCTGGCCCGGCAGCGGGTGGTGATCCTGGACGAGGCCACCGCGCACCTGGACTCCACCTCCGAGGCGGCGGTGCAGGAGGCACTGGGCGAGGCCCTGGCGGGCCGCACCGCGGTGGTGATCGCGCACCGGCTGTCGACCGTGCAGGCGGCCGACCAGATCCTGGTGGTCGAGGACGGCCGGATCGTGGAGCGCGGCACGCACACCGGGCTGTTGGCCGCGGGCGGGCGGTACGAGGAGTTGTACCGGACCCAGTTCGCCCCGGCCGGAGCCTCGGCCGCCGCCGGGACGGCGCCGGCCGAGGCCTGAGGCGCGTGCCTGACGGCGGGCGTCGGCCGACGGCGGCATGATGCGGACAGGTACCGCACCGAACAGGCAACGTGGAGCAGCAGATGGACATCAAGCTGGAGCTGGTCGCCGTCCCCGTCACCGACGTCGACCGGGCCAAGGCCTTCTACGAGCAGGTCGGCTTCCGTGCCGACCACGACGTCACCGTCAGCGAGGAGATCCGCTTCGTGCAGCTGACCCCGCCCGGGTCGGCCTGCTCGATCGCCCTGGGCAAGGGGCTCACCCGGATGGCCCCCGGATCGCTGGACAACATGCAGGTCGTCGTGGCGGACATCGAGGAGGCGTACGCGGACCTGCAGGGGCGGGGGGTGGAAGTGAGCGAGATCGAGGACCTGCCCTGGGGTTCGTTCGTCCGTTTTTCGGACCCGGACGGCAACCGCTGGGCGGTGCAGCAGACCACCCCGCGCACGGCGGCCCCCGGCCGGTGAGCGGCCGGGCAGCAGGGGCCGCCCCACCGGAGAACGGGCCGCTGAAGGGCTCGTTCCGGTCGGTCGGCGGCGCGTGCGTGCCACGCCGGGAGACGAGTCCGGTGGCGTCCGGAACGCATGGGCTTGATCGGGATGGGGAGGTGGCGGGCGGTGGCAGGCCATGACGGCGGCAGCCGGCGCGTGAAGGTGGTCGTCATGGGAGTGACCGGGACGGGCAAGACGACCGTGGGCCGGCTGCTCGCGGACGCCCTCGGCGCCCCGTACACGGAAGGCGACGACCTCCACCCTCCGGCCAACGTCGCCAAGATGTCGGCCGGCATCCCGCTGGACGACGAGGACCGCCGGCCCTGGCTGGACGCGATCGCGGACCGGCTCCGCCGACTGCCGGCCGACCGGGGCGCCGTCGTGTCGTGCTCGGCGCTCAAGCGGGCCTACCGCGACCGGCTGCGCGCCGGCGCGCCCGACGCGGTGTTCGTCCACCTCACCGGCGAACGCGCGCTGATCGGGCGGCGGATGGCGGCGCGGACGGGGCACTTCATGCCCGCCGCCCTGCTGGACTCGCAGTTCGCCACGCTGGAGCCGCTCCAGGCGGACGAGTCCGGCGTCGCCGTGGATGTGGCCGGGACTCCCGAGGAGATCACCGAGCGGGCCCTCGCGGCCCTGGCCGCGCTGCCCTCCCCGCACGGCCCCTGACCCTGCCGGGCGGTCGGGGCGCGGCGGGGACCGGAGCCGCCCCGGCGCCGGGGTCGCCCGGCGGGCTCGGTCCCTCACCGGCCCTGGAGCCGGGCCACCGCGAGAGCGAGGCCGCTCGCCGCGGTCGCACAGCGCTCGGCCAGCGCCGCGACCTCGGCCCGGAAGGCGGCGGCGTGCGGGCTGTTCTGCCGCTCCAGTTCACCGGCGGCCGCGGCCAGCCGGTCGGCGTGGGCGCGCAGGGCCGCGCAGTGGGCGCGCAGTCCCTCCACCGGGTCCGGCCGGGACGGCCGCAGCCGCGGGGCCGCCTTCACCGGGCGCGCCAGGGCTGGACGAGCAGGAGGCCGCCGGCGCCGAGGAGCCCCATGGTGTGGACACAGCCGCGGTGCCCGGCGGACGGCGGTGGTGCGGGGGCGGTCCCGGGGTCCCGGCCCGCCTTCCGCCCGGCTCCGCGGCCCGGGGCACGGCGGCCCTGGGTGCGGCCGTGGGCGCCGTCGCGGTGCAGGAAGGCCCGGACGGCGGCGCCCAGGCCGAGGAGCGGCTCGGCGGTGGCAGCCCGGCCGGTCGCCACCTGCCACCCGGCGTGGTCGTTGAACGGATTCGCGTCGGTCAGGGCACGCCAGGCGAACACATCGGCGAAGGCCGGGGCCAGCACGGTGAAGGCGTGCTCGGGGCCCTGCTCCCGCACCGCCCGGCGGAACACGCGGGCGGCCGCGGCCTGCCGGTCCTCGTCCACGGCCCGCAGCAGCGCCGCCCCGTCGGGGTCGGCCATCAGCTCGGGGCGGTCGATGCCGGCCGCCCGGATCCGGGCCTTGAGCCCGCACACGGCGAGGCTCACGGCCAGGCTCTCGCGGCCGGTGAGGATCCCGGCGAGCCAGCCGGCCCGTGCGACGCCCCTGCCGCGCGGGGCCCAGCCCAGGCCCGCCGGATCGGTGAGGGTGCGCAGCAGGGCGCGGCGGGCGAGCCGGCTGCGGCCGCCGCGGCTCCGGTCGGCGGGAGGGTCGGTGGTGCGGCCGGGGTCGGCTGCCGGGAATCGGGGGCCGAGGGCCAGTGCGGAGGCGTAGCGGGCGGCCTCCGCGACGGCGTCGGCGGCCTCGGCGAGTTCGCGGGACACGGAGCCCAGCAGATCGGCGTCCGGGTCGGTGGACACGGAGGAGGTCGCGGCGTCGGACATGGAGATCCTCGCGGGATGTGAGGGGAAGGACAGAGGCGGGTGCGCCGTCGGCGACGGTGCGTCAGCGGCGGGTGAGGGTCAGCCGGATGGCGCGCGGGTCCAGGACCGCGGGCAGCGGACCCGGCGGGTCCAGCACCGGCCGGGTGCCCGTGATCCGGCAGCGGCGCAGCACCTCGGCGCACAGCCCGGCGGTCACCAGCAGTCCCAGCCGGCTGCCCGGGCAGCTGCCGGGGCCGTGGCCGAAGGGGGACATCCGGATGTCCTCGGCCGCACCGGGCGTTTTCCAGCGGCCCGGGACGAAGACGTGCGCGGCGGGCACGTGTGCGGGATCGCGCTGGAGGAAGTGGACGGGCAGCAGCACGCGGGTGCCGGCCGGATACCGCACCCCGCGCCACTCGGTCTCGGTCCGGGTGACGCGGACCAGGTCGGGCACCGCCGGGTACAGCCGCAGCGACTCCCGGACACAGGCGTCCAGCCGGGCGAGGCCCTCCGGCGCGGCGCACCCGGCGGCCTCCGCGGCCGCCGCCTCCTGCTCGGCAGGATGGGCGCCGAGCAGCAGCAGGGTGCGCAGGACGGTCGCGGGGACGGTGTCCATGGCCCGCAGCCAGGGTTGGAGGGGGTCGGCGGGATCGGCGTACGGGGTGGGCCCGGCCGGGGCGTGCCCCGCGGCGGGGGCTGCGTGCTCGGCCCGGCCGCGGCGGCGCAGCAGGCCGAGCAGGCCGGCGCATCCGCGGTCTCCCGGCCCGCCGAAGGGGGCGGGTACGGGTACGGCGCCCCGCTCGGCGGACACGATCCGCCGGGCGGCGCGGGCCACGGCCTGGCGGACGCGGACCAGTTCGAGGGTGGTGGCCGCGGCCAGTTGCCGGGCCTCCTCGGCGATCACGCTGTGCAGCGCCCCGCCGGAGCACAGCACGGGCTCGGCGGCGGCGCGTCCCGCCCCGGCCGGCGCACCCGCCGCGCCGACCGGTTCGGCGGCCTGTTCGGCGTAGAACTGGCGCAGTTCGCGGGGGTCCAGCAGGACGAGCACGGTGCCCGACAGGCCGCGCACGGGGACGGGCGCCCCGCCGTGGCGGGCTCGCAGCTCCCGCAGGGTCTCCGCGGAGAACGCCGGGCGGGCGCCGGGGACGCTGCGGACGAGGAAGGGGATCGCCCGGGTGGCGGCGAACCGCACGGACTCGGCGCGCCCGGCGCGTTCCGTCGGCCCGCGTCTGCCCCGCGTGACGGCCGCCCGGGTCGCCCCGCCTGGGGCGGCGTAGTGGAGCATGCGCATCCGGTACCTCCGCACAGCCGGGAACCAGCGGTCGGTGACATCGAGCTCACCGTACGTCGATCTTGGAGGGCCCGCGCTCCGAGCACGGCGGGTGGGGGTCCGGGCGGGCGCGTCCGTACGGGCGCGCCCCGGCCGTGGCGGCGGGGGACCCTGCGGCCGCGGGGCGGAGCCGTACGGGCGACGGGGCTGCGGCGCCGGTGTGACGACGGCGGGCCGGGGCTCAGGGGCCGGGCGGGGACGCGAACACCGCGTCGCGGAAGGGCCTGCGCAGGGGTCCGTGGGGGTCGGCAGGGAAGAGGACCGCCCAGCGCCGGCGGCGGGGGTGGACCCAGACGGCGGCGGTGTCGCCGTGGGTCCAGGTGCCGTGCGCGGCGGGGCGCCACAGGAGGCCGCGGGGAGGGGTGAGTTCGCCGGTCCGGATGCGCAGGGACTCGGCGGTCCAGGCGCGCGGGACGGGGTGGTCCGCCGGGGACAGCAGGTGGCCGAGGAAGCGGGCGAGGTCGGGCAGGGAGGCGTACAGGGTGCCGTCGGCGCAGCGGGTGCCGGCCATGCCGAGGGGCTGCCAGATGCGGACGGCGGCGAGTTCGGGGAGCGGGCTGCCGCCGAGGTGTTCGGCGAGGCGGGTGAGTGCGGCTGCCGCGGTGTGGGCGGAGCGGCCGCCCCCGTGGGTGAGGAGGTGGTGGGTGGTGGTGCCGGCGGGGGTACGGGCGGCGGCCCCGGCTCCGTAGGCGGTCAGCGGGGTGTGCAGGTGCAGGGCCCCTTCGGCGACGAGGCTGCCGATCACGGGCCACAGGGCGAGGACACCGGTGAGGGCGCCGGCGTCGTGGCAGGGGGCTTCGTACCCGTTCCCGTCGTGCCCGGGGCCGGCCCCGGGGCCCGTGCCGGGGCCGTCCGAGCGGGCCAGGATCCCGTCCGGTCCGCCGACCGCCCAGCCGGCTTCCGGGTCGGCGGCCTCCAGTACCCGCCGGATCCGGTCCGCCGCGTCCTTGCAGCCCGTTCGGTCGTCGCTCTGGAGCGTCATGGTGCCCCACGCTAGCGACGCCGGGCCGCCCGCCCGGGCAGGCCGCGGCAGGGCCCGCCGCCCGCCACCCGAATGCACCGCGGCATCGGAAGGGGGCGGGACGCCCGCGGCGCCCCGCCCCCGGTCAGCCGGAGGAGCCCTGCTCCGTTGCCCGGACTGCCCGGACTGTCCGGACTGCCCGGACTGTCCGACCGGCTCGGCCTACCTGGCCGGCCGGCTGCCCGGCTGGTTCTTGTCGGGCCGGTCCGTCACCTTCAGCGTGTTCAGCAGCGGCTTGCCGAAGCCGGTGTGGGTGACGAAGCGGAGGTTGAGGACCCCGTCCGTGACCGTGACCGTGTAGGTGCGGGTCAGGGCCTTGTAGCTGCCCGCCTCCAGGGCGATGTCCAGGGACGGCAGGACCTGCGTGCCCTCGGCGAGGACGTCGAAGACCCGCTTGTTCGGCCTGGTGGACGACAGCTCCGCGAAGCCGAGTTCCACCGTGTACGTGCCGTTCGGGACGTTGTCGAAGCGGTACTCGTACATGCCCTCGCGGGCGCTGCGGAACAGCTGCTGCTCGTCCGTCCCGGCGATGCTCCGGCCGGTGGAGCGCACCGAGCCGCTGCCCTGGTGGCCGTACGAGCCGGGGGTGTACCTGCGGTCCGGGGACCAGCTGTCGCCCAGGGTGTCCGTGACCGCGCGGTCGGAGCCGGCGTCCAGGGCGACCTGGTAGCGCGGGACGACCACCTTCACCGGGACGGTGAGCACCGGGCTGCGGCCGCTGACCGAGCCGATCCGCAGGTCGGTGGTGAGGACCGAGCCGGCCGCCAGGCCGGTGGTGTCGACGTTCAGCGTGACGGTGGCCTTGCCTCCGACCGGCAGGCTCGCCGTGTCGGCGGCGGCCGTCAGCCAGGGAGCGTCCTCGGCCACGGTGAAGGCCGTGTCGATGGTGCCCGTGTTGGTGAGGCCGAGGGTGCGGGTGCGCTTCCGGTCGGCGGTGAGGACGACCTCCACCGACGGCTGGGAGGCGGCGACCCGGCCCGTGGCCAGGGACGGCGCGACCGTGGTGACGCCGCCCGCCTCGACGGACACCGCCTCGGTGAGCCCCCGGTAGTTCTCGGCCAGGATCGTGACGCTGCTCCGGCCGGCGCGGGCCTGGAGGGCGTAGCCGCCGTCGGCCGCGGTGGTCGCGGTGACGGCGTCGCTGCCGGTGCCGACGGTGACGGTCGCGCCGGCGACTCCGCCGCCGTCGTTGGCGTCGAGCACCCGGCCCGCGACGACACCGGACTTGGTGGTGCGGAAGGAGACGGTCGTGCCGTCGCCGATGACGGGCGTGTTGAAGGAGTACGTGAAGGCGTCGGTGCCGGTCGCGTTCTCCACGCCGACCGTGGCGCTGGAGCCGCCCTTGATGCCGGAGCCGCCGGTGCCCTTGTAGGTGTAGGTGACGCTGCCGTCCTCGCCGACCGCCGCGGAGAACGAGAACTTGTCGGCCTGGGCGGACCAGTGGGCCACGTCCCGCCACTCGATCACGTACTGCCGGTGCGGTGCGGTGCCGGTGACGGCGGTGAAGACGCCCGAGCCGCTGCCGGCCGGGCCGACGACGAGGTCGTCCCAGAAGGGGTAGAGCGCCGCGTTGGGCGTGGCCGTGCTCGGGAGGTCGCCGTTGATGTCGCCGGTGTGGGCGCCGCCGAAGCTGACCGTGCCGTTCGTGCCGATCCAGGCCTGCCCGTACGTCTTCCCGTACAACGGGAGCGGGAAGGGCAGGTCGACGCGCTCGGTCGTGTTGTCGCCGGTCAGCGCGAGCTGCCGGGTGCCGGCCTGGTGGGGGCGGCCGCCCGGGGTGGAGCAGGCGTAGCCGTAGCCGTCGGTGCGCTCGGGCAGGGCGACGGCGACGGTGGTGTCGCCCGCGACGACCGCCTGCGCACTGCCGCCGCTGACGCAGCGGGAGGCGTGGGAGGCCCGGATCTCGTACGTGCCGTGCGGCAGGATGACCTCGAAGCGGCCCTGGTCGTCGGCGGTCGCGGTCACGGGGGTGCCGGCGACGGTGACGGCGGCCCCCGCGGCGGGCCCGCCGGGCGCGGTGACCGTTCCCGTGACCTTGCCGGAGGGGGCCTGGGTGAGGGTGAAGTCGCCGGTGGCGGTGGTGTTCTCGGTGACCGTCGCGGTGGCGGTCTCCTGCCCGTAGCCGAACTTGGCGGCCGTCAGGGCGTACGAGCCCACCGACAGGGAGCGGAAGGTGTAGGTACCGTCGGCGGCGGTGGTCGCCGTACGGGCGATCGGACCGGTGGCGGTGACCTGGACGCCCGCGAGCGGGGTGCCGCCGGAGCGGACGGTGCCGCTCAGGGCGCCGGTCGCGCCGCGCGGGGCGTTGGTGACGGCGGCGAGCGCGTCGAGCTTGCCCTCGCCGAAGACGTTGTTGTGGGCCGCGGTGCCGCCGCACTGGTTGTTCTCCGTGTCCTGGGCGGTGGCGCCGAGCAGGGCCTCGGTCTGCGCGATGTCGCCCTCGAGGGCGGGGGCTGCGGACCAGAGCAGGGCGACGGTGGCCGCGGTGTGCGGGGAGGCCATGGAGGTGCCGGAGAAGGCCTCGAAGCCGCCACCGGGGACCGAGGAGCGCACGTTCACGCCGGGCGCGGCGATGTTCGGCTTGACGATGCCGCCGGGGCCGGCGCCGCGCGAGGAGAACGGGGCGATGGTGCCGTTGATGTCGAAGGCCCCGGAGCTGTAGGAGGCGGCGTAGTCGCCGGGGGAACCGCTCGTGGAGCAGTTGGGGCCGGCGTTGCCGTTGGAGAAGGCCGGGAAGATGCCGGCGGCCCGCCAGGCGTCGACGATCTGGCGGTACCAGTCGTCGTGCGCGGCACTGCCCCAGGAGTTGTTGACGATGTGCGGGGCGAGGTCGGGGCGCGGGTTCTGTCCGTTGAGGTCGGTCGGGGCGATGATCCACTGGCCGGCGGCGAGGAGGGAGGCCTCGGAGCAGGAATTGGTCTCGCAGCCCTTCGCGGCGATCCAGCGGGCCCCGGGGGCCACGCCGATCCGGTTGGTGCCGTCGTCGCCGACCATGGTGCCCATGGTGTGGGTGCCGTGGTCGTTGTTGTCGCAGGGGGCGGCCGTGGGGCAGACGCCGGCGGGGTCGAACCAGTTGTGGTTGTGGTCGTGGGTGCCGTCGGCGTTCCGGCCGCGGTACCGGTCGTGCACGGCCGGGTGCGTGTGGTCCACGCCGCTGTCGATGTTGGCGACGACGATGCCCTCGCCGCGCACGCCGAACCGGTCCCACACCTGGGGGGCCTTGATCCGGTCGATGTTCCACTCGACGGCGTCGGCCGCCGTCCTCTCGCGCGTGCCGTCGGCGGGCGCCGGGAGGGTGACCTTGTCGTCGGCGTCGATGCGGGAGACCTCGGCGCGCCGGGCCAGGGTGCCGGCGAGCTTCTCGGTGCCGACGACGCGGACCGCGTTGACGATCCAGTACGGGGTGTACTCGGCCTGGGCGCCGTCCAGGGCCTTGAGGAGCCCGGCCTGGCTGCGCGCGGCGTGCTCGCGCTTGGTCTTGAGGACCGTTTCCGCCTTGGCCGCGCGGGTGGTCTGCCGCTGCGCGGCGCTCAGGTCGGCGGCGCTGTCGAGGTAGACCCAGAAGGCGGCCTTGCCTGAGTCGCCGAGCTGGGCGCGGAGCTTGGGCTCGATCTTGCGCTCGGCCGCACCCGGGCCGGGGCCGGGTTCCGGAGCGGCGGCGGCGGCGCCCGCGCCGAGGGGCAGGAGCAGGGCTGCGGTGAGGGCGGCGAGCGCCGCGCGTAAGGGGTGCCGGGACCGACGGGATCGTCGGGTGTCGCGTTGGGCCACGTGTGTCTCCTCGTACGCCGTGTGCAGGTCGTGCGGATAGGACGTGCGTGACGTGCGCGGCAATGGTGAAGGAGGCGTCATGCTCACTACAAGAGTGCCTAACGAGCCGAAGCCGCTGACGGCCCGGCCGGGGCCTCCGGTCCGCGCGTACGGTCCGGGCCTGCGGCCCGTACGTACGGGTGGCCCTTCCGCGGCGCGGGAGCGAGGCTGAAGGCATGACCGGTCCAGCTCCTCGCGAGCCGGCGCCGGAGGGCGGGCCGCGCGGGCCCGACGCCGGCACCGGCGCGCCCTCCGGCGCGACGCCCGGTGCCGCCTCCGGGGCCGCACCCGGTGCCGTGCCGGCCGGCAGGGACGGGCCCGGCGTGGCGCTCGGCACCGCCCGGGGCCGGTGGATCGTGCTGGTCACGGTGCTCGGCTCGACGATGGCCCTGCTCGACTCCACCGTGGTGAACGTCGCCCTGCCCAGCATCGGCCGGGACTTCGGCGCGGACCTGGCCGTCCTCCAGTGGATCGTGAACGCCTACCTGCTGACCCTGGCCGGGCTGATCCTGGTCGGCGGGGCGCTCGGCGACCGGTTCGGGCGGCGCCGGATCTTCGTGCTCGGCGTGGTGTGGTTCGCCGCCGCCTCCCTGCTGTGCGGCATCGCCCCCGACGAAGGGGTCCTGATCGCGGCCCGCGCCCTGCAGGGCGTGGGCGGGGCGCTGCTCACCCCCGGGTCGCTGGCCCTGATCCAGGGCTCGATCGCGTCCGCGGACCGTGCCCGGGCCGTCGGCCTGTGGTCGGGGTTCGGCGGCGTGGGCGCGGCGGTGGGGCCGTTCCTCGGCGGCTGGCTGGTGGACGGGCCCGGCTGGCGCTGGGTGTTCCTGCTGAACGTGCCGGTGGCCGCGGTGTGCGTGCCGGTGGCCCTGCGGCACGTTCCCGAATCGCGGGATCCGGCGGCGCGCGGGCGGTTCGACGTGCTCGGCGCGGCGCTGGGCGCGGTGGCCCTCGGCCTGGTCACGTACGCGCTGATCGAGGCGCGCTCCGGTTCGCCCGCGGTGGTCGCGTCGGCGGTCGTCGGCGTCCTGCTGGCGGTCGCGTTCGTCTGGGTCGAGCGGCGGCGGGCCGAACCGATGATGCCGCCGGGCATCTTCGCGGCCCGGCAGTTCACCGCGGTCAATCTGGTCACGCTGTGCGTGTACGCGGCCTTCGGCGGGTTCTTCTTCCTGGTCGTGCTCCAGCTCCAGGTGGTCTCCGGGTACTCGGCCCTGGCCGCCGGGGCCGCGCTGCTGCCCACGACCGCGCTCATGCTGCTGCTGTCCTCCCGGGCGGGAGCGCTCGGGGAGCGGATCGGGCCGCGGATCCCGCTGACCGTGGGGCCGCTGCTGTGCGCGGCCGGGCTGCTGCTGATGCTGCGGGTGGGGCCCGATGCCTCGTACGTGCGGGACGTGCTGCCGGGGATGGTCGTGCTGGGCATGGGCATGGTGACGCTGGTGGCACCGCTGACGGAGGCCGTGCTGGCCTCGGTGGACCCGGGCCGGGCGGGCCTCGCCAGCGGCATCAACAACGCCGCGGCGCGGGTCGCGGGGCTGCTGGCCGTGGCGGCACTGCCGCTGCTGGCCGGGATGGGACCGGACGCCTACCTCTCGGCGTCCCTGTTCGACAGCGCCTTCGGGCGGGCCATGGTGTGGTGTGCGGGGGCGCTGGCCGTCGGCGCCGCCCTGGCCTGGGCGACCGTACGCACACCCCGGCCCGGGGCGTGCCATCCGCAGTGCCGCACCCACTGCGCGCTGACCGCTCCCCCGCTGGAGCCGCCGGCGCAGACCCCGCCACGCGTGTGACCGGGCTTTCGGCCGGGATCCGGGGACACACCCGTGCGCACCGCGTGAATGTTCCGTGGACGCCCCTCGCCCTGGCGGGCCGCCCCTTCGCCACTCGGCGCCCTCCCGCTCGCGGTGGAGCGCCGGCTGCGCCCCCTCGGCAGGGTGCCCGCCCCCGCGGCCCCGGCCTGCTCAGCGCTTCGGAGGCTGGAACCCGTCTCCACCCGGCGCGCCTCCCCCGCGGTCGCCTCCCTGCTCGCGCCGGGGTGGGTGCGGTGCGGGGAGCCGCCGCCCCGCACGGCGCGAGCGGCCGGAAGTTTCCCGTTCACGGGTCGTGACTTCGCAACCGTGCAGCAGTAGAACTCGTTCCCATTCCGTAGAGAGTGAGGAACGTCACATGAGTGACAGGACCCTGCACGGAAACGACTCCAAGGGCATCTCGCGGCGCGGATTCATGGCGGGAACAGGTTCCCTTCTCGGGGCCGTCGCCCTCGCCGGGCAGAACCACCCGGCCCACGCCCGCGACCGGGCCGCCGCACCGGCCCCGGCAGCCGGGCCGATCGAGTCCGGGGCCCGCGTGCCGGCCTTGGTCATCGGCACCGGCTACGGGGGCTCCGTCGCCGCCCTGCGGCTCGCCGAGGCCGGCGTCGACGTCCACATGGTCGAGATGGGCATGGCCTGGGACACCCCCGGACCCGACGGCAAGGTGTTCTGCAACACCACCAGCCCGGACTACCGCGCGTACTGGCTGCGGACCCGCACGAAGCAGCCCCTGAGCAACTTCCTCGGCTTCCCCCTCGACAAGGACGTACCCCGCTACACCGGGATCCTCGACGCCGAGGAGATGGGCGGCATCACCGTGTACCAGGGCCGCGGCGTCGGCGGCGGCTCACTGGTCAACGGCGGCATGGCCGTCACCCCCAGGCGGGCGAACTTCCCCGCCATCCTGCCGTCGGTCGACCCTGCCGAGATGTACGCCACCTACTACCCGCGCGCCAATGCCGGCCTCGGCGTCGGCCTGGTCGACCCGGCCTGGTTCGACACGGTGGACTGCTACCGGTTCGCCCGCGTCGGCCGCAAGCACGCCCAGCGCTCCGGATTCCCCTTCCTCTTCGTCCCCGACGTCTACGACTGGGACTACATGAAGCAGGAGGCCGCCGGCAGCGTCCCGAAGTCTGCGGTGGCCGGCGAAATCCTCTACGGCAACAACCACGGCAAGAAGTCCCTCCAGCAGACCTATCTGGCGCGCGCCCGGGCCACCGGGCGGGTCACCGTCTCGCCCCTCCACAAGGTCACTTCGGTGACCCCGGCCCCCGGCGGCGGCTACACCGTCGCCATCGAACAGATCGACACCACGGGCACCACCACCGCCACCAAGTCCGTGACGGCCGACCGGGTCTTCTTCGCGGCCGGCAGCGTCGGCACCAGCAAACTGCTCGTCAGGCTGAAGGCCACCGGCGCCCTCCCCGGCCTGAACGGCGAGATCGGCAAGGGCTGGGGCGACAACGGCAACGTCATGTGCGGCCGCGCCAACCACCTGTGGGACCCCACCGGCAAGGTCCAGGCCTCCATCCCCTGCGGCGGCATCGACAACTGGGACGCCGGCGGCGCCTTCGCCGAGATCGCACCGCTGCCGACCGGCATCGAGACGTACGCCTCCTTCTACCTGTCGATCACCCGCAACCCGCACCGCGCCGAGTTCACGTACAACGCGGCCGCGGGCCGGGTCGAGCTGAACTGGCAGACCGCCTGGAAGCAGCCGTCCATCGACATGGCCCGGACCATCTTCGACCGCATCAACGCACGGGAGGGGACGATCTACCGCAGCGACCTGTTCGGCCTGAACAAGGTCTGGGGCGACCACCTCACCTACCACCCGCTCGGCGGCGCCGTCCTGGACAAGGCCACCGACAACCACGGGCGCCTGCACGGCCACCCCGGCCTCTACGTGATCGACGGCGCGCTGATCCCCGGCAACACCAGCGTGAACCCGTTCGTCACCATCACGGCCCTCGCCGAACGCAACATCGAGAAGATCATCGCCGCCGACCTCTAGGCGCAGCCCGGCTGCGCGGACAAGACCGGGGCCGCCCGACGCGCCGGCCGGCCCCGGAGCCTCGAACTCCGTGGGCTCGAACCACGGGGACGCGAAACCGGGAGCCCCCCGGCCGCGGCCCCCGCCCGTCAGTGCCCCGGCAGGACGCACACGGCGTCGAGGCCGAGGACGCGGTTGAGCCGGCCGAAGGCCAGCCAGGACCCGATGCTCATGGTCAGCTCCACGATCTCCTGCTGGCTGTAGTGCGCGGTCATCCGCTCCCAGAACGCGTCGTCGAGGTGGTGGTGGTCGAGGGTGTACCGCTCGGCGTATTCGGCGGCGAGCCGGGTCCGCTCGTCGAAGCGGTCCGTGGTGCGCCACTCGGTGACCGCGCCGGCGAACTCCTCCTCGACCTTCTCCCCGTCGCGCTCGGTCCTCCAGTCCAGGCAGAAGGAACACCCGTTGATCTGCGCGACGCGCAGCCGCGCGGCCTCGAACTCGCGCAGCCCCAGGGTGGTGTGGGCGTACACCGCCAGCGAGAAGTTCGCGGCGGCCGGCCCGATCCCGGGGACCATGTCGCCCCACACGTACTCGATCGGGTGCCGGCCTTCGGGGACGTCGATCCTCATGGCGGTCATGGACCTTTCCTTCCGAGTCTGCCGGCGGCGGGGCGCAGCGGAACGTCCAGGGCGTCGTAGAGGCCGGGTTCGGCCTCCACCAGCCAGTCGATGGCGCCGACCAGGCGGCCGACGGCGGTGGCGTTGCCGCCGGCCGAGCGGTTCTCGCCCTCGTCGGTGGCCTCCACGGTGACCTCGATGCGGGGGCTGCCCTCGATGACCACGCGGTGGGCGCCGTCGCCGCCGTCGGGCGGCATCGGCCAGTCGGGGGCGCAGGAGGGGTGGATGCGGGTGACGTGTTCGATGACGAGGCGGGGTTCGCCGTCGACGATGCCCTGGACCTCGAAGCGGATCGCGCCCTGCGTGCCGGCGTCGAAGACGCCCATGGTGCGGGTGGTGACGGTGGTGTCGAGGGCGCGGCGGTCCACCGTCTCGCGGATCCCGTCGAGTTCGACGCCGAGGGCGCGGGCCATCATGCGTATCTGCCCGCCCCACACCATGGTCGGGACGGACGGCATGAGCATCATCGGCTCGAAGTCCATGGGCCGGCCCATGCCGACCAGGTCGCGTACGGAGTCCGGCTGGTCGTAGGTGGAGTAGTCGAAGATCTCCTGGCAGCGGATGGCGTCGATGGCCGTGCCCAGTCCGCTGACCAGGAGCGGGAGCACGTCGTTGCCCCAGCCGGGGTCGACGCCGGAGGCGAACAGCGAGCCGCCGCCCTCTGCGACGGCGGCCACCACCGGATCTCGGAACTCCGGCGGAGCGCTGCGGTGGTCGTACAGGGGGTAGAGGGCGGGGCTGACGACGACCGCCCCGGCCCGGATCGCCCGGGTGATGTCGGCGAGCGCGCCGTCGGGGCGGATGTCGCCCGTGGCCGCGTAGACGACGGCCCGCGGCCGGGTCGCGAGGACCGCCTCGGCGTCGTCGGTGGCCGTGACCCCGGTGTCGTGGCCGAGGCCGCCGAGGCGGCCCGCGTCACGGCCGACCTTGTCGGGACGGTGGACGATCACGGCGGCCAGTTCCAGCGCCGGGTGGGCTTCCACGGCACGGATGGCCAGACGGCCTACGTTGCCGGTGCCCCAGACAACCGTGGGAATCATGCGCGGAGGGTAGCGAGAGGATCCCGAGGTTCCCAGAGCCGCGCACAGAAATCCCCGCGGGCCGCCGCTACTGGTTCTCGCCGCCGAGGAGGAACAGGAGGTAGACGAAGAAGGCGAAGAGGTGGCCGACGAACAGGTAGGCGATCAGCCGGATCAGCAGTCCGCGCGGGAACTTCATCTGCATGCGCATGGGTGGTGCTCCTTGGCTTTCAGTGGTGGGAAGGCGGGCGGCCGGGGCCGGTGCCTGTGCCCGTGCCTCCGAGGCACAGGCCGGAGAGGCTGCTCTGCAGCAGCGTGTGGACGAACAGCAGGTCGGCCCCCGCGCGGGAGGCCGCGGCGATCCGGTGCGGCGTGAGCGAGTCGAAATGGGCGCTGTCGCCCGGCTCCAGCAGGTACTCGGCCTCGCCCAGGTGCAGCCGCAGCCGCCCCTTGAGGACGTACAGCCACTCCTCGCCGGGATGGACGCGGACCAGATCGCCCTGGCTGCGGTCGCCGTACGGGACGTGCACGCGCAGCGCCTGCATGCCGCGGCCGGGGCCGCCTGCCTGCCAGTACGTCCAGCCGTCGGCCTCGCGGGCGCCCGGACCGCCCGCGCGTACGATGGGATCGGCCGCGGCGGGCGTCTCGCCGAGCAGCTCCGAGACCGTCGTACCGTAGGTGCGGGCGAGCCCGAGCAACAGCGGCAGCGAGGGCTGGCGCCGCCCCGTCTCCAGGCGGGAGAGGTGGGCGGGCGAGAGACGGGCCCGTGCAGCGGCGGCCTCGAGGGTGAGTCCGGCGCGGCGGCGCAGCTCGCGCAGCTGCGGGGCCACCGCGGGCAGCTCGGCGGCTTCGACGCCGGGGTCGGTTCCTTCGGGGCCGGCCGGGCCGGCGGGACCAGGTGTCATGCCCCGATTGAGCCAGAGCCTTGCCTGCCTGGCAATCCGTCTTGCCTCTGAGGCAAAGTCCGGCCTCTCTGCCCGCCGATCAGGACTCCAGGGGCCTCCGTCCGGACCTGCCGAGCACCGTCTCCACCGTGTCCGCCTCGTCCGCGCGCTTGTCCGGCCGGTGCCGCAGCACCCGCGCGAAGCGCAGCGCCACCCCGGCCGGATAACGGGGGGAGCGCTGCAGGCCGTCGTAGGCGATCTCGACGACCAGCTCCGGCCGGACCCGCACGGTGTGCCCGTCGTCCTCCACGGCCAGTTCCCGCAGCCGGCCGGTCTGCCAGCGCAGCATCTCGTCGGTCAGCCCCTTGAAGGTCTTGCCGAGCATGGCGTAGGAGCCGCCGCCGGCCCGGGCACCGAGGTGCAGGTTCGACAGGGTCCCCGTACGCCGGCCGTGGCCCCATTCGGCGGCGAGCACGACGAGGTCCAGGGTGTGCACGGGCTTGACCTTGAGCCAGTGCCTGCCGCGCCGGCCTGCCGCGTAAGCGGAGCCGAGGGCCTTGGCCATGACGCCCTCGTGGCCGCGGCGCAGCGTCTCGGCCCAGAACTCCTCGGCCTCGTCCGCCTGCGCCGCCGGGTCCTCGACGGCGAGCCGGCGGACCCGGGATCCCTCCGGCACGAGCGCGGCGAGGACGGCGTAGCGCTCGCGGACGGGCAGGTCGAGGAGGACGTCGGCGCCGACGGCGAGCACGTCGAAGAAGTACGGGGCGACGGGCAGCACCCGGCGGGCGGTCTCGACGTCGATCCGGGACCCGACCCGGCTCGCGATGTCCTGGAACGGCACGGGGCGGCCGTCCGGGCCCTGGCCGATGACCTCGCCGTCCAGGATGAACCGCTCCCCCGCGAACCGCCGCGCCGCCTGCACCACCTCCGGCAGGCGGTCGGTGATCTCGTCGAGGGAGCGGGTGTAGACGTGGACGGCGTCCCCGTCGCGGTGCACCTGTACCCGGATCCCGTCGAGCTTCTCCTCCAGCGCGCAGGGCCCCAGCGCGGCCAGGGCCTCGGCCACCGACCCGGCGGTGTTCGCCAGCATCGGCTGGACGGGCTGCCCGACGCGGAGGGTGATCTCGCGCAGCACGGCTCTGCCCCCGGCGAGGACGGCGGCTCCCACCCGGGGCAGGGAGCCGTCGAGCATCACGGCCCGGCGCAGCTCGGCTGCCGGCACCCCGGCGGCCGCGGCCACGCCCTCCAGGGCCACGGCGTCCAGGGCGCCCTGGCGTACCTCGCCGGACAGCAGGCTGCGCAGGAACCGCTGCTCGGGCTCGGTGGCGGCGGCGAACAGGGCGTCGACGATGCGGTTCCGCGCGGCCTGGGAGCCGGGTCCGGCCAGGGCGGCGAACTCGGTCACCGCCCGGTCGACCTCGGCGACCCCCAGGGTGGGCCGGTCCGCGGGTGCGACGGGCCGGCCGAGGGTACGCCAGCCCAGGCCGGGACGGCCCTGCGGGAGCCGGCCGGCGAGGTACGAGATGACCAGGGCGGCCTCGTCCGCGGGCACGGCCGCGAACAGCTCCGCGAGCAGGGCGGTCTTGCGGGACCGGGCGGAGGTTTCGCCGACCGCCCGGGACACGCGCGCGACCTCGGCGAGCAGCATGCCGCCATCCTCCCGCCACCCGAGCCACGGCGCAGTTCGACCCGGCGCCACAGGCCCCGTCCCCTCCGCCGCCGATCCGGCCCCCCTCGCAGGAACCCAGCCCCTCCGGCGAAACCCGGCCACGCAGCCGATAAGCAACCTCGGGCGAGAACCCGGCCCCTCCGGCGTTTGAGGAGCGGGGTCCCGGGGCGGAGCCCCGGGAGGCCGGGCGGCGGCCGGGTTCGCACGCCCCGGTTTCGGGGTGGGGAAAGGCGGACAGCGGGGCGTGCCCGGCGCCGGAGCGCGCGGCTACCGCCGGCCGGAACGCGCGACGTACCGCGGATGCGGTACACCGTCAGGCGCCCGCGTACTCCCCAAGGAGGTGTCCGGCTCCACCCGGAGGCGCTCAGCGCAGCCCGATGATCCGTCTAGGGTGCCGGTATGACGCTCCGACTGCCGAAGCCGAAGCTCCCGCTCCCCCGGCACCGCCGAAGCCGCCTCCTCGCAGGTGCGGCCGCGCTCGCCCTCGTCGCGGGCGCCGGGACCTGGACGGCCGCCGCATCCGGCGGGGAGGCGCCCGTGCACCGCGAGGACCGGGTGCTCGACATGCCGGGCGCCGGGATCGACACCTCGTACTTCAGCACCCCGGGCCCGCAGAGGCGCCCGGCGGTACTGCTGGCCCACGGCTTCGGCGGCAGCAAGGACGACGTCCGCGCGCAGGCGGAACGGCTGGCCCGGGACGGATACGCGGTGCTGACCTGGTCGGCGCGCGGCTTCGGCCGCTCGGGCGGGCAGATCGGGCTGAACGACCCCGAGTACGAGGTGAGGGATGTCTCCCGGCTCCTCGACTGGCTGGCCACGCGCCCCGAGGTGCGGCTCGACGCCGCCGGGGATCCGCGGGTCGGCGTCGCCGGGGCCTCGTACGGCGGGGCGGTCGCGCTGCTCGCCGCCGGGTACGACAGCCGGGTGGACGCGATCGCCCCACAGGTCACGTACTGGAACCTCGCGGACTCCCTCTTCCCGCAGGGGGTGTTCAAGAAGCTCTGGGCGGGGCTGTTCTTCACCACCGGTTCGGCGGGCGGCATGCGGCCGGGCCGCCCCCCGGAGGCGCCCGCGGATGCCCCCGCGACGGCCGCCGGGCCCGGTGCCCCCGCGGGCGGGGCGCCTGCCACGGCGTGCGGGCGGTTCCGCCCGGAGCTGTGCGCCATGTACGAGCGGGTCGCGGCCTCCGGGACGCCCGACGCCGAGTCCCGCGTGCTGCTGGAGCGGCGCAGCCCGTCGGCGGTAGCGGACCGGATCAAGGTGCCGGCGCTGATCGTGCAGGGGCAGGACGACTCCCTCTTCCCGCTGGACCAGGCCGACGCCATGGCCCGGGCCATCGCCGCGAACGGCGCGCCCGTGGCCGTCGACTGGGCAGCCGGCGGGCACGACGGCGGGATGCGCGAGGCCGACCGGGTCGAGGCACGCGTGGCGGCCTGGTTCGGCCGCCACCTCAAGGGCGAGGCGGGCACGGACGCCGGCCCGGCATTCCGCGTCTCGCGCTCCGGAGGCATCGACTCCACCGACGGCGCGGTACGGCTGCGCGGCGCGACCGGCGAGAGCTACCCCGGGCTGACCGGGAACCGCCGCGAGTTCGCCCTGACAAACGGCGGCGGCAGCGGCCGGGACCAGAACCACGACCGGGCCCGGGCCCGGGAGCAGACCTTCGCCAACCCGGCGGGCGGCACGCCGTCCGCGATGTCCTCCCTCCCCGGGATCGGTGGGCAGCTGGCCGCCTTCGGGGCCGGGCTGTCCCTGGACTTCCCCGGGCAGCACGCCCGGTTCGACACGGCACCGCTGCCCGAGGAGGTGCGGATCACCGGTACGCCGGCCGTCACGCTGACCGTGCGGTCGACGGCGGCGGACGGATCGGCGGTCCTGTTCGGCAAGGTGTACGACATCGGGCCGGACGGGGGGCAGCAGGTGCTGCCGCATCAGCTGGTCGCCCCGCTGCGGGTGGAGGACGCGCGGCAGGGCCGGACCGTGGAGCTGCGGCTGCCCGCCGTCGACCACGCCGTGCAGGCCGGGCACCGGCTGCGGCTCGTCGTGGCGGCCACCGACCTCGGCTACGCGTCCCCGACGGCCCCGGCCTCGTACACGGTGGCGGTGCAGGGCCCGCTGGCGGTGCCCGTGGCCGACGGGGTGCGGACGGCCGCGGCGGGGCTGCCCGCCTGGACCTGGGGCCTGCCGCTGGGCGCGGTGCTGGTGGCGGCCGCACTGCTGGGAATCCGCCGGACCGGCCGGACCGGGGCAGCGGGTCCCGTGCACCCGCAGGACCCGCCGCAGCCGGGTGCTCCGGGGGGCGCTGCGCCGTTGCCCGCGCCCGGGCCGGGGGACGACGTACCGCTGGACATCAGGGGCCTGACGAAGCGGTATGCGAAGGGACAGGACCGGTACGCGGTGCGGGACCTGTCGTTCCGGGTGGAGCGGGGCCAGGTGCTGGGCCTGCTCGGGCCCAACGGCGCCGGCAAGACCACCACCCTGCGGATGCTGATGGGGCTGATCACGCCGGATGCCGGGGAGATCCGGGTGTTCGGGCACCCGGTGCGTCCCGGAGCCCCGGTGCTGTCGCGGGTCGGGGCCTTCGTCGAGGGTGCCGGATTCCTGCCGCACCTGTCGGGGCGGGCCAATCTGGAGCTGTACTGGCAGGCCACCGGGCGGCCCCCCGAGGACGCGCACATGGCGGAGGCCCTGGAGATCGCCGGGCTCGGCGACGCGCTGGAGCGCGCGGTGCGCACGTACTCCCAGGGCATGCGGCAGCGGCTCGCCATCGCGCAGGCCATGCTCGGGCTGCCGGACCTGCTGATCCTCGACGAGCCGACGAACGGTCTGGACCCGCCGCAGATCAGGGAGATGCGGGACGTGATGATCCGTTACGCCGCCGGAGGCCGCACGGTTATCGTCTCCAGCCACCTGTTGTCGGAGGTCGAGCAGTCCTGTACGCACCTGGTGGTCATGGACCGCGGGCGGCTGGTGGGGGCCGGCGAGGTCGGCGAGATCACCGGTGGCGGGGACACGCTGCTGGTGGCGGTCGAAGGGCCGGTGGACGAGGTCACCGTCGCGAAGGTGGCGGCCCTGGAGGGCGTGGAGTCCGCCGCGGCCTGCGAGGAGGGGCTGCTCGTACGGCTCGGCGGTGCGACGGCCGCGGAACTGGTCGCCGAACTGGTACGGCTGGAGGTGCCGGTGAGCGGGGTGGGCCCGCACCGGCGCCTGGAGGACGCTTTCCTGACGCTGATCGGAGGTACGCCGTGAGCGCCGCGAGCGGTGTGAAGGGCACGGCGGCCGCCGCCGTGGAAGGGGCCCCCGGCTACCGGCCGGGCCGTACCCTGCCTCTGCGCGTGGAGGCGCTGCGGCAGTGGCGTCGGCGCCGGACGCTGGTGATGGGCGGAGTGCTGGCCGCACTGCCCTTCGTGATGATCATCGCGTTCGCGGTGGGCGGCGGGCGGGACGGCGGCGGCCGGAACAACCGGATCACGTTCATCGACACCGCGACGGCCTCGGGCGCGAACTTCGCGGCCACCTGCCTGTTCGTGTCGGCCGGATTCCTGCTGGTGGTGCCGGTGGCGCTGTTCTGCGGGGACACGGTGGCCTCGGAGGCGAACTGGTCCTCGCTGCGCTACCTGCTGGCCTCGCCCGTGCCCCGGGCACGGCTGCTGTGGAGCAAGCTGGTGGTGGCGCTGGGCTTCAGCCTGGCGGGGATCGTGCTGCTGCCGGCGGTGGCACTGGCGGCGGGCACGGCCGCGTACGGGTGGGGGCCGCTGAAGCTGCCCGCGGGCGGCGTCCTGGCGGCCGGGGACGCGCTGCCGCGGCTCGCGCTCGTGGTGGCGTACGTCTTCGTGTCCCAACTGGTCACGGCCGGCCTGGCGTTCTGGCTGTCGACGCGGACGGACGCGCCGCTGGGCGCGGTGGGCGGGGCGGTCGGCCTGACGATCGTCGGCAACGTGCTGGACGCGGTGACGGCGCTGGGGTCCTGGCGGGAGTTCCTGCCCGCGCACTGGCAGTTCGCCTGGGCGGACGCCCTCCAGCCGAACCTGGAGTGGGCGGGCATGGTGAAGGGGACGGCGGTGTCGGTGTCCTGTGCGATCGTCCTGGTCGCGCTCGCCTTCCGCGGCTTCGCCCGCAAGGACATCGTCTCCTGAACCGCCCCCGTCGGAGCCGGAGCAGGCCGGCCCGGGACCCGTACCGGGGTCCCGGGCCGGCGGCGTCTCACACCGCGTGCCCGGCGGTTCCCGCGACGACGTCGATCTCGGCGAGGAGTTCCGGCTCCAGGGGGCGGTCGGCGACGGCGGCGTTGGCGCGAACCTGCTCGGCGGAGGTGGCGCCCGCGATGACGGAGGCGCAGCCGGGTTGGGCGGACAGCCAGCCGATGGCCAGTTCGAGGATGCTGCGGCCGTGCTCGTCGGCGATCGCGGCCAGCGCCTCGACGGTGTCGAGGCGCGCCTCGGTCAGGTAGGCGTCGCGGCCCTCCAGCCGGGAGCCTGCCGGGACGGGCGCGCCCCGGCGGATCTTTCCGGTGAGCAGGCCGTTGGCGAGCGGGAAGTACGGGAGGACGCCGAGGCCGTAGTGCCGGGCGGCCGGGACGAGTTCCGCCTCCGCCGAGCGCTGCAGCAGCGACCATTCGTTCTGTGCCGACACGAACGGCACCGCGCCCGTTTCGCGTGCGACGTGGACGGCTTCGGCGAGCTGCCAGCCGCTGAGGTTGGAGTGACCGATGTAGCGGACCTTGCCCTCGGCGACGAGTTCGGTGAGCGCGGCCAGGGTTTCGGCGACGGGGACGGCGGGGTCGGGGCTGTGCAGCTGGTACAGGTCGATGCGGTCGGTGTCCAGGCGGCGCAGGGACTCCTCGACGGCGCGCCGGATGTAGGCGCGGCCGCCGCGGGAACCGGCGGCCGGGCCGTAGCCCATGTCCACGCCGTCGTAGCCGAACTTGGTCGCGAGGACGACCTGGTCGCGGCGGCCCTTGAGGGCCTGGCCGAGGTGGGACTCGGAGCCTCCGCGGCCGCCGTAGATGTCGGCGGTGTCGAGGAGGGTGATGCCCGCGTCGAGGGCGGCGTCCACGACGGACCGGGTGGCGCCGGCGTCGAGACGGCCGCCGAAGTTGTTGCAGCCGAGGCCCACTGCGGACACCCGGAGTCCTGAACTGCCCAGGGGCAGGTAGCGCATGACGGGTTCCTCCACCCTCGTACCGGTTCGTGATCGTTGATCGACGGCCAGTCTAGGCACGGCCCGGCGGGCGGTGGCGGGGCCGCGGTCGGGCGGTGGGGCCCGGTCCCGTGGCGCGGCCCGGTCCGGTGGCGGGAGCCGGTCCGGTGGCGGGAGCCAGTCCGGTGGCGGGAGCCGGTCCGGTGGGGGCGGCTGCGGGCGGTGACATAGCGTGCCCTGCATGCATCAGGATCATATGACCGGACACGGCGGAGGTGCGGCCAGGCGGCAGTTCCTCACCCTCGCAACGGGCGCTGCCACTGCGGCCGGCCTCGGGGCCGTGGCCGCCTGCGGGACCGGCGACACCGGGGGCGCGAAGGGAGGGGGCGCGGAAGCGGCGAAGACCCCTGCCGCCACCTCACCGGGCGGCTTCGACGTCAAGGCCGAGAACGCCAGGCCCGGAAACGCCGACTGGCACGTCACCGAGGCCGGACCGGCCCGGGCCATCGAGGGCTTCGCCGACAAGGTGAGCGTGCTGCCCGGTGAGGCCTTCGGGCTGCACGTGTCGACCACCGCCCCCCGATTCACCGTCTCCGCCTACCGGATGGGCTGGTACGGCGGCGCCAGGGCCCGGCTCGTGTGGCGCTCGGAGGCCCTGCCCGGGGTGCGGCAGCCGGAGTACACCCTGGATGCCGCGACCCGGATGGTCAGCGCCCGGTGGCCCCGTACCACCACCGTCGACACCAAGGGCTGGCCCGAGGGCTGCTACCTGCTGCGGCTCGACGCGCAGGGCGGCGAGGGCCGGCGCTTCGTTCCGGTCACGGTGCGGTCGGCCGCTGCCGCCGGGCGTACGGTCGTCGTCAACGCCGTGGCGACCTGGCAGGCGTACAACCGGTGGGGCGGCTACAGCAGCTACGACGGCCCGAGCGGCGGCTACTCCTCCCGCTCCCTGGCCGTCTCCTTCGACCGGCCGTACGAGTACGACGACGGCGCCGGCCTGTTCCTCGTGTACGAGGCCCCGCTGCTCGCCCTGGCCGAGCGGCTCGGCATACCGCTGGCCTACGCGACGACCACCGACGTCGCGCGCGAGAAGCGGCTGCTGGAGGGGGCCGCGGCGGTCCTGTCCCTCGGGCACGACGAGTACTGGTCGCCGGAGCAGCGGGCCCACTTCACCGCGGCCCGCGACGCCGGCACCAACATCGCGATCCTGGGCGCGAACTGCTGCTACCGCCGGATCCGGCTGGAGCCGTCCGACCTGGGGCCCGACCGCACCGTGGTCTGCTACAAGACCTCGTACGACCAGGACCCAGGGCACAGGCGGGGCCACCCGGCGACCACCGACTTCCGCTCGGCGCCGGGCGCCGACCCGGAGAGCTCGCTGCTCGGCGTGATCTACGACGGCTACCCGGTGGACGCCCCGTACGTGGTGACCAACCCGGGGCACTGGCTCTTCGAGGGCACCGGAGTGGAGGCGGGCGAACGCTTCGCGCACCTGGTGGGCGTGGAGTACGACAAGGTCGACACCGGCTTCCCCACACCCCGCCCGATCGAGATCCTGGCCCACTCCCCCGTGGTGTGCGAGGGCCGGCCCAGCCACGCGGACACGGCGTACCACACGGCGCCGAGCGGGGCGGGCGTGTTCGCCACCGGGACCATGCGCTGGGTGGAGGCCCTGGACGCCACGGGCGACGGCAGCAGCGGCGCCAACCACGGGCTGGACGCGAAGGCAGGCGCCCTGACGACCCGGGTGACGGAGAACCTCCTGCGCGCCTTCGCAGCAGGCCCGGCAGGGCGCACACACCCGGCACGGGACAACCTGAAGACGGTGTACGGGTAGAACCGCCGCAGCCGCAGCAACCGGTGGACTCTCCCGGAAGGGAGGTCTAGGATCATGATCACGGCATCGCGTGTCGGTCACCGACCGGGTGAGGCATGGAGGTGCCCGTGATGTGCCTTGCGGAGGCATTCACACATGTCAGCCATGCTGAACCACACGATCGTCCACTCCCTGAACAACCGGGAGTCCGCCGAATTCCTCGCCGGCGTCCTCGGCCTCGAGGTCGGCACGGAGTGGGGACCGTTCATCCCCGTCGAAACCGCCAACGGCGTCACCTTGGACTTCGCGACCGTCCCGGCCGAATCCATCACCCCCCAGCACTACGCCTTCCTGATCTCCGAAGCGGAGTTCGACAGCTCGTTCGAGAAGATCCGGGCGGCCGGAATCGACTACTGGGCCGACCCCCAGCAGAAGCGCCCCGGCGAGATCAACCACAACGACGGCGGCCGCGGCGTCTACTTCCCGGACCCGTCCGGCCACGCCCTGGAAATCATCACCCGCCCCTACGGCTACCAGGCCCCCACGACGGAGTAGCAGCCCTCAGCCGACGAGAAGGGCGCCCGGGCCGGAAGCCGCGCTCCGGCCCACGGGCGCCCTTCACCACACCCGCAGGCGGACCGGCCGTGGGAACCTCCGGCCGACCGGGCCCACGAAGGGTCAGTGGTCTGCTCGGGGCGTGTCCAGCGGGAGGTAGACGATGTTCGGGATGCCTGTGCGGGGGTGTGTCGTGATGTGGGTGCGGACGTTGTAGACCTCCGCCAGGAGTTGCTCCGTCAGGACCTCGGCCGGTGGGCCTGCGGCGGCCGTGCGCCCTGCCGACAGGACGTACAGGCGGTCGCAGAACGCCGCGGCCAGGTTGAGGTCGTGCAGGACGAGGAGGGCCGTGGTGGGGAGGGCCCGCACCAGGGCCAGGATCTCCAGCCGGTAGCGGATGTCGAGGTGGTTGGTCGGCTCGTCGAGGGCGAGGAGGCCGGGGTCCTGGGTCAGGGCGCGGGCCACGAGGGCGCGCTGGCGTTCGCCGCCGGAGAGATCGTCGAAGCGGCGGTCCGCGAAGGCGGCCGCGCCGACGGCTTCCAGGGCGTCGGCGACGCGCCGGGCGTCGTCCGGACCGTCCTGCTCCCAGAACCGCTTGTGCGGGCTGCGCCCCATGGCGACGACCTCGCGGACGGTCAGCCCGAGCATGCCGGTGGCGTCCTGCGGGACGACCGCCGTGCGCCGGGCCCGGTCCTTGACGCCGAGTGCCGCCGCGTCCGTGCCGTCCAGCAGGACGCGGCCGCCCGTGGGCCGCAGGGTGCCGTACACGCAGCGCAGCAGGGTGGTCTTGCCGCTGCCGTTGGGGCCGACCACGCCGACCGTTTCGCCGGGCCGGGCGGTGAGGTCGACTCCGTGGAGCAGGGTGTGCCCGCCCGTCGTGTAACGCACGCCCTCGACGGTGAGTTCCACTGGGTGCGCGTACCTGTCCACGGTCATGCCGCCACCCCCTCGGTGCGCGTCGAGCGCCGCAGCATCCACAGGAAGAACGGTCCGCCGGCGAGCGCGGTGACCACACCGACCGGTATCTCCTCGGGCGCCGCAGCCGTACGCGCGATCAGGTCGGCCAGGAGCAGGAACACCGCCCCGCCGAGTGCGGCGACCGGCAGCAGGGCCCGGTGCCCGGCCCCGACGACCATCCGGGCGGCGTGCGGAACCATCAGCCCGACGAAGCCGATGGCTCCGCTGTACGCGACGAGCACCCCCGTGACCAGGGAGACGAGGACGAAGACGGCGGCGCGGAAGCGGCCCGCGTCCAGGCCGAGGCTGTGTGCGCCCTCCTCCCCCGCCAGGAGCAGGTCGAGCGGCCGGGCGAGGGCGACCAGCAGGGCGGTGCCGGCGAGCAGCACCGCGGCGGGCAGTGCCAGTTCGTCCGGGCGGGCGCCGCCGATGCCGCCGAGGGTCCAGAAGAGGACGGACCGTACCTGGTCGGGGCTGGCGGCGAGCACCAGCACCAGGCTGGTCAGCGCGGACAGGATGTACTGGACGGCGACGCCTGCGAGGATCAGCCGCCCTGTGGTCATGCTTCCGCCGCGCCGGGCCATCGCGTACACGGCGACGAGCGCGCACATCGACCCGGCGAACGCGGCCGTGGGCACTGCGATCCCGCCGGCGGCGCCCGCGGTTCCTGCGCCCGCTCCGAGGACGATGACCAGGACCGCGCCGGCCGACGCCCCCGAGGAGGCACCGAGGAGGAAGGGGTCGGCGAGCTGGTTGCGTACGAGGGCCTGCAGGACCGTGCCGGCCACGGCCAGCCCGGCTCCGACGACGGCGCCGAGGAGCACCCGCGGCATCCGCACGTCCCACACGATGGAGGCGAACGCCCCGCCGCCCGGTCCGGGTCCGCGGAGCACCAGGTCGAGCACCTGGCCGGGGGCGATCCGGACCGGCCCCAGGGCGAGCCCCGCCACGGCGGACGCGACGAGCGCGGCGGCGAGGAGGAGCACGACCAGGGCGACGGGCGGACGGGACCGCAGGATGGTCCGTGTGGCGGTCCGTGCCGCGGGCCGGGAGACGGGGCGGCTCACGGGGCGTCGGGGTGGAGCTGGCGGCCCAGCGCCTCGACGGCGTCGGCGACGCGCACGCCGAGGACGACCGAGGACAACGGCAGCACCGCGAACCTGCGGTTCCTGACCGCGGGAACCTCCGCGAGTGCCGGGTCGTTCAACAGGCGCTGCTTCTTGCTCTCGACGGTGGTACTGCCGTAGTCGTAGATGAGGATGACCTCGGGCTTGCGCTCGATGACCTTCTCCCACGACACGTCGCCGAAGGTGTCCTTGAGGTCGGCGAAGGTGTTCGTCCCACCCGCCAGGGAGACGATCTCGTTGCCGATGCCGTGGCCGCCCGAGGTGAAGGCGCTGTCCTGACCTGAGTCGTAGACGAAGACCGACGGCCGGGCCTTGTCCTTGACCCGGGCGGTGGCGGCGTCCACGCGGCGCTGCTCCTCCGCGATGAGCCGTTCGCCCCGCTCGGGGACGCCGAAGGTGCGGGCGACCTCGGTGATCTCGGTTTTCAGCTGGTCCAGGCCGACGGGCCCGCCGGTGCAGTACTCAATGCTGAGCCGGGAGTTGACCCCCGCCTTGGCGAGAGACGCACGGTCGCGGCCCTGCGCCTTGTCGAAGGCGCTGGCGTAACCGCCGTACACGAAGTCCGGATCGGCGCCGAGGAGCACCTCCTTGGACGGGTACTCCTCGGCCAGCACCTTGATCCCGTCGTACGCGGGCCGGTAGGCGGGCAGCACCGCGTCGTCGAGGTAGGCGGTACCCGCCATCCGGTCCTGCAGGCCGAGGGCAAGCAGCAGTTCGGTGGCGTGCTGGTTCATGCTGACGGCCCGCCGCGGCGGCGCCTGGTAGGTGCTGGTGACACCGCAGTTGGTGGCGGTGTACGGGAACCCGGGCGCGGCGGCCGCCCCCGCGGCCGGGTTCTGGGCCGCCCCGCCCGGTGCACCGGGCCCGCCGCACGCGGCGAGCGGTATCAGGAAGGGAAGCGGGGCAAGTGCGCGCAGCAGAGCGCGGGAACGCGACATGGCGAAGCCTCTCCGGGGGATCCTCGTCCCCTGGCCGACGTGAAGAGGCGGCGCGTCAGTGTCTGGCTTCCGGCTCCGTGGAGGGGCCGGTCACAGTGGCGGGACCGCACCGGAGTCGCACCGGTTTCCTGTCCTGCACCGCCGAGTTGGTCCACACCAGTCTGCCAGACCACCACGGACCAGCCGAAAGCAGCCGCCCGGTGACGCGGGCCGGGGGCGCGGGGGCGAGGCGCGGGCGCGGGGGCGCCGTCCCCGGACGGCCCGTGCACGCCGGAGGCCAGTCCCCGCCGCGCCCGGACCCGATGCGCGTCGGTCGTGGCCCGCGCCCGCGACCGGGACGTGGACGCCGCCGGCGGAACACGGTTCGCTCGTTGCCGGGACAGGCCGAGCCGTCGGTGCCTGGTGTCGGCACCTGGTGCCGGACGCTGTACGACCGCCTCGGCAGCGGAGTTGTCGCCGACGACCCGATCCCGGGCGGGTGCCTCGCGCAGCCGTGCGTTCCCGTCCCGTTCGCACACTTTTGCCATCTGCACCGGCCGAAGACTTTCTCCGTCCCGTGGGTAGACATGTACCAGACCACGGTCGAGAAACAGCAGGCCATGGCCTACGTGAGCATCGCCCACACCATGGACACCTCCCGCGCCACCGGCAAGTCCAAGCCACCGTCGACATCCGCTCCACCAGCGGCGTCGGCTCGATGTGGTGCGAGGTGCTCGCCGCATCACAGATCCGATCCCGGGGACCCGCCATGAAGATCCCGCCACCCAGAACCGCCAGGGCCGCCACGCCATCCTCGACGAGCTGCCGGCACCGATGTCCGAGCAGAACCAGCTGAACTCCCCGCCCCGCCCGACCCGGAGCCCGAGGAGCCGGCGGCGCCGCCATCGCAACCCAGGACGCCTCGGGGCCTGGTACCCGGGAGTCCAGTGCTGGCGAGGGACGCATTGAGATGGCTACCGAGAGGCGTGCTGTTCAAGGTACGCCGCTGCGGCGCCTGCGCTGCCAATGGTGGCTCGCGCAAAGCCCCTTGCTGATGTACCGACGAGTGCAGCCGGGAAACTCGCACCGTCGAGCCGCCATCGCCGCCGCGCCGTGCATGCGGTGCGCGGCCGCAGGGCCCGTGTCTGCGTGACGCTGCCATCGCTGGTGGTGCAGGGCGCACCACCCCCGAGCGAGCACGCGTACGGGGCGATTGCACCCTCAACTGTGCAGGTGAGTTCGTCCATGCCGTTTCCCTCGAAGAAGACGTTCCCAACACAGAAGGAGGCGCCCCATGGCTTGGTGCCCGTTTGCGCAAAAGCTCGAGCTACAGCCCGAGAGCGATCAGCAGCCCGCTATCCGGCCGACGCAGTTCATCCTGCACAGCATTGCGGCCCCGTGGGACCCCCAGCGGCTCTACGAGTACTGGAAGACCACCAACCTGGAATCCCACTTTGGCCTCGGGTACACAGGCCCGCCTGCTCAGTACATAGGCACCGAGACCAGGGCCGACGCCAACTACCTCGCCAATCGCCGGCCTGACGGCACGGGCGCAGTGTCCATCGAGACTGCATCCAACGACGACCACTCCGACCCGTGGACCGACTCCCAGGTCGAGGAGCTCATCAAGCTCGGCGTTTGGCTGCACCAGCGGCACGGCATCCCGCTCCGGATCTGTCGCACCGCATCCGATCCCGGCTACGGCTACCACCGGCTCCACGCCGACTGGGCCGTCAGCGGTACGGACTGCCCCGGCGACGCCCGAGTCGCCCAGTTCAAGGACGTGATCTTCCCGGCCATCGTCGCCCGAGCCACGGGCCAGGCCCCCAACCCCTCAGAGGAGGACGACATGCCCCTGACGCAGGCTGACATCGACGCGGTCGCCAGCGCCGTCTGGAACCACACCGAGACCAACGCCAACACCGGCGAGCCCGTGTACATGGGCGCGGTCATGGCGTGGATGGACAAGGTGCACGTCACCCAGACGGAGAAGGTGCTGAAGCAGCTTGCGGCGACGCAGGCCGCGGTCACGGCACTTGCCACCCAGCTCGGCCAGATCCACAGCGTGGACACCGCCACCGTCGTCGCGGCGGTCAAGGCGGCCATCGCCGACGCGGTCGTCCACGTCGACGTCGAAGTCACCGGCACCCCGGCCGATTCGCGTTCCGCACCCTGACCGGCAGGAACCGCAAGAACATGTGGGGGGTGAGGTGCGGTGGCGATGACGTAGCCGGGGCGCAGTCCTGACGTGGCGCCGGCAAACGACTGCACGAAGAAGACCCAGATCGATGCCTCCGACCTGGGCCCTCTTCCGCGAACTATCTGCTCACACAGCAGGGGCGACAGGATTCGAACCTGCGGCATTCGGTTTTGGAGACCGACGCTCTGGCCAGCTGAGCTACACCCCTTTGGTGAGGACAACCATGCCATGACACGGCGAGAAGATCCACTCGATTAAGGGCGCGTGTCCGCCGAAGCGCGGCGGCGGCGGTGGACGGCGGCCAGGGCTGCGGTCAGACGTGCCCGCCGGCCCGGTGCACGGTCTCGGCGGCGGCCACCACGGCCTCGCCGCCGCCCGCCGACAGGGCGCCGGTGATCCACGCTGCCGATCAGGGCCTTGGCTCCGGTGAGCACGTCCCGCCAGGCCGCCACGTGCCCGGGCGAGAGGGGTGGAACCGGCGCTGTGCGTGCGCCAGTAGACAACTCGCGGTCGCCCCCCGGTGTCGTCAGCGAGCAGAGGCGCCGTGGGGGCGGGGGGCCCGGCATATGGGCGCGGTGTCCACGCCGAGTTCGGCGACCCTGCTCAGCAGCGGAACGCTCAGCTCGTCGTCCCCGATGACGGCGAGCAGGGGCGGTCCGGGCGCCCGCTGCGCCCGCCGCGGCGGCGGCGTTCAGGGCGGTCTCCGCCTGTCCGGCTGTGGTGACCGTGCCGACCCCGATCAGCGCGGGGCGGCCGTGCGCGTCGGCGAGCGGCACAGTCCGGGCGACGGCCTCGGCCCAGCCGGGCGTCGTGGTGGTCAGCTCGACCACGCGGCAGCCTGCGACCAGCAGGGTTTCGGTCCGGCGGGCCGGCGTCGCCCGGCCGGGAGTGCGCAGCACCGGCAGCAGTCGCCGGGAGGCCAGAGCCGCGTACGGATGGCAGGACACCCCGAGTCGACTCCCCGTCGGAAACTCTCTCCGAAAAACTGTTATCCGGCCCCTGCTCGCCGGTCTCCCAGATATCGGGCATCATCGACCGCCGGTACGGACAGGGAACCTCATATGACTACACAGCACACGGCAGAGCTGGTCGCGGCCGCCCGCGCGGGCGATCCCCGCGCGCAGGACGAGCTGGTCGGCACCTATCTGCCGCTCGTCTACAACGTCGTCGGGCGTGCGCTGAACGGGTCGGTCGACGTGGACGACGTCGTGCAGGACACGATGCTGCGCGCGCTCGACGGTCTCGGCAGCCTCCGCGCGGACGAGAGTTTCCGGTCCTGGCTGGTGGCGATCGCGATGAACCGCGTACGGGCGTACTGGCACGCCCGGCGCACCGCGCCCGGTGAGAGCGGCCTGGAGGCCGCCTGGGAACTCGCCGACCCCGGTGCCGACTTCGTGGACCTGACCGTCGTACGGCTCCAGTTGGAGGGCCAGCGGCGGGAGACGGCCCGCGCCACCCGCTGGCTGGAGCCCGACGACCGGGCGCTGCTGTCGCTCTGGTGGCTGGAGTGCGCGGGTGAGCTGACCCGGGCCGAGGTGGCCACGGCGCTGGAGCTGTCCCCGCAGCACACGGCGGTACGGGTGCAGCGGATGAAGGCGCAGTTGGAGTCGGCCCGGGTGGTGGAACGGGCGCTGGAGGCCCAGCCCCCGTGCGAGATGCTGCAGGCGGTGACGGCCGGCTGGGACGGATACCCGTCCACGCTGTGGCGCAAGCGAATAGCCCGGCACGCGCGGGAGTGCATACGGTGCGCGGGGCTGTGGGGCGGGCTGCTCCCGGCCGAGGGGCTGCTGGCGGGCCTGGCGCTGGTGCCGGTCTCGGTGCTCCTGCTGGACGGCGTACGGTCGGCGGTGGCGGCGACGGGCGGCTTCGCTCCCGCGGCGGCGGCCTACCCCGCCTACCCGGACAACGGTGCCCACCCGGCCGGAGGCGCCCATCCGGTTGACGCCGCCCGGCCGGGCCCCGGAGCCGCCGACCTCGCCGACGCGGCCACGCAGCTGACCCCCGCCGTCTCCGTGCAGGACGGCTTCCGGGAGCCCGACCCGGCCACCGCCGGCGGCCGCAGCCTCCTGCGCAAGCGCCGGCGCAGCCGCCGCCGGGCGGTCGGCGGCGCCGTGCTCGCCGCGTGCGTCGCGGGCGGCGGGCTCGCCTACCTCGGCGGCTTCCCCGGCTCGGGCGGCAAGGACGGCCGGGACACCGCGGCCCCGGTGAACGCGCTCTCCGCCCCGGAGTCGGCGGCCGCTTCGGCTCCGCAGTCGGCCCCGCCGTCCGCGTCCGCGTCCGCTTCGGCTCCGGCGTCCTCCTCCCCGTCGGCGTCCGCCTCGCCGAGCCCGTCCGCCGACGGGTCGAGCCCGAGCCCGAAGCCGACCCCGTCCAAGCCGGCCCCCCGCACCTCGGCGCCGGACCCGGCGCCCGCCCCCCAGGGGCCCGCGGGCCAGGTCGTCGCCCTGGTCAACGCCGAGCGGGTGAAGGCCGGCTGCGGCCCGCTCAAGGACGACGCGCAGCTCCGCACGGCCGCGCAGCGGCACTCCGACGACATGGCGAGCCGGGACTTCTTCGCGCACACCAGCCCCGACGGCAGCGACCCGGGCGACCGCACGACGGCCGCCGGCTACCGCTGGTCGACGTACGGGGAGAACATCGCCAAGGGGCAGCAGACTCCCGAGTCGGTGATGGACTCCTGGATGAACAGCCCCGGCCACCGGGCGAACATACTGAACTGCTCGTTCAAGGACATAGGCGTCGGAGTCCACCGGGGTTCCGGCGGCCCGTGGTGGACGCAGAACTTCGGCGCCCGCTGACGCCGCGCCGCCGCATTCCTGTGGCTGCATCCTCCGGGCAGGAAGGAACCTGGAGCAGAACGAGCAGATCAGCGAGCGGATCACAGGCAGGGGAAGGCGGGTGGGACGCCCCGCGAGGCGGGAACTGCGGCCCCGACGGCGCGAGGCCGTCGGCGCCGGCGCGCGGGCGCCGGAGCTGTCTGCCGGGGGCAGGGCGCCCGGGGCAGGGCTGTGCCCCCAGGTCGTCATGGCGACGGGCTCCTGCACGTCTCCGGTCGTCGTGCGCGCGGCCGAGGAGCCCGCGGGCCGGGCGGGTGTGTTCCTCGTACCCTCCCCGGACCTGCTCGTGCAGACCGTCGCGGCCCGGCGGCGGGCCGGTGCGGCGGCGGCCGGGCCGCGCGGTGTGCTCCTTGCGCGCCGGGGAGGCGGGCCTTGCTGCCACCACCGATCCGACCGGACCGGCCGCTGGGGCACGCGGACGACGGACCGGCCCACGGTGTTCGCCGCGTACGCCTCGACCGGGCTCGGCACCGTCGAACGAGCCCCCGCCGCCGGGCTGCCCGGGCTGACCCCGCGGCGCCCGGGCCTCAGCCCGCCTCCGCCGCCCGGGGGATACCCGCCGTGATCATGTGCACCAGGTGGTCCAGGGCCTCCGCCGCGCCCTCCCCGTCGGCCACGGTCTCCGGGGCGGTGTGGGGCACGGCCCGGCGGAGCTCGATCCAGCCGAGGTAGGCGGCGTAGGCGGCCACGGCGCGCTGCCGGGCGCTGCGGGGCGGCAGCCCGAGGTCGCAGAAGAGGGCGGTGAGGTAGTCCAGCCGGGTCCGGGTGACCCGCTGGAGCACCGCGGCGACGGCCGGGTGGTCGACCTGGGCGACGATGGCCGGTTCCAGACCGGCGATGTCCTCGTCCCCGAGGGCCACGGCGAAGAGCGCCCGAACCCGTTTCAGCGGGTCCGGTTCCGCGCTGACCTCCTCGATGACCTCGCCGGTGGCCAGCCGCTCCCACACCTCCAGTGCGGCGACGAGCAGCGCGTCGCGGTTCTTGAAGTGCCAGTAGAAGCTGCCGCGGCTGACGGCCAGTTCCTTGGCGAGCACGTCGACCGCGACCGCGGCGACACCGCCCCGGGCGAGCGCCGCGAGCGCCGCCATCGTCCAGTCGTCCCTGGTGACCTTCCCCTTCGCCATGTTCCGTACGCTACTGTATGGAATATCCATACAGCACTGTATGGAACGCCTTTCGGGGAAGGGGACCCGCCATGCCCGCCAACCAGAACGAGCGCACCGAAGCCGGGGTCAAGGCGGCTGCAGGGGTTGCCGCCACCGGCCTGACCGCCGCTGCCGCGCTGCACGCACTGTGGACCGTCGACCCGTGGCCGCTGGGGTCCGCGGCCGAGTTCGCCGAAACGGTCGTCGGGGTATCCGAGGACCGGCTGCCCTCCGTTCCGCTGACCCTGGCCGTCGCCGCCGCGCTCGGCGCGGCCGGCTACCTCGTCCTCAGCAACGGCGGGATCGCCCGGACCGTCGGGCCGGAGAAGCTCAACCGGGCCGGGCTGTGGACGCTCGCCGGAGTGCTGGCCGCCCGCGGGGCGGGCGGCCTCGTCACCTCGGGGCTGGGCCTGGGCTCGTCGACCGAGACCTTCCGGCACTGGGACCTGGCCCTGTACTCGCCGCTCTGCCTGACCCTGGCCGGCCTGACGGCCTTCGTCGCCCGCCGCACCGGCATCCGCGGGACCCGCCGGGACCGGTCCCGGAGCCGGGCCCGGACCGGGAGCGGCGCCACGCAGTGACGGCCGCCGCCCGGCGGCCGCTCAGTGGTGGAAGCCCGAGCGGGGGGCGACCGCCGGCTTCGGCGGGGGCGCGGCCTTGAGGTGTTCGACCGCGCGGCGCAGGTCCTCGACGAGCAGGGCGATCTGATCGCGGGTCACCCCGTGCCGGATCAGGACGCGCTGGACGACGGTGTCGTCACGGTCGGCGGGCAGCGGGTACGAGGGCACCTGCCACCCCCGCATGCGCAGCCGGTCGGAGAGGTCGTAGAGGGTGAAGCCCGCCGATCCGGGGTCGGTGAGCCGGTAGGAGACGGCGGGAAGGGCGCCCTGGCCGTCGTAGAGCAGGGTGAAGGGGCCCATGGCCCCGACCTCGCCCGCGAGGTAGGCGGCGGTGTCGGCGCACACCTGGTGGACCCGCCGGTAGCCGCCGCGGCCGAGCCGCAGGAACAGGTAGTACTGGGCGATGACCTCGCCGCCGGGGCGGGAGAAGTTGAGGGCGAAGGTCGGCATGTCGCCGCCGAGGTAGTCCACGTCGAAGACGAGCTCGGACGGCAGCAGGTCGGCGGTGCGCCACACGATCCAGCCGACACCGAGCGGTGCGAGCCCGTACTTGTGGCCGGACGTGTTGATGGACGCGACGCGCGGCAGCCGGAAGTCCCAGACGAAGTCGGGGTGGAGGAAGGGGGCGACGAAGCCGCCGCTCGCCCCGTCCACGTGGATCGGCACGTCCCAGCCGGACTCGCGCTGGATCCGGTCGAGCTCGGCGGCCATCTCGGCGACGGGCTCGTAGGTGCAGGTGTAGGTGACGCCGAGGATGGCGACCACGCCGATGGTGTTCTCGTCGACGTACTCGGCGAGCTGGTGCGCCTGCAGGCCGGTCGCGCCCTCCTCCACCGGGATCTGGCGCAGCTCGACGTCGAAGTAGCGGGCGAACTTCTCCCAGCAGACCTGGACGGGCCCGCACACCAGGTTGGGCCGGTCGGTGGACTTGCCCTCGGCGCGCCGGCGGGCGCGCCAGCGCCACTTGAGGGCGAGTCCGCCTAGCATGGCGGCCTCGCTGGAGCCGGTGGTGGAGCAGCCGGTGCCGGGGCCCGCTCCGGCCGGGGAGTGCCACAGGTCGGCCAGGATGTTGACGCAGCGGGCCTCGATCTCCGCGGTCTGCGGGTACTCGTCCTTGTCGATCATGTTCTTGTCGAGGCACTCGTTCATCAGCTTGTGCACGCCGTCGTCGGACCAGGTGGTGCAGAAGGTCGCGAAGTTCTGGGCGGCGTTGCCGTCGAGGAGGAGCTCGTTGTGGAGGAGTTGGTAGACCACTTCGGAGGCTGAATGTTCGTCGGGCATCCGGTACTTGGGGAGGACCTGACCGCTCAGGACGGACGTGAACACGTCCGTTTCGGTGTCGGCGTCACCGGCGTCTTTCGTCTGATGAAGAGCCATATTCGGACTATAGGCGACATAACCCCCATATACTTGCTTCGAGTTCCGGCCGTCTCCGTGATGTGATCCCGCACATACCCGGTCGGCCGCAGCAGAAGAAATTACCGTCCGGTAAGATGATTTCCGATGATCTTCCCGTTCCGGTCGTTCGAACCGGTCGGAACGGGAAGATCGACCACTTTGTTCTATGGGCAACATATCCACTGATGTCCGGATAGTGGTCAACTCTCCGTGACGGCCTGATAACTCTTCCGGCCATGAACACGATCACCCGCCGGCAGGCCTTGGGCACCACCGCCGGCGCACTCACCGCTCTCGGCATCGCCGGCGCCACCGCGCACGCAGCCGCCACCGACTCCCGCGCCACGCAACCCGTCGGCACGGTCGACGAGGTGTACCAGGGCCGCCGCATCCAGATCACCCCCGCCGGAGGCGGCCACCACAACGGCCACCACGGCGGTGGCCACGGCGGCGGCCACTCCGCCGGACTGCCCACGGTCCTCATAGACGGCCGCGAGCTCCACGTGATGCGCAACGCCGACGGGACGTGGATCAGTGTGGTCAACCACTACGAGACCTTCACCGATCCCCGCACGCTCGCCCGCGCCGCCGTGCGCGAGCTGCAGGGCGCCGTCCTCGCCCCGTTCGCGCCCATGGGAGGCCCGGCATGACCGTCCGCAAGAACCAGGCCGGCCTGACCGCCGAGGAGAAGCGCGCCTTCACCAACGCGGTGATCGAGCTCAAGCGCACCGGCGTCTACGACCGGTTCGTCACCACGCACAACGGCTTCATCATGGGCGACACCGACTCCGGCGAAAGGGTCGGCCACCGCTCCCCCTCCTTCCTGCCGTGGCACCGCCGCTTCCTCATCGAGTTCGAAGGCGAGCTGCAGAAGGTGGACCCGAAGGTCGCCCTGCCCTACTGGGACTGGACCGCGGACCGCACCCCACGCGCCTCGATCTGGTCCCCCGACTTCCTGGGCGGCACGGGCCGGGCCCGTGACGGCCAGGTCATGGACGGCCCGTTCGCGTACGCGGGCGGAAAGTTCCCCGTCAACGTGCGGGTGGACGGCCGCGCGTACCTGCGGCGCTCGCTCGGATCGGGCGTGGCCGAGCTGCCGACCAAGGCCGAGGTCGACGCCGTGCTGAACATGCCGGTCTACGACACGGCCCCGTGGAACAGCTCCTCGAACGGCTTCCGCAACCACCTGGAGGGCTGGCGCGGCGCCAACCTGCACAACCGGGTGCACGTCTGGGTCGGGGGGCAGATGGCCACCGGCGCCTCCCCCAACGACCCGGTGTTCTGGATGCACCACGCCTACGTCGACAAGCTGTGGGCCGAGTGGCAGGCCCGCCACCCGCAGTCGCCGTACCTGCCCGCCGCCGGCACGGCGAACGTGGTGGACCTGAACGACACCATGCGGCCGTGGAACGACGTCACCCCGGCCGACATGCTGGACCACCGCAAGTTCTACACCTTCGACACCGAGCCGGCCGCGGCCGCCGCCAGCCAGCGGTAGTGCAGCTCGGGGCGGCCCACCTGGCCGTACCGGGGGGTGCGGTCCGCGCGGCCGGTGTCCACCAGGTGCTCCAGGTAGCGGCGGGCGGTGATCCGCGAGATCCCGGCCGCCCCCGCCGCCCCGGCCGCGGTCAGCCCGTCGGGCGTCGACCGCAGCAGCGCGGCGACCCGGTCCAGGGTCGGCGCGCTGAGCCCCTTCGGGAGCTCGGCGGGAAGCGGCGTGCGCAGGGCGGCCAGCGCCCGGTCCACGTCGTCCTGCCCCGCCGCCTCCCCTGCCGTGGAGCGGAACTCGGCGTAGCGCAGCAGCCGTTCGCGCAGCGTCGGGAAGGCGAAGGGCTTCAGTACGTACTGGACCACCCCGAGCGAGACGCTCTCGCGGACCACGGCCAGATCCCGTGCCGAGGTCACCACGATCACGTCGACCGGGTGCCCGGCGGCCCGCAGCCCGCGCGCGAAGCGCAGCCCGTGGCCGTCGGGCAGGCCCAGATCGAGCAGCAGCAGGTCGACCCGGGTCCGCTCCAGGACCCGGGTGGCCTCCGCCAGCGAGTGGACCACGCCGACCGCGGTGAAGCCGGGCACCCGGCCGACGTACAGCGCGTGCGCGTCGGCGGCGACGGGGTCGTCCTCGACCACCAGCACGCGCACCGCGGGCCCTGCGCCCGCACCCGTCCCGGTCATGCCGGCACCCCTTTCCCGATGGGCAGTCGTACGGTGAACTCGGCTCCGCCGCCCGGTACTCCGGCGGCCTCCGCGCTGCCGCCGTGCCGCAGGGCCACCTGCCGGACGAGCGCGAGGCCGAGCCCACGCCCCTCCCCCTTCCCCGACCAACCCCGCCGGAACACCTCGGCCGCGGCCCCCTCGGGCAGGCCGGGCCCGTTGTCGGCCACGCGGATCAGCAGGCCGTCCTCCTCGGGGCGCACCGTGACCTCGATCCGGGCCCCGGGAACACCGGTCAGGGCGTCCACGGCGTTGTCGAGGAGGTTGCCGAGCACGGTGACGAGGTCGCGGGCCGGGAGGGCCTGGACCCCGGAGGCGACGCGCCCTGATTCCACCGCGCGGTCGTCCCGGGTCACGACCAGCTCGACCCCGCGCTCGTGTGCCTGGGCGGCCTTGCCCAGCAGCAACGCCACCAGCACCGGCTCCCCGACGGCGGTGACCACCTCGTCCGTGAGGGCCTGGGCCAGCCGGAGTTCGGCCGTGGCGAACTCCACCGCCTCGTCCGCGCGGCCGAGTTCGATGAGCGAGACCACGGTGTGCAGCCGGTTGGCGGCCTCGTGGGCCTGGGAGCGCAGCGCCTGGGTGAACCCGCGCTCGTGGTCCAGCTCCCCGGTGAGGGACTGCAGTTCGGTGTGGTCACGCAGGGTGACGACGGTGCCGCGGCGGCCGCCGCCGGCGACGGGCGCGCTGCTGAGGACGAGCACCCGCTCCGCGGTCAGGTGCACCTCGTCCACCCGGGGCCGGTCGGCGAGGAGGGCCCCCGTCAGCGGCGGGGGCAGCCCGAGGTCGGCGACCGAGCTGCCCTTCAGGTCCCCGTGCAGGCCGAGCAGTTCGCGGCCGGCGTCGTTGATGAGGGTGATCCTGCGCTGCCCGTCGAGCATCAGCAGCCCCTCGCGGACGGCGTGCAGGGCCGCCTGGTGGTAGTCGTACACGCGGCTCAGCTCGGCCGCGTTCATGCCGTGCGTGTGGCGGCGCAGCCGCGCATTGGCGACGTACGTGCCCACCGCGCCGAGGGCGAGCGCGCCCGCCGCGACCCAGACGAGGGCGGAGAGCTGCGCGGCGAGGCGGGCGCTGATCGCGCGGACCGTGATGCCGGAGCTGACCATCCCGATGACGCGGCCTTCGTCGTGGAGCGGGGTGACCACGCGGATGGACGGGCCGAGGGTGCCGGTGTAGGTCTCGCTGAAGGTCTCGCCGCGCAGGGCGGGGGCGGTGTTGCCCAGGAAGGGCTCGCCGATGCGCCGCGGGTCGGGATGGGTCCAGCGCCGCCCGTCCGGGGCCATGATCGTCACGAAGTCCACTTCCGCGTCGACGCGGACGCGCTCGGCATAGGGCTGGAGGTCGGCCGTCGGATCGGCGCCGCGCGCGGCTCCCCGTACGGCGTCGAGGACGGCGGGCGAGTCGGCGACGGCGCGGGCGACGGCACCGGCCTGGCGCCGGGCGGCGTCCTCGGCCTGGCCTCGGGCGGTGGCGTAGGCGAAGACGGCGCAGCCGGCGACGACCACGGCCACCAGCAGCACCTGGATGGCGAAGAGCTGGCCGGCGAGGCTGCGCGGCGGACGGGGGAGGCGGAGCATGGCGCTCAGTGTGCACGGGGTGTGAACTCAATGAACGCAACGGTGACCGGGGTCACAGTGCTGGGCGATGGTCTGGCGGGACGATTTTCACCACCAGGAGGCGACGTGGCCGCCAGACGCGACAAGACCCATTACCTGTACATCGCGGTGATCGCCGCGGTGGTGCTCGGCATCACCGTCGGTTTCGCCGCCCCCGGCGTGGCCGTGGAGCTCAAACCGCTGGGCACCGGCTTCGTCAACCTCATCAAGATGATGATCTCTCCGGTGATCTTCTGCACGATCGTGCTGGGCATCGGGTCGGTCCGCAAGGCGGCGAAAGTGGGCGCCGTGGGCGGTCTCGCCCTCGGCTACTTCATGATCATGTCGACGGTGGCGCTGGCCATCGGCCTCGTGGTCGGGAACATGCTGGAGCCGGGCAGCGGCCTGCACCTGACCGAGGCGGCCAAGAACGCGGGCGAGGCCCAGGCCAAGGCGGGCGAGGCACAGACCACGCAGGAGTTCCTGCTCGGGATCATCCCGACGACGCTGGTGTCCGCCTTCACCGGCGGCCAGGTGCTGCAGACCCTGCTGGTGGCACTGCTGTGCGGGTTCGCGCTGCAGGCCATGGGCCGGGCGGGCGAGCCGGTGCTGCGCGGGATCGGGCACGTGCAGAAGCTGGTGTTCCGTGTGCTGGCGATGATCATGTGGGCGGCGCCGGTGGGCGCGTTCGGCGCCATCGCGGCGGTGGTCGGGGCGACCGGGATCGACGCTCTGAAGTCGCTGGCCGTCATCATGATCGGCTTCTACGTGACCTGCCTGCTGTTCGTGTTCGTCGTGCTCGGCGCCCTGCTGCGGCTGTGCGCCGGCATCGGCATCTTCACGCTGCTGCGCTACCTGGGCCGGGAGTTCCTGCTGATCCTGTCGACCTCCTCGTCCGAATCGGCCCTTCCGCGGCTGATCGCGAAGATGGAGCACCTGGGCGTCTCCAAGCCGGTGGTCGGCATCACCGTGCCGACGGGCTACTCCTTCAACCTGGACGGGACCGCGATCTACCTGACGATGTCCTCGCTGTTCGTCGCGGAGGCCATGGGCAAGCCGCTCGCCCTGGGCGAGCAGATCTCGCTGCTGCTGTTCATGATCATTGCGTCGAAGGGTGCCGCGGGCGTGACCGGCGCGGGTCTGGCCACCCTGGCCGGCGGGCTGCAGACGCACCGGCCGGAGCTGGTCGAGGGCGTCGGGCTGATCGTGGGCATCGACCGGTTCATGAGCGAGGCCCGCGCCCTGACGAACTTCGCGGGCAACGCGGTGGCCACCGTGCTCATCGGCACCTGGACCAAGGAGCTCGACCGCGAGCGGGCGGCCGAAGTCCTCGCGGGACGGCTGGAGTTCGACGAGTCCACGTTGGTCGACGACGGGCACGGCACGGAATCCCCCTCCGTACCCGGCCAGTCGGCCGCCGCCAGGGACGGCGTACCGGCCTGACCGGTCCGCCGGCCGCGGGCCGGCCGGGCAGGGCTCGCCCCCACGGTGCCCAGCCCGGCCGGCCCGCCGGTTCCAGCGATCGTTTTCAGCCATTCGATCTTCAGTTCGGCTGCGCCAAAAAGTACTTCCGCCGAGGGGCACGCTTCTGACATCTTGCGTCCACCACTCGTTTCGTACTGCCCGGTAACTGCCTTGCGCACACCGGTCATCGGAGGACGCATTGATACCCCACATATCCGGCCGACCCCGACGTACCCTCGTTCTGGCCGCGACGCTCGGCGCGGCCCTCACCCTCGGAGCGCCCGCGGCATTCGCCGGCACCCCCGTGGTGCCGTCCGCCCCGTCCGCCGCCGCCGAGGCTCCCGCCAAGGCCCCTGCCGCGGCGCCGGCTTCCCAGAGTGCGACCTGGGCTGCCGGCACCCGCGCCTACCTCGTGATCACCGCCCCCGGTGACAACCCGGCCGTGCGCTCGGCCATCACCGCCAACGGCGGCACCGTCTTCTCGGCGTTCAACGCCATCGGCGTGATCGTCGCCCACTCCTCGTCCGCCGGCTTCGCGACCGCCATGCGCGGCGTCAGCGGCGTGCAGCAGGTGGGCGCGACCCGCACCTCGGACGTTCCGGCCGACGCCTACAACCCGGCGCTGCCCGCCAACCCGGCGCAGTCGACGACCCCGGCCGGCGAACCCGTCCGCGCGGACATGAGCCAGATCAAGGCCGACCAGGCCTGGGCCGTGACCACCGGTTCGTCCGCGGTCAAGGTCGGCATCCTCGACACCGGTGTGGACGACCAGCACCAGGACCTGGCCCCGAACTTCAACGCCGCCGACTCGGTCTCCTGCGCCTACGGCAAGCCCGACACGCGCGCCGGCGCCTGGCGGGACGTCGGCGAGCACGGCACGCACGTCGCCGGTACGGTGGCGGCCGCCAAGAACGGCAAGGGCGTCGTCGGGGTGGCCCCGGGCGTGAAGATCTCCTCGGTCCGCATCGCCGAGCCGAACACCTCGCTCTTCTTCGCCGAGAACACCATCTGCGGCTTCGTGTGGGCCGGCGACCACGGCTTCAAGGTCACCAACAACAGCTACTACACGGACCCGTGGCAGTTCAACTGCCCGGACAACGCCGACCAGGCCGCCATCATCGAGGGCGTCCGGCGCGCCCAGGAGTACGCCGAGGGCAAGGGCTCGCTCCAGGTCGCCGCGGCGGGCAACGAGAACTACGACCTCGCCAACAAGACGACCGACAGCGCCAGCCCGAACGACTCGACGCCGGTCACCCGCACCATCACCAACGCCTGCATGGACATCCCGACCGAGCTGCCGGGCGTGGTGACGGTCGCCGCCAACGGCGACGGCGTCACCAAGGCCTCCTTCTCCAACTTCGGCCGCGGCATCATCGACGTCTCCGCCCCGGGCAGCAACGTCTACTCGACGGTCCCCGGCGGCAAGTACGGTTCCATGAGCGGCACCTCGATGGCCTCCCCGCACGTGGCGGGTGTCGCCGCGCTGATCGCGAGCACCAACCCGGGCATCACCCCGGCGCAGATCCGCGAGAAGCTGGCCACCCAGGCCAACGACATCCCCTGCCCCGCGGACGGCCGGTGCACCGGCACCACCGCCAACAACGGGTTCTTCGGCGAGGGCCAGGTCGACGCCCTGAAGGCGGTCGGCAGCACGCCGCCGCCCGGCAAGTACTTCGAGAACCTCGGTGACTTCGCCATCGGCGACAACACCACGGTGGAGAGCCCGATCACCGTCAGCGGCGTCACCGGCAACGCGCCGGCCACCCTGAAGGTGGGCGTGAAGGTCGTGCACACCTACATCGGTGACCTGAAGGTCGACCTCATCGCCCCGGACGGCACCGTCTACACGCTGCACAACCGGTCCGGCGGCAGCACCGACAACATCAACCAGGTCTACACGGTCAACGCCTCCTCCGAGGTGGCGAACGGCACGTGGAAGCTCCGGGTGAACGACAACGCGGGTGGCGACACCGGCCGCATCGACGCCTGGAACCTCACCTTCTGACGCAGCACGTCACAGGCGTCACCGCACGCACATGCGCAGGCCATCGGGGAGCGGCATTCCACCCCGGTGGCCTGCGCCGTTCCCGCCCGGCCGCTGCCGGTCAGAGCACTAGCGGGTCCGCAGTACGCAGTCCCCGCACAGGCCGCCGCCGGGCACCTTGTAGTACAGGCAGCAGCTGCGCCGCACGAAGGCCACCCCGAGGCCCTCCTCGTGGAGGAAGGCGCCGGTCCCGCCGAGCGCCGCGCCGTCGGCCAGCAGACCGGCCGCCAGGGCGACCGCCGCGCCGCCCGGCATCCGGTCGAGCAGCACCCGCAGCGCCCCCACCAGCCCGGACGCCGCATTCCCCCGCAGCACCTTCGGCGAGACCCCGTAGCGCTCCCGCAGACCCGCCTCGAGGAGTTCCAGGTTCCCGAGGACGGTCGCGCCGAGCTCCGCGGCCGGCCGTGCCCCCTCGCCGGGCGTGGGCAGCCACAGCTCCAGCGACCCCGCGGCAGGCAGCCGCCACCACACCCGGTCCGGCGCCAGGTCCGGCACCCGCCCGCCCAGCGCGGCGCAGCCGAGGCCAAGGGACCACAGCCGCGAGGCGATCCCGAACTGCGCGGTCGACGCCGCCACCCGGCCGGGGCCGGTGCCGATCCGCCGGCCCACCTCGGCCACGTACGGGCCGAGGTGCTCCCCGTACAGCCCGGTCAGGGGCCGGAAGCCGGCCCCGGGCGGCTCCGTCCCGTGCGGCACGGCGAAGAACGGCCCGACGGCCGCCAGGCGGAGCAGTACGTCGTCCATGTCCATGCCGAAGATGATCTCAGGCGGCGGGCGCACCGCCGTCGGGCCCCGCCCCCTGCCGCACCGGCTCCCCCGCCGGTACGCCGCCCCGGGTGGGCCCGGCGCCGCTGCGGCCGGCCTGCGCCCACCGGACCGCCGGGCCGATGGCGTACGAGGCGGCCGACAGGACCGCGCCGAGCAGCAGCCAGCCGGGGATCCCCCACAGCAGGAGCAGGGAGGTCAGCACGGTGGGGCCCAGGGTGCGGGCGATCGGCACGCCGGTCCCGAAGAACCCCTGGTACTGGCCGATCCGCTCGGCCGGGGCCAGCGAGAAGCCGATCTGCCAGGCCCCGGCGGACTGCCTCATCTCCCCGTCGGCCTGGAGCGCCGCGCCCGCGACGAGCAGCGCCGCGGCCGCCCAGCCGGCCCCGGGCAGCGCCGAGAGGGCGAACACCGTGCAGGAGGCGGCCATGACCAGCCCGGACACCCGCACCGACCGGCAGGCGGCGTCCAGGTCGCTCACCGGCCGCGCGATGCGCACCTGGAACAGCATCACGGCCACCGTGTTGAGCACGAACAGCGCCGAGACGAGCCAGCCGGGGGCGGTGGTGCGCTCCACGATCCACAGCGGTACCGCGAGGCTGAGCAGCGGCATCCGCAGCAGCAGGACCGCGTTGAGCAGGGTCACCAGGGCGTAGGGCCGGTCCCGGAGCACCTCCAGCCGCGGCTCCCCCGCCGCCGGCCCCGGCGCGGGGACCACCCGGGGCAACCGGAGCAGGGCGCCGGCGCAGACGAGGAAGGCGACCGCGTCGAGGGCGAGCACCGCCAGGTAGGCCCGCTCGGTACCGATGCCGAGGGCGAGGCCGCCCAGCGCCGCGCCGAGCGCCAGACCGGCGTTGAGCACGGCCTGCAGGTGGGCCAGCACGCCCGTGCGCTCCCGGACGGGCACGAGGCCGGCGAGCAGGGCCTGGCGGGCCGCGGCGAGCCCGCACTGGGCAGTGGCGTAGGCGGTGACGGCGACGAGGAAGGCCCCGTACGACCGGATCAGCAGGAACGAGGCGACGCAGGCGGCAGTGGCCAGCGCCAGCAGCACCGAGGTCCCGCGGGGGCCGCGCCGGTCGGCGAGCGCCCCCAGCGGGACCCCGGCGACGGAGCCGACGGCCCAGGCGAGGGTGAGGCCGAGGCCGATCTGCGCGGGTGAGAGGCCCACCACACGGGTGAAGAAGAGGGCCGAACAGACGTAGTAGGCGCCGTCACCGACCGAGTTGGCCAGCTGGGCGGCGGCGAGCCGGCGGGGGGCTCCGGGCGCGGGGAGTATCCGTGTCGTCACCCCTTCATTCCACCGGCGCAGTGGCCCATGGTCATGGTCCAATCAGCCCCCTGTCCGCCGGGCCATTTCACGCGCGTCGCGGCCCCCTCGGCACCCTGTCGGCACCCCCGGCGGGATGTCCGGCAACGTCCGGTTGACGGCCGGCGGCCGGGCCGCGTCGGGCGGGTGTCCGGAGCCACCTCGACCCGCACGCATCGTCGCAGGTCAGAGGTGATGGAAGCGGTTGTCGGAGATCTCCGGGGCGGCCGTCCGGGGGGCCGTCGGAAAACATGGCCGTGCCGTTGCCATTTTGGGGGTTCATGCGAGCCCGTAATCGGGCTACATTGAGCCACTCGCGTTCACCTGACATCGCGTTGCCTTTCACCCACGTTTTGCGTGGGGGGTGACGTCAGAAGCGCAGACTGTACAACCACCCCACCGCCCAGAAGGACCGAAGGCTCCGTGCCCGTACCCGTACTCCTCGCCGGCCGCACCGTGCGGCTGGAGCCCCTCGCCCCGCACCACGCCGAGGCCTTGGCCATGGCCGGGGCCGAGGATCGTACGACCTACGCCTTCACCCCCGTACCGCACGGGGTGCAGGCGTCCCACGAGTACATCGAACGCGCCCTCGCCGATCAGGCGGCGGGCCGGTCGCTCCCGTTCGCCGTGGTGAGAGCCGCGGACGGCCTGGTTGTCGGTTCCACCCGGTTCCTCGAGCTGGACTACTGGCAGGGGCCCCTGGTGTGGCCTGCCGTGCCGGGCGTCCCCTTCGGTGATCCGCTCACGGCGATCCCGGATGCCGCCGAGATCGGGAACACCTGGCTGTCCCCGAGCGCCCAGGGCACGGGGATCAACACGGAGGCGAAGCTGCTCATGCTGCGCCATGCGTTCGAGACCTGGGGTGTGCGGCGGATCTCCCTGCGCGCGGACGCCCGCAACCTCCGCTCGCGCGCCGCGATGGAGCGTCTCGGGTTCACCCCGGAGGGGGTGCGCCGGGCCCATTCGCGGGGGCTGGACGGCGTCGTGCGGAGCACTGCCTTCTACTCGGTCCTCGACGAGGAGTGGCCGACCGTCCGGTCGATCATCGAGCTGAGGATCTCGGCCCGGACCCCGCGCAAGCGTCGGCGCAAGACCCTCGTCCCGGCGTAACGGTCCTGCATTCGGCCCCACGGCCCCCGCCCCGACCTCTGCCCGGCCTCCGCCGGGGCAGGGTCCGGGGCGGGGGCCGCTGCCGTCCGGCGGCAGAAGCGGAATCGGAGGCATCGGTTGCCGGGCGCGTGCGGCCCGGCGGGAGCCTCGGCCGGAACCTGCGCGGACCCTCGTCGGCCCGTCAGGCCTTCGGCAACGAGCGCCCCCAGAGCAACCCAAGAGCTGGAAAAAAACGGAACCGGGGAACACGTAATCTCATCCTTCGAACGGAAGAGACCGACCCCCCGATGGGGCAGCACCAGCCGGAGAGCAACCGCACATGTCGTACTCACCCGACGGACAGCACCAGCCGTACCGGTCGGAAGGGCAGTACCGTCAGCAGCCCTACGGCACCTCGTACGCACAGCCGTACGAACCCCAGCAGCACCAGCCCCCCTACGGGCCCCCGCAGCCGCACTACGAGGAGCAGGAGTCCGAGGAGACCCGGCGGCCGCGGCGCGGCCGCCGCTGGCTGATGGCGGGCGTCTCCTTCCTCGCCCTGGCCGGCATAGCCGCCGGCGTGATGTGGCACTTCGAGATACCCCCGTTCACGGACAAGGGCAAGGACGTCTCCTTCGGGAAGCCCGCGGGCGGCAAGGACGGGGCCGCGGCCAAGCAGAACCCGAACGCCAAGGCGCTGATGCCGACCGGGCCGAAGGCCGAGTTCAAGAACTCGATGACCCTGAACGACGGCACCCACGTGGCCGTCACCGTGTTGGACGGCAAGAAGTCCGGCTTCAAGGGCAAGGTCTGGGTGTGGGCGCCCAAGGAGTACGACGACCCGAAGTTCGCCAAGAGCGGCTTCCCGGTCCTGATCGCCCTGCCGGGGGGCGCCGGCTACCCCAGCAACTACTGGATGGGCACCGACCTGGGCCTCCAGACCAGCATCAGCAAGTGGTACGCCGAGGGCAAGAGCAAGCCGTTCCTGCTGGCCATGCCGGTCCTCAACCCGTCCGGTGACGAGAAGGGCATCTACTGGGACGGCTCCGACATCCCCGACCAGCCCAAGATGGGAACCTGGCTGACGGAGGACGTTCCGGACCTGATGAAGGCGAACTTCCGCACCATCAAGTCCCGTGACGGCTGGGCCTTCATGGGCTCCTCCACCGGCGGCTTCGCGAGCCTGAAGTCGGTGCTCAAGCACCCGGACAAGTTCAAGGCCGCCATCTGCTCCGGCCCGGACGTGGTGCCCGACTCCCCGCTGTGGAAGGGCCACGAGAAGGAGAAGTCCGAGAACGACCCGGGCACGCTGGCGAAGGCCCTGATCGACAGGAAGGGCCCCGAGGTCTACCTCGCCTTCCAGGTCGGCGACAACGAGAACAACAAGAAGACCCTGCCCGACGTGCAGAAGTGGATCGCCACCTACGGCAAGGGGCCCGTCCACACCAGCATGAGGGTCATCCCGAACGGCCAGCACAACGCCAAGACCTACGTACCCGGCATGGGCGAGGGCCCGATCCAGTTCATCAGCAAGGTCATGGAAGGCCCTGTGGAGTAACCGCCGGCACGGACTCCTCCGTCTCCCCGCTCCGCGGCCCGTCGAACACCATCGGCGGGCCGCCGCCGTCCCAGGCCGCCCATCCGGGGCTGCCGGACACGGCGAACCGCACCCAGGCCGCGTGCATCACGTCGGCCAGCTCCTGCGGGGCGCCCGGCCCGGCCAGGTGTCCCCCCGCCGGCACGGCGAGGGTGTCGAAGACGAAGCCCAGCTCCAGCGCGTGGCAGGCGCCCAGCCCCGGAATGCCGGACGGCCAGGCGAACTCGTACAGGAAGCTCGGGGCCGCCGCCGGGTCCGCGGCGCGCGCCCCGGCGAGCCGGCGCAGCGGGTCCCGCAGCAGCCGGTCCGTGAGCAGGTGGCCCGCGATCTCGGCCGGGCTCGCCGCGGGCAGCGCCTCGCGCAGGGCCTGCACGGCGGCGCGGTCCTTGCCGCTGCGGGCCCGGGCCAGGGCCACGGCGAGCGGGCCGAGCCGGTCCAGCAGCCGCATGGCGCCGGTCGGGGCGAGCCAGAGCCGGTACTCCTCGCTCGTCCAGCCGAGCAGCAGCGGCACGCCGGCGGACCGCACCGCGGCCTCCCTCAGCGGGTCGCCGGGCAGCGTGTCCGGGTCGGTGACCAGCCCGAAGGCGGGCCCGGCGGCGAGGGGACTCGAACGGCGCGAGGCGGCACCCTGGGCGGCGACCAGGTCCGCCGTCGGGACCGCGGCGAAGGCCGCTGCGGTCGCGGGCACCTTCAGCAGGGCGGCCATCCGCCGGACCATGGCGCGCACCCGGTCGCGCGGCAGCGCCTCGGGAGCGCCGCTCTGCAGGGCGGCCTGCGCGAACAGCCCGGCGGCCCGCGGAGCGGCGAGCAGGGCGCCGACGCTGATCGCGCCGGCGGACTCGCCGAAGACCGTGACGCGGCCGGGGTCCCCGTCGAAGGCCCCGATGTTCTCCTGCACCCAGGTCAGGGCGGCGATCTGGTCGAGCAGCCCCCGGTTGGCGGGAGCGTCGGGGAACAGGCCGTACCCGAGGGCTCCCAGCCGGTAGTTGGCCGAGACGAGGACCACCCCGTCGCGGGCGAAGGCGGAGCCGTCGTAGAGGGGGACCGCCGAGGAGCCGCGGGTGAGCGCCCCTCCGTGGAGCCACACCATGACCGGGAGCCGCGCCGCGGGGTCCGGGGCCGGGGTCCAGACGTTGAGGTTGAGGCAGTCGTCGCCGGGGATGTCCGGGTCGGCCAGCAGGGCGGCGAACCGCGGCGGGTAGGGCGGCTTGGGGGCGGTGGGCCCGTACGCGCCGGCGTCGCGCACGCCCTCCCAGGCTTCCGGTGGCCGGGGGGCGGCGAACCGCAGGGGTCCGACGGGCGGGGCGGCGTACGGGATGCCGCGGAAGACGGCGATCCTGCCGGGTCCCGTCCTGCCCTCGACCACACCGTGCCGGGTCTTCGCCCGGGGCCGGCCGTCGACGCCCGCTGTGTTCATCGCGTCCTCCGTGGAACCGCTGCGTCCGGCGCGTCCGGCGCGGTCTTCCAGTGTGCCGTCAAAACGCCGGACGCGTTTCGTACAGGCGCCCCACGGGTGACAGGGCGTGCCCGGCCCGCGGGCGCCCGGGTTGGACCGGCATGCCATTCACACGCATCCCCCGTACCCTGCGGGTCCGCTCCCTCGCCCTGACCGGCGCAGTGCCCCTGTTCCTGCTCGCGGCCGCCGGCACCGCCCAGGCGGGCCCCGGCGACTTCCAGTACGTCGACGAGCGCGACCGGATCGACCGGGTGCGCACGCCGGAGGGCTGCCGGGAGGCCCGGGGCGGCGGCGCCCGCGGGGTGGTCAACGACACGCCCGCAACCGCCACGCTCTACGCGGAGCCGGGCTGCACGGGCAGGACGGTCGCGGTGCTCCGGCCCGGTGCGGGCGGCCAGATCACCCCCCGGTTCGCGTCCGTCCGGTTCGAGATCACCACGACGGCCCAGCGGCCGTGACCCCCGGGCTCCCGCCGCGTTGTATGCCATGTCAAACGCCGCAGATCCTGCGGCGCCCATCTCAGGAGGAGTTCTTGATGTCGCGTATCGCGAAGGCAGTCGCCGTCACCGCTGCCGCCGGTAGCGCCCTGGCCGCCGGTGCAGGCCTGGCCGTCGCCGATGCCGGAGCGGACGCTGCGGCGATCGGCTCGCCCGGTGTCCTGTCGGGCAACGTCTTCCAGGTTCCGGTGCACGTCCCGGTCAACCTGTGCGGCAACACCGTGGACGTGGGCGGCCTGCTGAACCCCGCGTTCGGCAACACCTGCATCAACACGTCTGGGGACGCCGAGCACCACACCGACGGCTACGGCGGCTGACCGGCCACTGCCCCGGCTGAACGCCGCCAAGGGCCCCCGCCGCCAGGCGGGGGCCCTTCCGCATGCCCACCCGCTGCGCGGGCCGTGGGCATGCCGGCGACTGCCGGCGACTGCCGGCGGTCACTCGTAGCGGTAGAGGCCCCGGTGGCCGAGCATCTCGCGCGGGCTGACGTTCCACGGCGGCATCGGCTCGTCCAGGGAGATCACCCGGCCGCGCTGGAGATCGCCGGCCTTCAGGGGGGCGGCGGGCAGGTAGCCGGAGCCGGGGTGCTGCTGCTGCCAGCGGTCCCACAGCAGGTCGACGAAGGCGTGGTGCAGCCAGAAGGCCGGGTCGTTGGGGGCCGTGCCGCCGGTCATGTGGCCGCCGATCCACTGGTGCACCTTGTTGTGGTTGCGCCAGCGCTCGCTTTTCGGGGCGGCCCAGCCCTCCAGTTTGTTGCGGAACCCGCCGTCGCGCGCCGTCGAGTTCCAGGGTGCGGTGTCGTACACCGGGTCGTCGAGCGCCCACTGCAGCTCGGCGCGGCCGGGCAGGGTGATGGGGTTCTGCGGCCGGCCCAGGTTGCGGGTGAGGAAGCGGGCCTCCGAGACGCCGACCGTGATCTCCCAGTTGCCCCGCCCGTGGGCGAAGGGGCCGGTCATGACCTGGCGGTCGCCCTCCCGACCGGTGCCGCCGAGGAAATCCTCGGCCCACAGCGAGGAGGCCGGGCTGCTGTCCGTGGTCCAGTCCCAGTACGGGATGCTCACGCCCGGGTCTACCCCCCGGAGCAGCCGCTCGAACTCCAGCAGGTAGCGCCGGTGCCACGGGAAGAACGAGGGGGACATGTGCCCCACCCGCAGCTTGCTTTCCCGGTCGGGCACGAAGTACCGGTCGTGCGTGCGCACCAGGTCGTCGTACGCGCCGGTGCGCTTGATCTCCAGGACTGCGGCCGTGAACCGCTTCTTCTGGGCACTGGTCAGGTTGCGCTGGTTCTGCCGGGTGTACACGGGGAGCTCCTCCCGATCCGTGCGTCAGCCGTGCTGCGGGGCGGCGAGGGCCAGCTGGGTGGTGCCGAGTTCGTCGACGGCCGCGCGGGCGAGCTCCAGCGGGGTCGCGAAGGACTGGAAGTGGTTGATCCCGCTGAGGTAGCTGCCGTCGGCGCGGCGCATCACGTGCAGCGGGCGGCCGTCGATGCTGACCCCGGTCTCGGTCACCGCGATGTGCCGGCCGCGGTACGTCTCCGTCTCCTCGGCCAGCGGGGCCGGGGTGAGGGTCTGCCGGGGCCGGCGGGCGCGCAGGACGGGGGCCAGGGCCGCGGCGGTGCCGGCGAGCACCGCCGCGGTGAAGACCGTGCGCAGGACCGCGCGGCGGGTCGGTCGTGCCCAGGCGTGTGCGGCGTGCATACGTTCTCTCCCTCGCTCGGTGGTTCGCGCTACGGGGTCTAACGCGACGCGGCGGGGGAGGTCACCTGGGCTGCCCGGGGGACCTGCGGCCTACGGGGCGGGGAGTTCCGTGAAGTCCGCGACGAGGCCGTGGTGGTGGCCTGCCGTGCCGAGGGCCAGGGCGTCGGCCTTGGCCCGCTTGAGGTAGACGTGGGCCGGGTGCTCCCACGTCATGCCGATGCCACCGTGCAGCTGGACGCACTCCTCGGCGGCGCGTACCGCGACGCCGGAGCAGTGGGCCTGGGCGACGGCCACGGTGAGCGGCGCGTCAGGGGAGGCGGTGGCGAGGGCGTCGGCGGCCGCCCGGGCCGCCGCGCGGGCGGAGGTGACGTCCAGCCAGAGCCGGGCGAGGCGGTGCTTGAGGGCCTGGAAGGAGCCGAGGGGCCGGTTGAACTGGTGCCGGATCTTCAGGTGGGCCACGGTCTGCATCAGGCACCATTCGGCGATCCCGACCTGCTCCGAGGCGAGCAGGCCCGCCCCGGACAGCAGGGCCCCGGCCACGGCCGCGCGGGCCGTCCCCGGATCGGCGAGCAGGGTGCCGGGCGCCCCGTCCAGGGTGAGGTGGGCCGGCGGCCTGGTCAGGTCCAGTGGGACCTGCGGCACGAGCGAGACGGCGGCCGCCTCGACCGCGTACAGCCCGGTGTCGGCGAGGACCAGCAGCACGTCGGCGGCGGCCGCGTCCGCCACCGTCGTCGCCCGCCCGGTCAGGATCCCGCCCCCGGTGTCCCGTACGGGGGCCGGCAGGGGCGCGCCCGGGCCGAGGGTCAGCGGCAGTGCCGGTACGCAGACCCGCCGGCCGGCGGCGAGTTCGCGCAGCAGCGGCAGAGCCGCGGCCGGGTCGCAGCCCAGCAGGATCTCCGTCGCGAGGACCGCGCTGGTCAGGTACGGGGCGGGGGCCACGGCTCGGCCGAGTTCCTCCAGGACGACGGCGGCCTCGCGGTGGCCGGCGCCCTGGCCGCCGAGCTTCTCGGGGACGAGGAGCCCTGCCGTGCCGATCTCCGCGGCGAGGGTGTGCCACAGGGCGGGGTCGTGGGGGTGGCCGGTCTCGATGCGGGCGAGCAGCCCGGCGGGGGTGCAGCGGTCGGCGAGCAAGGACCGTACGGCGGCGCGGAGGGCGTCCTCGGTGTCGGAGTAGAGCAGGTCGAGCCCTGCCGCGGGGAAGGTCGTCATCGGGAGAGGTCCTTCCAGGGGAGGTCCTTGTCGTCGCGCGGCTCGGCGGGCAGTCCGAGGACGCGTTCGGCGATGATGTTGAGGAGGATCTCGCTGGTGCCGCCCTCGATGCTGTTGCCCTTGGCGCGCAGGTAGCGGTATCCGGCGTCGCGGCCGGTGAAGTCGACGGTCTCGGGCCGGCGCATCGTCCAGTCCTCGTACACCAGGCCGTCCTCGCCGAGGAGTTCCACCTCCAGGCCGCTGATCTCCTGGTTGAGCCGGGCGAAGGTGTACTTCATGCCGGATCCCTCGGGTCCGGGCCGGCCTGCGGCCAGCTGCTGGCGCAGCCGCTCGCCGGTGAGCCGGGCGACCTCGGCCTCGACCCACAGCTGCAGCAGGCGCTGGTGGAGGGCGTGGGTGCGCAGGGCGGGCCGTTCGCGCCAGGCGGCGGCGACGGGGGCGATCATGCCGCCCTCGCGGGGGAGCCGCATGCCGCCGATGGAGACCCGCTCGTTCATCAGGGTGGTGCGGGCGACCTCCCAGCCCTGGCCGACGGCGCCGAGCCGGTGGGAGTCCGGGATGCGGACGCCGGTGAGGAAGACCTCGTTGAACTCGGCCTCGCCGGTGATCTGGCGCAGCGGCCGGACCTCGACGCCGGGGTGGTGCATGTCGCACAGGAAGTAGGTGGTGCCCCGGTGCTTGGGCAGGTCCGGGTCGGTGCGGGCGATCAGGATGGCCCAGCGGGCGGTGTGGGCGCTGGAGGTCCACACCTTCTGGCCGTCCACCACCCATTCACCCGCGGCCTCGTCGAGGACGGCCCGGGTGCCGAGGGCGGCGAGGTCGGAGCCGGCGCCGGGCTCGCTGAAGAGCTGGCACCAGACCTCCTCGCCGGCCCACAGCGGGCGCAGGAAGCGCTCCTTCTGCTCGTCGGTGCCGTACGCCAGGATCGTCGGGGCGGCCATGCCGAGGCCGATGCCGATGCGGCGCGGGTCGTTGTCGGGGGCTCCGGCGGCTTCCAGCGCGGCGTCGACGGCGGCCTGGAGGGTGCGGGGCGCGCCGAGTCCGCCGAGTCCTTCGGGGTAGTGGACCCAGGCGAGGCCTGCGTCGAAGCGGGCCCGCAGGAAGGCGGTGCGGTCGGTGGTGGCGGGCGGGTGCGCGGCGAGCAGCTCCCGGACCCGCCGGGCGAGTTCCTCGGCGGTGGTCACCGTCGGGCACCTCCCTCCGCGCCGGGTACGACGACGAGCCGGCCGGTGGTGGTGCCGTCGGCGAGGCGCTGTACGGCGTCGGCGGCTCCGGCGAGCGGGACCCGTTCGCTGACCAGCGGTTTGACGGCGCCCTCGGTGGCGAGCCGGGTGAGTTCGGCGTGGCAGGCGAGGACCGCGGCCGGGTCCTTGGCGGCGTACAGCCCCCAGTGCAGCCCGAGAATGGAGTAGTTCTTGACCAGGGCGTGGTTCAGGGCGGGGGTGGGGACGGTGCCGCCGGCGAAGCCGACGACGACGATCCGGCCCTCGAAGGCCACGCACTTGGCTGAGGCGGTGTGGGCGTCGCCGCCGACGGGGTCGTAGACGACGTCGGCGCCGCGGCCGCCGGTGGACTCCTTGACCCGGGTGGCGATGTCCTCGGTGGTGCGGTCGATGACGAGGTCGCAGCCGAGCTCCTCGGCGGTGCGGGCCTTGGCCTTGCCGCCGACGACGCCGATGACGGTGGCTCCGGCGGCCTTGCCGAGCTGGACGGCGGCACTGCCGACCCCGCCGGCGGCGGCGTGCACCAGCAGGGTCTCGCCCGCCTGGAGGCGGGCCCGGCGGTGCAGGCCGAACCAGCCGGTCTGGTAGCCGATGTGCAGGGCGGCGGCCTCGGCGTCGTCGAGGGCCTCGGGGGCGGGCAGCAGGGCGCGGGCCGGGGCGGTGACGTACTCGGCGAAGCCGCCGTGCGGCAGGCTGGGGGTGGCGATGACGCGTCGGCCGTCCTCCGTCTCGCCGCAGACCTCGACGCCGGGGGTGAACGGCAGGGGCGGCCGGATCTGGTACTGGCCGCGGACGAGGAGTGCGTCGGGGAAGTTGACGTTCGCGGCCAGGACGCGCAGCCGTACCTCTCCCCCGCCGGGCACGGGTTCCGGAACCTCTTCGAGGCGCATCGCCTCGCGGGGTTCGCCGGTGGTGTGAACTCGCCATGCCTGCATCCGGGGCCTCCAGCCGCCGTCGGGAACCACGCTCCGCGGGGCATACTAAGCGGTCGCTTGCCATCTTGGGAACGGTGTGACGGGGCTGGGGCCCGGAAGGGTGGATCAGCGCGAGAACAGTTCGAACGTCACGGCCGGGCGGCCCCCGAAGCGGGCCGCGGCCCGCTCGGCGAATCCGGTGAGGAAGTTCCGGCAGTACTCGTGCGGATCCTGGTCGGTGAGGACCTCTATGTACGTCTTGTGCTCCATCAGCGACTGGATCGAGCGCTCCAGTCCGGCGGTGGCGTCCGCCGCGTGCGTCGGGGTCGGGGAGCCGGCGACGGCGATCCAGCGCACGCCGTTCCACGGTTCGAGGCCCTGCTCGGTCAGGAGTTCCGGGAAGATCCACCGGTTGCCGGCGTCGGCGGCCGCGTCCAGCGCGGCCCGGCCGACGGCCTTGTGGTCCGGGGTGTTCCAGAAGCCGCCGCGCTCTGCGCCCCAGCTGTCGCGGTGGTTGAGGGTGATCAGCAGCTCGGGGCGGTGCCGCCGGATGGCGGCCGCGATGTCCCGGCGCAGGTCGAGGCCGTACTCGAGGACGCCGTCGCGGTGGTCGAGGAACTCCACGGTGGAGACCCCGACGACGGCCGCGCTGGCCCGCTGCTCGGCCTCGCGGAGCGGGGCGCACTCCTCCGGGGGGATGGTGTCGATGCCGGCCTCGCCGCGGGTGGCCAGCAGGTAGACCACCTCGCGGCCGCCGTCGGTCCAGTCGGCGATGGCCGCGGCGCCGCCGTACTCCAGGTCGTCGGGGTGGGCGACCACCGCGAGGGCGCGCTGCCAGTCGGTGGGCATGGGTTCGAGCTGCGCGGGCTGCTCCTGATGTTCGGTCATGTTCCGCACAATAGGCGAGACATGACCGAACGGGGCGGCGGTCGGGCGGGTGTGCGCCGGGCAGGTCGGGGCTAGAGGACGACGACCGAGCGGAGGACCTCGCCGCGCTCCATCCGGGCGAAGGCCTCCTCGATCGCGTCGAGGGGGATGGTCTCGGAGACGAAGGCGTCCAGGTCGAGGCGGCCCTGCAGGTAGAGGTCGATCAGCAGCGGGAAGTCCCGCTCGGGCAGGCAGTCCCCGTACCAGGAGGACTTCAGGGCGCCGCCGCGGCCGAAGACGTCGAGCAGCGGGAGTTCGAGCTGCATCTCCGGCGTGGGGACGCCGACCAGGACGACGGTGCCGGCCAGGTCCCGGGCGTAGAAGGCCTGCCGGTAGGTCTCGGGGCGGCCGACCGCCTCGATGACGACGTCCGCGCCGTTCCCGCCGGTGAGTTCCCGGATCGCCTCGACCACGTCCTCGGTGCGGCCGTTGACGGTGTGGGTGGCGCCGAGCCCGCGGGCCCACTCCAGCTTCCGGTCGTCGAGGTCGACGGCGATGATCCGGGACGCGCCGGCCAGCCGGGCGCCGGCCACGGCCGCGTTGCCCACTCCCCCGCAGCCGATGACGGCGACCGAGTCGCCACGCCCGACGCCGCCGGTGTTCAGGGCGGCGCCGAGGCCGGCCATGACCCCGCAGCCGAGGAGGCCGGCCGCGGCCGGCGAGGCGGCCGGGTCGACCTTGGTGCACTGGCCGGCGGCGACCAGGGTCTTCTCGGCGAACGCACCGATGCCGAGCGCCGGGGACAGCCGGGTGCCGTCCTCCAGCGTCATCGGCTGGGTGGCGTTGTGCGTGGCGAAGCAGTACCAGGGGCGGCCCCGCTTGCAGGCCCGGCAGGTGCCGCACACCGCACGCCAGTTGAGGACGACGAAGTCACCGGGGGCGACGGAGGTGACGTCCGGGCCCACCGCCTCGACGATGCCGGCGGCCTCGTGGCCGAGGAGGAAGGGGAACTCGTCGTTGATGCCGCCCTCGCGGTAGTGCAGGTCGGTGTGGCAGACACCGCAGGCCTGGACGCGGACCAGCGCCTCGCCCGGCCCGGGGTCCGGTACGAGGATCGTCGTCGTCTCCACCGGTGCGCCCTTGCTCCGTGCGATGACCCCGCGTACGCGATGCATCACGTCATACCCCGCTCTGTTCGGATCCGTCTGGATCAACGAACGTACACGGGCGGGGCGGGGTACGGGAGTTGCGTCACCCCTTCGCTTGCGTGGTGGCGAGTTCCGGCGGTACGGCGGCGCGGAGCGCGGCCCCGAAGGCGGCCACCGCCGGGTGGGCGGCGGCGCCGCTGCGGAAGGCCACCTGGGTGCGGCGCTCCATCAGAAGCCGGGTGAGGGCCACGGCCGGGGCGCCGTGCTCCGGGATGCCGAGCTGCGGTACGACGGCGACGCCCTGGCCCGCCGCGACGAGGGCGAGGACAGTGGCGAAATCGTCCACCTGGTGACGCACGCGCGGCGTGAATCCGGCGGCCTGGCAGGCCCGTACGGTCATGGCGTGGCAGAGGGTGCCGGGGGTGGCGGTGATCCAGGGGGCGTCGGCGTGGGCCCGCAGGGCGGATCCCTGGTCGGGCCCCGGCCCGGATCCGGTCGGGGGTACGGGTCCGGGGACCCGGGACGGGACGAGTGCGGCTGCCGGTGCGGCCAGGTACATCGCCTCGCGGTAGAGGGGCTCGGTGGCAAGGCCGGGTTCCGGCGGCGCGGGGACGAAGTCGTACTCGTGCACCAGGGCCACGTCCAGGTCACCGGCCCGCAGGGCGTGCGCCACGGCCGCCGGGTCGGTCTCCGACACCATCGGCTCCAGCCCCGGATGGCGCCGGGCGAGCGCGACCAGGGCCGCCGGGACGATGGCCCGGGTGGCGGTGGGGAAGGCGCCGATCCGCAGGGCGCCGGCCAGTCCGCTGCGCGCCTCGGCGAGGTCGGCTGCGGCCTCTTCCAGCCGTTCCAGCACGGCCTCGGCGTGCCGGACGAGGTTCTGGCCGGCGGGCGTGAGGCGGACGCTGCGGCCGGTGCGTTCGAGGAGGGCGAGCCCGGCTTCGCGTTCGAGGACGGCGAGTTGCTGGGACACCGCCGAAGGGCTGAAGGCAAGTGCCTCCGCCACGGCGGCGATCGTGCCGCGGCGGGCGAGTTCGCGCAGCAGGCGCAGGCGTCGTACGTCGAGCATCGGATCAGCTTACGGTTCAGGTAAGAAACGCGAACTGGATTCGGCGGTCGCGGCGCCGGAGGATCGTCGGCATGGCACAGGACACTTCCCTTCACGGGATTCACGTACCGCTGATCACCCCCTTCACGCCCGCCGGGGACGTCGCCGCCGAGGCGCTGGAGGCACTCGCCCACGAGGTGCTCGACGAGGGCGCCACCGGGATCGTCGCCCTCGGGACCACCGCCGAGACCGCCGCGCTGGACGAAGCCGAGCGGGAGCTGGTCACCGACGTCTGCGCGCGGGTCTGCCGGGAGCGCGGGGCGGCACTGACCGTGGGCGCCGGGGCGAGCGGCACCCGGGCTGCGGAGGCCGCGCTCCGCCGGCTCGCGCACCGGCCCGAGGTGCGGGCGGCGCTGGTGACCGTGCCGCCGTTCGTCCGGCCCGGGGCGGAGGGGGTGGTGGCGCACTTCGCGCGGCTGGCAGGGCTCAGCCCCGTACCGCTGGTCGTCTACCACATCCCGTACCGGACGGGGCAGCCGCTGGACGCGGCGGCGCTGCGGCGGCTCGGGGAGCTGCCCGGCGTGGCCGGGGTGAAGTACGCGGCCGGAGACATCGGCCAGGACACGGTCGCGCTGCTCGGCGACCTGCCGGACTCCTTCACGGTGCTGGCGGGCGACGACGTGTACCTGTCGCCGATGCTGGCGCTTGGAGCGGCGGGCGGGATCCTCGCCTCGGCACACCTGGCGACGGCGCGGTACGCGGAGCTGGTGGCCGCCTGGCGAGCCGGCGACGCGCCTCGGGCCCGGCCCCTGGGCCACGCCCTGGCCGCGCTGTCCGCGGCGGCCTTCGCCGAGCCCAATCCGGTGGTCGTCAAGGCGGTGCTCCACGCCCAGGGCCGGATCCCGACCCCGGACGTACGCCTGCCGCTGCTGCCGGCGAGCGCGGGGGCGGTGTCGGAGGCCCTGGAGCGGCTGGAGCGGCTGGAGCGGCTGGAGCCGGGGCGCGCGGATCGGCCGGCGCAGGTCTGAGGCGCGTCGCGGGATGCCCCGACCCAGGGCGGGCGCGCCGGAATACGCCCACCCTGGGCGGTTGGAAAAGAACAGCCCGAATGCCCGAATCAGGCACACAGAGGGGGCACTTGTCCGTTTTGCACTCCGCGCCCGAAACCCGTGATATGGGTCACGCGAACGCCATCAACATCATTTACCCGGACGGCGTTTTCCCCTTTTCCGTAAAGGAATTCCGGCATTTCCCGAAGCATCCGACAAGGTCATTTTCCGGGCCTGCGCGGGCCGTTCGATCACCGGGGTGATTCCGAGCCTTGTTCCGTTCCCTCGGACTCGCTTACGGTCACGTCGTTCCCGGCGGGCAGCTGCCGAATCCGGCCGCCGCCAGGGATCACCCCGCACCCGCACGTGAGGAATTCCGCCATGCCCGGACACGGCAAGCACCGCCGCCCCAAGCAGCGTCCGATCACCCGCAAGCTGGCCTTCGCGGGCACGGGCGGCGCGGCCCTGGCCCTCCCGCTGATCGGCGCGACCACGGCCGGTGCGGCCGTCGGCCAGCCGGCGGTGTCCCCCGCGGTGACCACCGCGTCGCTGCCCGCGGCGGCTCCTGCGGCGGCGCCCGCCAAGGTTCCCGCGGCCAAGACGGCCGCGCCCACGACCTACTCCGTGGCCGCGGGCGACACCCTCACGAAGATCGCCGCCCAGCACGCGGTCAGCGGCGGCTGGCAGGCCCTGTACGAGGCCAACCGCAGTGTCATCGGCAGCAACCCGTCGGTCATCCGCCCCGGCACCAAGCTGAGCCTCGGCGCCGCGGCGAAGGCGGCCGTGGCCAAGGCGAAGGCCGCGGTCAAGCCGGCCGCCGCCTACCCGAACAACCTCGACGGGTGGATCCGGGAGTCCCTGGCCGTCATGGCCAAGCACGGAATCCCCGGCACCTACAACGGCATTTACCGCAATGTGATGCGAGAGTCCTCCGGAAACCCCCTGGCCATCAACAACTGGGACTCCAATGCCGCGGCCGGCATTCCTTCCAAGGGCCTGCTCCAGGTCATCGACCCCACCTTCCGGGCCTACCACGTGCCCGGTACCTCGAACGACTCGTACGACCCCGTCGCGAACATCACGGCCGCCTGCAACTACGCGGCCGCGCGCTACGGCTCGATCGACAACGTCAACGGCCCGTACTGACGGGCCCGGACCGGGCGGCGGCCGCCGCCCGGGACGCGCGGGCGCGGGCCAGGGTGCGCAGGGGTGCCGCCAGGCCGTAGCCGACGTCGCGGCGCAGGGCGGCCGCGCCGGCCCGCTCCACGGCGGCCAGTTGGTGTCCCATCAGCTCGGTCATGGCGGCGACCACCGGACGAAGCCCCGGGTCCACGACGTCGAGGATGCCGTCGGTGGCCTCCAGGGCGGTCCGGGCCCGCCGTGTCGACGCGTCGAGGAGGGCGCGTACGGCCGGGGTGTCCCGGGCCTGTTCGAGGTCTGAGCGGGTCACGGAGTGCTCGGCGAGGAGGGCGCGCGGCAGGCAGAGGCGGCCGTCGGCGAGGTCCCCGGCGAGGTCGGCGAGGAAGTCGACGCGCTGGGCGGCGTCCACGAACCGCCGCCATCCGGCCGCCTGTTCCCCGTCGGGGCCGCCCTGGTACTGCAGGCCGGTGAAGGCCATCAGGCCCGGCCAGGCGTAGGCGTCGAGGTAGGCCTGGAAGTCCTCCTCGGTCCCGAAGCCGTCGAAGCCGGCCTCGGCGGTGGCCGCGCCGTCCAGGAACCGGGTGATCCAGTGCGCGGGCAGCCCGCGCGAGGCCACCGCGTGCGCGTAGGCGCGCAGCAGCGGGTCGGGGCTGTCGCCGGTCCGCAGCGCCGTGTCGATGCGCCCGGCCAGTGCGGCCAGGCCGTCGCGGCGCTGCTGCGGGGTGCCGGTCTCGGCCACGTCGTCGACCAGGTTCATGAAGCAGACCCCGGCCGTCATCCACGGCACCAGCCCGGGAGCGGCGAGCAGGCGCAGCGTCAGGTACGGGGCCGGTTCCCGGCGCAGGACCCGGCGGGCGACGCGCGTGTAGTCGTCGCGCAGCCGGGGCTCGCGTATGCCGGCCGCCGTGAGGGTCGTGCGCCAGGTGGGCATGGTGGTCGTGCTCCTCGAACCGTGTCGGGCCGTACGCATGCCGGTGCGACATGCGTACGGGTACACGATCTCAGAGGCGGTAGACCTTCTTCACCTTGCCCTGGGTGTCGGCGTGGACGTACCCGCCCTGCCCGTACTCGTCGCTGAGGTAGGGGCGCATGGAGGGGCTCCCGTCGAAGAGCCAGGGCTCGATGATGACGTAGCGGGAGGTCGGGTTGGCGACGCCGAGCTCCCGCGTGGCCGTGTCGAGCAGGCCGGGCAGGGCGTCCCAGTTGACGGTGCTCATGTCGATCGGCGGCTCGTCCGGCTTGAGGGTGCCTCCGGGGCCGCTGCGCTTGGCCTCGCCGTCGCGGTAGTCCCAGCGGTCGTAGGTCTTGGCTCCGGGGCCGGTGGGGATCGAGGCGATGACGTACTCCTCGTAGACGGTCATCTCCGCGAAGGTGGTGGTGCCCGTCTTCTGCTTGAGCGCCTCGATCGCGGTGCGGACGTTGGCGGGGGTGAGCAGGCTGCCCTTGGGGGCGGCGGGGCCGCCGTTGCCGCTGGGCGCGGCCGGCTTGGCGCCCCCGCTCGCGGCCGGGGTGGCGGCCGCGGAGGCGCCGGAGCCGCCCGAGCCGCTGCCGCCCTTGGCGCCGCCCTCGGCCCCGCCTCCGGGGAAGCCGTTGACGAGGGCGATCGCGCCGCCGGCCAGGGCCACCGCGAGGAGGCCGCCGATCAGGGCCGGGCGGCGCCGCGGGGTGTGGCCCGGCGCGGTCACGGGCGTGGTGAACCCGTACGGGGATCCGCCGCCGGGAGTGAACGGCGGCGGTGGTGCGTACGGGCCGGCGGGGGCCATCGCGCCGGGCGGCACCGGGCCGGCGCCGCCCGGACCGACGGCCGGACCGACCGCCGGGGGAACGGCGCCGGGCGGGGCCGTCGCCGGCTGCGGCGTGGAGAGCTGCGTGCTCGGCGGACCGTACCGGCCGAGGCCCGCCGGAGGCGTCTGCGGGGACGCGGAAGCGCCAAGAGCAGCGCTCGCGTCCCGGAGCAGCTGTTCCAGCCGGGCCGCGTCGGGCCGCGCGGCCAGGTCCCGTACGAGCAGCTGCTCCAGGACGGGCCCCAGCGGGCCGGACCGCACCGGGGCCGGGACCGGATCCTCCAGCACGGCGACGACGGTGGCCAGGCTGGTGGCCCGGCGCATCGGGTGCGTGCCCTCCGCCGCCACGTACAGCAGCATGCCGAGCGACCACAGGTCGGAGGCCGGGAGCCCCTCCTCGCCGCGCGCCCGCTCCGGCGCGATGTACTCCGGCGAGCCGATGAGCACACCGGTGGACGTGAGGGCGGTCGAGCCGTGCAGGGCGGCGATGCCGAAGTCGGTCAGCACGGCCGAGCCGTCGGCCCGCAGCAGCACGTTGGCCGGCTTCACGTCGCGGTGCAGCACCCCTTCGGCGTGCGCGGCGCGCAGCGCCGACAGGACGTCCAGGCCGATCCTGATCACGTCGGCGACCGGCAGCGGACCCGACTCCAGCCGGTCGTGCAGGGAGCCGCCCTTGACCAGCTCCATCACGATCCAGGGGTGCCCGTCCGTGCCGGCCGCCGGCTCGACGATGTGGTGGATGGTGACGACGTTCGGGTGCGCGAGGCGGGCCAGGGCCCGGGCCTCGCGCACCGCCCGCTCCCGCAACTGGACGGTGAGACCGGGCTGGGCCTCGGCCGTCGCCGGGTCCGGCGGGCGCACCTCCTTCAGGGCGACATCGCGGTGCAGGGCGATGTCGCGGGCGCGCCACACCGTGCCCATGCCACCGGCGCCGAGCGGCGCCACCAGTTCGAATCGGCCGTCGACCAGCTGTCTGCCGGCCTCACTTCTGTCCATGGCGGGACATCGTAGGCGGCGCCGCCGTCAACAGCGTCGCCGGTCCTCCGTCAGCACGCCCTGCACGGTGGACACGGTGCGGTCGTAGCATCCGCGCGGCACTCCGGCCCCGTACAGCCGGTAGCGCTCGGTGCTGGTGCCGACCGCGTGCCGCTGCTCGCGCGGCACGTTCGCCGTGTAGCTCGCGTCGCCCGTGTAGGTGTCGTCGAGGCGGGTGCGGTCCACGGTCCGGCCGCCGCGCAGGGTCGTCGTCTCGGCACGGTCGCCGAGTGTGATGACGGTGCGCAGCCGGTCCCCGGCGCCGAGGGTGGTCTCCCCGTCCATGGTGTACGTGCGTGCGGTGCGGGTGGTGGCGGGGCCGCGGGTGACGCTCTCCTCGTCGGTCCAGGTGCCGGTCAGGGCGTCCTGGTTCTCGCCGTCCGTCCAACGGTGCACGGAGGTGTTGCGGACGGTGCGGGTGACGGTGGTGGTGACCCGGCCGTGGGAGGTGTCGAGCCGTCCGGAGACGGTCAGGCGGTGCCCGCCGTCGGTGTCGAGGCGGTGCGGACTGCCGGCCGTACCGGGCGTGAAGCGGCTGGAGCCGGCCGGTTCGCCCTCCTCGTGCCGGGTCAGGGAGCCGGTGACGACGGCCCGGCCCTCGTCCTGCCACAGCAGCAGGTTCGCCGGGGTGCTCCAGCCGGGCTGCCCGGCCGGGACGCCGGCGACGGACACCTCGATCCGGTGCTCCCGGCCGTCGTTGAGGAGCGCGGCGAACGGCGTCAGGTCGTAGACGATCGGCCGGACGTCGAAGGCGCGGGGCGCGGGCACGACGTACCAGAGGAACGGGTTGGACCAGCCGCCGGTCCACACGTTCGGGAAGGGGGCGGCGATGCCGGCGAGCCGTCCGTCGACGGAGATGCGGACCTCGCGGTAGGGCCCCCCGGAGGCCTTGCACGAGTACGGGGCGGCGTCCGGGGCGGTCATGTACCAGTACTCCTCGCAGCCGCCGCCGGAGCCGGTCGCGTACACCTCGGCGAGGATCCGCTCGGTGTTGCGCGGGGTGGTGACGGCGGGTCCGGTCAGCGGGAGGACCCGGTCGGGGGTGTCCGGGGCGGCGGTGTGCCGGTCGGTGGTGTGGAAGGTGAGGGTGGCCTTGACGTCGATGACCCCGGTGTAGGTTTCGTTGACGACGTTCCCGATCAGCATCTCGACGGGCTGGGGTCGGCTGAGGGTGTCGCGGTAGCGGGTGACGTCCTTCTCCACGGACCAGGTGATGCCGTCGGGCGAGGGCTCGGGGGTGGAGGTGCGCAGGATCTCGACGCCGCCGACGGAGAGGTGGCCGAGGCGGTCGTACTGGCGGCCCTTGACCTTGCCGTCGAGGCGGAGGACCACCTTGGCCCAGGGGCCGGTGCCGCAGCCGGCGGGCGGGGTGTAGGTGCCGGTGTACGGGGTGAAGTCGCGGAACTGCGCCTCGGCGAGGGTCAGTTCGCAGGACCGGGTCGCGGGGCGCTCGATCGGCGGGGTCGCGGTCAGCGGGTCGTGCCAGTCGGTGCCGAACTCGGCGGGCGGGTCGTCCGCGGGGGCGGCGGC
>NZ_JACBGN010000400.1 GCF_013401435.1 Streptomyces sp. BR123
CCCCTGCCCCTGCCCGCTCCGCGCCCGCAGACGCCTGCGTCCACGACGCCCTCACCCTGCGCACCCTGGAGGAGTCCCTGCGCTCCGCCCTGGACCAGGAGCACCGCCCCCGGCTCGCCGCCGGCCTCGCCGCCGTCGCCGCCGACGGCCCGCGCGCCCTGGACCGCCGCTTCCCCGCCGCCGGCCGCGACCACGGCCGCGGCCCCCTGCCCGGCTGGGCCGGCTGGACCGTCGAGGACGCCGTCCGCACCCTCCTGCTGCGTGCCCTGACCCGGTACGGGACCACCGGCGCGGCCCTGGCCGCCGAGGCCGCCGACCGGTACGCGCAGGGGGACGCCGCCGAGCGCCGCGGGGTGCTGCGGGCCCTGCCGTTCCTGCCGGTCGGCGACCGCGCCGTGCACCTCACGGACGACGCCGTCCGCACCAACGACAACCGGCTGATCGCGGCCGCCCTCGGCCCGTACGCCCGCGCCCACCTCGACCAGTACCGCTGGCGGCAGGCGGTCCTCAAGTGCCTGTTCACCGGCATCCCGCTGGCGAGGGTGTCCGGGCTCAACGAGCGCCGCGACGCCGAACTGGCCCGGATGGCCCGCGCCTTCGCGACCGAGCGCCGCGCCGCCGGCCGCCCCGTCCCCGCCGACCTGTGGGTCCTGGTGCCGTGACCGGAAGGGTTCACCGCCTCGCGACGCTCCCCCGGCTACCGCTGGGAGGTGCCCCCAGGCACGGCACCTCGCCGCGTTGTCGGACCGCGCAAGTACGTCCAGTACGAGCCGCGGCCCTCCGCCTTGCGATGCGTCCCCTCGGCCCTGCGGGCCTGGGGAGGCCCCATGCACCGGACGCCGCGAGGCGGCAAACCGTTCCGGCCACGGCACCAGCGACCCTCGACCACTGACCCGACGACGAATCCCTCCCGGAGCCCGGCCATGCGCATCTTCGACCCGCACATCCACATGACGTCCCGGACCACGGACGACTACCGAGCGATGCACGCCGCCGGCGTCCGTGCGCTGGTCGAGCCCGCGTTCTGGCTGGGTCAGCCACGCACCTCCCCGGGCAGCTTCACCGACTACTTCGACGCGCTGCTCGGCTGGGAGCCGTACCGGGCCGCCCAGTTCGGGATCGCCCACCACTGCACGATCGGCCTCAACCCCAAGGAGGCCAACGACCCGCGCTGCACCCCGGTCCTGGACCTGCTGCCCCGCTACCTCGCCAAGGACGGGGTCGTCGCCGTCGGCGAGATCGGCTACGACACCGTCACCGAGGCCGAGGACCACGCCTTCGCCGTCCAGCTCGGCCTCGCCGCCGAGTTCGGCCTGCCCGCCCTCGTGCACACCCCGCACCGCGACAAGGCGGGCGGCACCGCCCGCTCCCTCGCCGTCGTCCGCGAATCGGGCATCGACCCGGGCACGGTCGTCCTGGACCACCTCAACGAGGTCACCGTCGCCGAGGTCCACGACTCCGGCTGCTGGATGGGCTTCTCCATCTATCCCGACACCAAGATGACCCCGGACCGGATGGTCGCCATCCTGAAGAAGCACGGCACCGAGCGGATGCTCGTCAACTCCGCCGCCGACTGGGGCCACAGCGACCCGCTCCTCACCCGCGCCACCGCCGAGGCCATGCTCGCCGCCGGCTTCGACGAGGACGACGTCGACCGCGTGCTGTGGCGCAACCCGGTCGCCTTCTACGGGCAGTCCGGCCGTCTCGGGTTCGACGGCGCGCCGCGATCCGTCCGGGCCGACGCGCAGGCCGCGGGCCTGTACGCGGGCAACTCCATCGCCCGCGGCGGGAACTGACCGGAGCCCGGGGGACACCGCATGCGCTTCCGCCACCGCGACGGCACCGCCGTCCACCTCGCCTACTGCACGAACGTGCACCCCGCCGAAACCCTGGAGGGCATCACCGACCAGCTCACCACCTACGCCGAACCCGTCCGCAAGGCGGCCGACGAGCCCGTCATCGGCCTCGGACTGTGGCTGCCCCAGGACGCGGCCGCCGCCCTCGCCGCCGACCCGGCCGCAGTGGCCGCCCTGCGCCGCGAGCTGACCGCCCGCGGCCTGGAAACCGTCACCCTCAACGGCTTCCCCTACCGGGGCTTCCACGCGCCCGTCGTCAAGCGGGCCGTGTACTACCCGGACTGGTCCGAGCCCGCCCGCCTCGACTACACCCTCAACCTGGCCCGCATCCTGGCCCGGCTGCTGCCCGCCGACGCCGAGCGCGGCTCGGTCTCCACCCTGCCCCTGGCCTGGCGCACCGCCTGGTCGCGGACCCGCAAGGCCGCCGCCATGCGCCAGCTGGACGCGCTCGCCGCCGGACTGCGCCGGATCGAGGCCGAGACCGGCCGGACCGTCCGGGTCGCCGTCGAGCCCGAGCCGGGCTGCGTCGCGGAGACCACCGAACAGGCCGTCCGGCTCCTCGCCGACGCCGACCACGACCGGATCGGGCTCTGCCTGGACGTCTGCCACCTCGCCGTCGCCCACGAGGAGCCGGGCACCGCCGTGGCACGGCTGCTGACCGCCGGACTCCCGGTGGTCAAGGTCCAGGCGTCGAGCGCCCTGGAGGCCGCCGACCCGGCGGACCCGGAGGTCCGGGACGCCCTCGCCCCCTTCGCGGAGCCCCGGTTCCTGCACCAGACCCGCGAGGCGGCCCCGGCCGGCGCCGCCCTGCTCGGCTCCGACGACCTCGGGCCCGCCCTCGCAGGGGCGCTGCCCGGCCGGGCACCCTGGCGGATCCACTACCACGTGCCGCTGCACGAGGAGCCGGCCCCGCCGCTCGCCTCGACCGGCCCGGTGCTGCGCGAGACCCTGCGGACCCTGTTCGGCGGGGACCACGCCGTCACCGACCACATCGAGGTGGAGACGTACACCTGGTCCGTGCTCCCCGAGGGCAGCCGGCCCGTGGGCGCCGAGGGCCTCGCCCGCGGGATCGCCGCCGAGCTGTCCTGGACCGGCCGCGAACTGACCCGCCTCGGCCTGGCCCCGGCCGCGCCCGCCACCCGGAAGGAGACCCGCTCATGACCGGATCCACCCGGGGAACCCGCAAGGTGGCCGTCCTGTGCACCGTCGGGCTCACCCCCCGCCTGCTGCCCCACATGCCGAACCTGCGGGCCGTCGGCGAGGAGGGCTTCACCGCCCCCCTCGACACCGTCTTCCCCGCCGTCACCGCCACCGTCCAGGCCACCCTCACCACCGGCCTGCTGCCCCGCGCCCACGGGGCCGTCGGCAACGGCTGGTACTTCCGCGACCACGGCGAAGTGATGATGTGGCGCCAGCACAACGCCCTGGTGCAGGGCGAGAAGGTCTGGCAGGCCGCCCGCCGCCGGGACCCCGGCCACACCACCGCCTACCTGTGCTGGTGGTGGGCGATGGGCGCGGACGCCGACACCGTCCTGACCCCCCGTCCCGTCTACCACCACGACGGCCGCAAAGCCCCCGACTGCTACACCGTCCCCGCCGCCCTCCGCGACGAACTCACCGACCTACAGGGTGAGTTCCCCCTCTTCCAGTACTGGGGGCCGACCGCCTCGCTCACCTCCACGCGGTGGATCGCGGGCGCCGCCCGGCACGTCGCCGACACCCGCGACCCCGACCTGTCCTTCATCTACGTCCCCCACCTCGACTACGACCTCCAGCGGTACGGCCCCGACAGCCCCCGGGCCGTCCGGGCCGCCCGCGAGGCCGACGCCGCCCTCGGCCCGCTCCTCGCCGGCCTGCGCGAGCGCGGCACCACCGTCGTCGCCCTCAGCGAGTACGGCATCTCCCCGGTCAGCCGGCCCGTGGACATCAACCGCGCGCTGCGCCGCGAGGGCCTGCTGTCGGTCTACCGCCAGCGCGGCATGGAGTACCTCGACCCGTACACCTCCCGGGCGTTCGCGGTCGCCGACCACCAGGCCGCCCACGTGTACGTCGCCGACCCGTACGACATCCCGCGCGTGCGCGACGTACTGAAGGCGCTGGACGGCGTGGACGAGGTCTGGGACCGGACCCGGCAGGCCGACTACGGCATCGACCACCCCAACGCCGGCGAGCTCGTCGCCGTCTCCGAGCCCGACGCCTGGTTCACGTACTACTACTGGCTCGACGACCGCCACGCGCCCGACTTCGCGCGCGGCGTCGAGATCCACCGCAAGCCCGGCTACGACCCGGCCGAACTGTTCTTCGACCCCGCCGACCCGGCGGCCAAGGCGAAGGCGGCCCTGGCCGTGCTGAAGAAGAAGGCCGGCCTGCGGGCACCGCTCCGGGTGGTGCCCCTGGACCCCGGCTGCGTCCGCGGCAGCCACGGCCGGCTGCCCGGGGACGACCGCGACGGGCCGCTCCTGCTGTGTTCCGACCCGGGACAGGAACGGGCCCGCTACCACGCCACCGAGGTCAAGGACCTGCTCCTGCGCCTCGGCGGACTGACCTGACGACGCCCCTCCGAAGGGGGAGAGGAGGAACCCGATGACCAGTCAGCTGCTCGCGGCGCCCCGCGTGGACGTGCCGGAACCGGCCGCACGGGAGGCGGCCCGGCTCAAGGAGACCGGCGAGGCCCACGTGTGGTGGTGGCCGCTGGGCGACCGGGTCGACCAGGACGACTTCGACCTGCTCGACGAGGTCGAGCAGGTCCGCGCCCGCCGCTACCGCGCCGAGCGGGACGCCGCCGCGTTCGTCCGCACCCGGGCCGGCGCCCGCCGCGCCATCGGCGAACTGCTCGGCGTCGACGCCCGTACGGTGGCCCTCGGCCGCCGGGTCTGCCCCGGCTGCGGGGACCTGGAGCACGGCCCGCCGGCCGTGGCCGACCCGGCCGTCGGGCTCGCGGTGAGCTTGACCCGGACCAACGGGTGCGGGGTGCTGGGGCTGCACGCGGGGGACTGGATCGGCGTGGACATCGAGGCCCTGCGGCCCGTCGAGTCCGGCTCGCTGGCCGACGTGGTCCTCGCGCCCGCCGAGTACGCGTACATCATGTCGCTGCCCGCCGGACCCGAACGGACCGCCGCCTTCCACCGGGTGTGGACCCGCAAGGAGGCCGTGCTCAAGGGAGTCGGGCTGGGCCTGCTCGGCATCGACCTGAACGCCCTCGACGTCACCCCGGGCGTGCCCGGCCCGGTCGAGGTGGTGCACGGCTACCAGGGCGAGGTGACCCGCTGGCAGGTCGACGACCTCGACCTCGACGGCAACTGGTCCGCCTCCCTGGCCCGCCCGGTGGACGGCACCCCGCTGGGCCCCATCCACCGCCACCGCCCGTAGCCATCCGGCCGACGCCCCGAAGCGGCCCCCAGGCGAATCCAGCCTCGCCGGCGTTTGAGGCGCGGGGTTCGGGGCGGCGCCCCGACACACGGGCCGCAGGCCGACGTCCGGGCCGGGGGCACATCCGGCCCCGTCGGCGTTCGAGGCGCAGGTTCGGGGCGGTGCCCCGACGCACGGCCAAGCGGGGGCCGCCCCAACCCACCGCACGGATGCCCAC
>NZ_JACBGN010000401.1 GCF_013401435.1 Streptomyces sp. BR123
GGCCAGGCTTGCGGCGATGCCGCGGGCGGTGGGGGTCTGGATCAGGGCGTCCACCGGGACGTCCGCGCCGAACCGCTCGGCGAGTTCCTGGGCCAGCCGGATCATCGTGAACGAGGTCGCGCCCAGGTCGAACAGGTCGGTGTCCGGGTCGACCTCCGCCAGGCCGAGCAGGCCCGCGGCCAGGTCCGCCACGGCCGCCGCGTCGGCGTCCGGGCCGGTGGGGGCGGCCGCTCCGGCCGTCTCCGGCTCGGCCTGGCCGGCGGCGGCCTGGCCGGCGCGGACGGCGGCCAGCAGCGCGGTGACGGTCGGCCCGCTGATCAGGGCGTCCACGGACAGGGCGACACCGGTCAGCCGCTCGATCTCCTGGGCCAGCCGGATCATCGTGAACGAGGTCGCGCCCAGGTCGAACAGGTCGGCGTCGGGGTCGACCGCCTCCAGCCGGAGGCAGTCGGCGACGGCCGCCTCGACGAGGGCGGCGGTCCCCTCCTCGGGTCGTCCGGGCCGGGGGTCGTACACGGGGTCCTCCTCGATGGCGGGGGCCGGGTGGCCAGTGGGAACGGGGGCCTGGCGGGCGGCGGCGGCAGCGCCAGAAGCCGGAGCAGCCGGGCCGGCAGGAGCGGCAGCGGCGGGAGCGGCAGCGGCGGGAGCCGGAGCCAGAGCAGCCGGAGCCAGAGCAGCCGGAGCCAGAGCAGCCGGAGCCAGAGCAGCCGGAGCGGCAGGAGCGGGAGCGGCAGCGTCAGCAGCGGGAGCGGCAGGGGCGGCGGCGGGTGCCTGAGTGGTGGGCGGGGTGTTGGCGAAGAGGGCTGTGGCGGCCGGGCGGTCGAGCTTGCCGTTGGCCGTCAGCGGCAGCCGGTCCACGAACCGGAAGCTGCTCGGCACCAGGTACGGCGGCAGGGAGCGGGCCAGGTCGCGGCGCAGCTGCCCGACGGACGGGGCCAGGGTGCCGTCGGCCTCGACGCACACCGCCGCCAGGACCTGCTCGCCCGTGGCCGGGTCGGTGACCGGGAGCACCCTGGCCTCGGACACCCCGGGCAGCTCGGTGAGCGCGGCCTCGACCTCCTCCGGCTCGATCCTCAGGCCGCGGAGCTTGAACTGGCTGTCGATCCGGCCGAGGTACCTGATCTCGCCGTCCGGGCCGAGCTGCCCCAGGTCGCCGGTGCGGTACAGGCGCGGTGACGGGTCGTCGGCGAACGGCGACGCCACGAAGCGTTCGGCGGTCAGCTCGGGCCGGCCGTGGTAGCCGAGTGCGACGCCCGCGCCGCCGATGACGATCTCGCCCGGCGTGCCGTCCGGCACCCGTGCCATCCGCTCGTCCACCAGGTGGATGCGGGTGCGGGCGATCGGCCGGCCGATCGGCACGGTGGGCTCGTCCCAGTCGGGGCGGCACGCCCAGTGGGTCACGTCGATGGCGGCCTCGGTCGGGCCGTACAGGTTGTGCAGTTCGGCGCCGCCCGGCAGGACCCGGAAGAACTGCTTCATGGTCGCGACCGGAAGCGCCTCGCCGCTGGCGAAGACGTACCGCAGCGACGCGCAGCCGGACGCCGCCCGGTCGCGCAGGAACAGGCCGAGCACGGAGGGCACGAAGTGGGCGACCGTCACCCGCTCGTCGCGCAGCAGCCGGGCGAGGTAGCCGGGGTCGACGTGGCCGCCGGGCCGGGCGACCACGATGGACGCCCCGGCCAGCAGTGGCCAGAAGAACTCCCAGGCCGAGACGTCGAAGCCGTACGGGGTCTTCTGGGCGACCCTGTCCTCGGCGCCCAGCGGGAAGCGGTCCTGCATCCAGCGGACCCGGTTGACGAAGCCCCGGTGGGTGTTGCGGCAGCCCTTCGGCTTGCCGGTGGTGCCCGAGGTGTAGATCGTGTAGACGGGGTCGTCCGGGCCCACCTCCACCTGAGGGGGCGTCACCGGGCGGGACGCCAGCAGGGCCCGGTCCTCGTCGCGGTCCTGGCAGAGGACGACCGCGCCGGCGGCGGCCGGTACGGCGGCGAGCGCCGCGTCGGCGACCACCACGCGCGCGCCGCTGTCCTCCAGCAAATAACGCACCCGCTCCGGCGGGTTGGCCGGGTCGACGGGGACGTACACGGCTCCGGCGCGCACGATGCCGACCAGCGCGACCACCAGGTCGTCGGAGCGGTTCATGTGCACGGCGACGTGGTCGCCCGGGCGGACCCCGGAGGCGATCAGCTGGTGGGCCAGCCGGGCCGTACGGTGGTCGAGCTCGCGGTAGTCGACGACGCGCCCGTCCCAGTGGACGGCCGGGCGGTCCGGGTGGCGGGACAGCGCCTCGGCCAGCAGGGCGGTCATGGTCGGGGACGGCTCGTCGGCCGCCCCCGGCTCCCCGGCGGACTCGGCGGACTCGGCGGACACGGCGAAGGCGCGGATCCGGCGCGCGTAGCCCTCGAACATGGTGTCCAGCCGGTCGGCGGACAGGCAGCCCTCGGCGGCGTCCCACTGGCCGACCAGGTCGTCGCCGACGAGCAGCGGGACGTGGTCCAGCGCGACCTGGGCGGTCTGCGACTGGCTCTCGCGCAGCCGTACGCCGCGCGGGTGGAGGGCGGGATCGATCTCGGGCACCCGGGTGAAGACCACCGGCAGCCGCAGCCTGCCGCCGGAGCGGAAGACCCGCCCGCGCAGCTCGGCCAGGCCGGGCCGGACCTCGCCGCGCTCCAGGTCGGCGCGGACGCGGCTCCACAGCTCGCGGGCGCGCTGCGCGAAGTCGTCCGGCAGCGTGTCGTCGACCACCACCCAGGCCAGCTGGGTGAAGTCGGCGACCATGCGGTCCGCGTGGGCCAGGCCGGCGGGCCGGTCCCAGGAGACCACGGTCACGGTGAACGGCTCCGGGCCGAACGCGCGGCGCAGTTCGTCGGTGTACGCGGTCAGCAGCACCATGTCGGCCGGGACGCCGATGGCGGCGGCCCGCTCGGTGAGGCGCCGCCAGGATCCGAGGTCCGTGCGGCGGTGCAGCCGGGCCGCCTGCGGGGCCGGGTCGGGGAGCGCCGGCCCGCCGGGCAGGGCGGCGAACTTCTCCCGCCAGGCGAGCCGGGCGGCCTCTGCCGGACCGTCCTGGCCGGGCGCGGCCAGGCCGAGCAGGTACGGGCCCGGGTCGGCGGGGCCGTCGAGCACGGACGGGTCGCCGTCGTGCAGCGCGAACAGCTGGCCGAAGAGCAGTGCGAAGGATCGGGCGTCGGCGAGCAGCGCGTCCAGGACGACGTGCAGGACGGTGGTGCCGTCCGGCAGGGTGCTGGCCTCCAGCGCGTACATCGGCCGGCTGCCCAGGGGGAAGGTGCCGCCGCGCAGTCGGGCGGCGGTGTCGGCGAGCGCCCGCTCGACCGGGGACCCGCCGTCGGCGTCCGGCCCTTCGGCCGGCCGCAGGCCCGTCAGGTCGTGGCGGGCGATGCGGTAGTGGGGGGCGGTCGGCGCGACGTCCAGGCTGCCGTCCTGGTGGACGGCGGCGCGCAGCATCGGGTGGTGGGCGACCAGCCGGTTCCAGGCCGCCTCCAGGGCGTCCACGTCGTGGTTCTCCAGGAGGAACTCCTGGTAGACGCGGGTCTCCGCGGCGCCGCCGAGGGTGCCGAGCCGCCCGACGAGATAGGCCGACTGCACCTCGGTCAGCGGCAGTCGCCCGGAGGTGCCGGACGCCTGGCCGGCGGTCTCCGCGCCGGCGGTCTCCGCGCCGGTGGTCGGCGTGCCGGCGGTCTCCGCGCCGGCGGTCTCCGCGCCGGTGGTCGGCGTGCCGGTGGTCGGCAGGTCGGTGTTCCACACGGCCGGACCGAGCTCCGCGACCCGGCGCAGCAGGGCACCGAGCCGCTCGAAGGCGGCCCGCACCTCGGCGTCGTCCAGCGCCCCGGGCAGGTAGTCCCAGGACACGTGGAGCTGCCCGGCGCGCTCCTGGACGCACATCTCCAGCTGGACGCCGGGGGTGCGCGTGGCGGATGCGTCGACGTCCACCAGCGCGGCCCAGTTGCCGGGGTCGTCGGCGCGCCGGTCGGCGATGCTGCCGAGCAGGCTGGTGAAGACGACCGGTACCGGGACCGCCCGGCGGCCGGGCTCGGTGCGGGCGCGTTCGCGCAGCGCGCGCACCCCGCTGACGTCGCCGTGCTCCAGGTCGCGCCAGAGCTGGCCGCTGACCTCGGAGACCAGCTCGCCCAGGGTTCCGGCCGCCTCGGGGGCGACGAAGACGGAGGTGGACAGGAACGGGCCGACCAGGCGGGCCACGTCGGCGTGGACCGGGAGGCGGTTGTAGGTGGTGAGGACCAGCGGGAGCGGTCCGCTGCCGGTCGCGCGGACGACGGCTGCGTTCAGCGCGAGCAGCATCGCCGACGGGGTGGCCCGGGCCTCGCGGGCGGCCTCCTTGGCCCGCTCCCACTGCGGGCGGTCCAGGTGGAGCGTCATGCGCCGGTGCCCGCCGTCGGCGGCGGCCGCCGGAGCGGCTTCACGGCGGGCGAGCGGCAGCGGCCGGCCGAAGTCCACGGCCCCGAGCTTGTCCCGCCAGTACGCGAGGGACTCCTCGGACGGACGGCGGCCGCCGGTGACGAGCGCGTAGTCGCGGAAGGAGATCTCCGGGGCGCCGGGCTCCTCGCCGAACGCGTAGCGCGCGTACCAGTCCTGGAGCAGCAGCGAGACGCTCGGGCCGTCGGCGATCAGCTCCTCGACGGTGAGCATCACCCTGGTGCGCCCGCCGGGCAGTTCGGCGGCGGCTAGGGCGAACAGCGGCCAGCGGTGCGGGTCGATGGCGGCGGCGGACTGCCGGCGCATCTCCTCCAGGGAGGCGCGCAGTTCGTCGCGGCCGGCCGCAGTGAGGTCGCGCACCTCGAACCGGTACTCGGGCGCCTGCTCCAGGACGGTCTGGCGGGCGTCGGGCAGCAGGTGGGCGCGGAGCATGTCGGTGTCGGCGACGAGGCGGTTCCAGCTCTCCCGCAGCCGCGCCGGGTCGAGGCGGTCCGCCTCGAACTCCAGGTGGATCTGGGTGCCGCCGGTGTTCCCGCCCGCCGTCCGGCCGACGTAGAAGGACTCCTGGACCTCGGTGAGGGAGAAGGGCTGGTACCGGTCGGCGGGGTTGCTCTGGATGGTCATGGCGTGGCGCCAACTCTCTCGTTCAGGCCCGGTCGTGGGCGCGGTCGGCGGACAGGTGGGCGGCGAGCGCGGGGACGGTCGACTCGCTGAGCAGTTGGAGCGGCAGGGTCCGCCCGAACCGCTCGGTGATCTCGAACCGCAGGTTCATCAGGTTGATCGAATCGATCCCGTGTTCGAGCAGGGTGCGGTCGGGGGCGATCGGCCCCGCCGCGTCGGGGACGAAGCCCGCGACGAGGCGCGACAGCTGCTCGGTCACCGGTTCCCCGGAGCCGGCCGGTGCCGCCGCGGGCGCGGCTGCCGCCGCGGGCGCGGCTGCCGCCGCGGGCGCGGCTGCCGGCACGGGCGCGGGGGCGGGGGCCGGGGC
>NZ_JACBGN010000402.1 GCF_013401435.1 Streptomyces sp. BR123
GGGGGCGGCCGTACCGCGGGGCGGGTCCGGCTCAGCCATTGCCGTTGACGCCGACGTGCGCCCAGGCCTTGATGACCGCCTCGTACTCCATCCCCCGCCCGTAGCGCCGCTCGGTCGCCGTGACGGTGGCCCGGGCGAAGTCCTTGAAGTCGGCGCGCGGGCTCAGCTCCCCGGAGGTGAGGGTGTCGTACCAGATCTGGCCCGCCCGCTCCCAGGCGAAGCCGCCGATCTGGTTCGCGACCAGGTAGAACGCGCGGTTCGGGATACCGGAGTTGATGTGGACGCCACCGTTGTCGAGGTCCGTCTCGACGTAGCGGTCCATGCTGTCCGGCTGCGGGTCCTTGCCGCCGAGCAGGCGGTCGTCGTACGCCGTGCCCGGCGCCTCCATCGAGCGCAGGGCCTGGCCGCGCACCGCCGGCGTGAACAGTCCGGCGCCGATCAGCCAGTCGGCCTCCTCCGCCGTCTGGCGGCGGGCGTACTGCTTGACGAGGCTGCCGAAGACGTCCGACACCGACTCGTTGAGCGCGCCGGACTGGTACTCGTACACGAGGTCGGCCGTGTACTGGGTGACGCCGTGGACCATTTCGTGGGCGGGGATGTCGACGGCGATGGTGAAGTCGTTGAAGACGATGCCGTCGCCGTCACCGAAGATCATCTGGCGGCCGTTCCAGATGGCGTTGTTGTACTTCCGGCGGAAGTGGACGGTCGCGTCGAGCGGGAGGTTCCGGTCGTCGATGGAGTGGCGGCCGTAGACCTCCTCGAAGAAGGCGAACGTGAGGCCGAGGCCGTCGTAGGCGCGGTTCACCGTGCCGTCGACCACGGGGTCGGAGCCCTCGGTCCGGACGACGTCACCGGGGAGTTCGCGGGTCTCGTGGGTGTCGAAGACCGTACGCTCCAGGACGCCCGCAGTGACGGGGGCGCGCGTCACCTCCCTCGGCGCAGCGGCCCGGACCTCGCGCAGCCGGGCGTCGACCTCGAGCGTCTTCGCGGCGGCTTCGCGGATCCGCGGGTCGTCCGCCTCGGCGAGGCTCTCCAGGACGTAGGGGGGAAGGACGGCGCAGTGGCAGGTGCCGGACGCGGACGGGCGGTGCGCACCGTCGCCGGCGGGATGAGTGGGATGCACCCGGCCAGGCTCCCGCCGGTTGGGGCGCGGGACCGGCGCCACCCCCGGGATCTCACCCGGGGAACCGTTCCGGCTCGTCCGAACAGCCGCGCGGCGCACACCCACACGGCGGTGCGTCCGGTCCCGGCACCGCCGTCGCCCCAGCCGCCGTCCGCTCGGCCGCCCCCCAGGAGTGGGGCGGGTCAACTCCCGCGCCCCGTGGGGTGTTGAGCCCCTCACCTATCATGTGTTCGATTCCGGATGCCCGTGTGCGATGCCGCGCCGGGGTCCGGGCGAACCACGAAGAGAGGCAACGGGGACGTGGGATTCAGATCCGGAAAACGGGCTTCGGTGATCGCGGTGTGCACCGCTGCGGCGATCGTGGGCGGCCTGCAGCTGTCGTACAGCGCCTTCGGCACCGAGGACGACGGCAGCGGGCCCACGGCCTCCGCCACCCCGGGCATACCGGCGCTCGAGGAGGCGCCCGACGCCCACGCGGAGGACACCGCCACCTCCACCGGCGACCACACGGCGTTCCGGAACGGCGTCATGGCGCTCGACGCCGCAAGCGCGCAGTCCGCGGCGGCGCGGGCGGCCACGACCGTGGCCGCCCGCCCGCCCCAGGGCGAGGGGTGGAAGATCCACCAGGCGACGAAGTGGCTGCCGACCGGCTACACGATCAAGTTCTACGACCAGAAGTCCGCGGACTGGCTGGCTCCCTACGTGAAGGCGTCGGCGGCGGACCTCCAGCGTGTGACGAACCTGCCCGTCACCGTCGACACCCGGCCCGTGGGATGGGATTACGCGAGGCCCAAGGGCGAGGTGGTCATGGGTGTGCTGCACCACCCGTGCAAGCCGCCCGCGGGCGAGGGCAGCATGGGCAGCACGGGGTGGTCGGTGGTCCGGGACGGATCCGGTACGGCCAACCTGAGCTGCGGCTTCACCAGCGCCTCCGTGCCCGACACCGTGACCAGCGGACACGCCTACATCGACGACGAGTTCTTCACCCCTCAGGGCAAGCCGACCGCCTCCATGGGCGAGACGTACATGAAGAACCACATCAGCCACGAGCTCGGCCACAGCCTGGGCCTCGCCCACGCGAACCGCAGCACGGAGAAGGGCGACTGCGTGAAGGGCTCCGACTCCGGCCAGTTCCCGGTGATGTGCTCGCCCGCGTACGCCTACCAGGACAAGCGGGCCGGTACGTACGTCCAGCAGTTCGACGTGCAGGGCCTGCGCCGGCTCGCGGCCGGGGGCGGGGCCGCACTGCCGCCGCAGGGCAAGGTGGCCGGCCTGGGCGGCAAATGCCTGGACGCCAAGGGCGGCAAGGCCGGGAACGGCACCCAGATCCAGCTGTACACCTGCAACGGCACCGCGGCGCAGTCCTGGATCCTCTACAAGGACGGCACGTTCCGGGCCTTGGGCAAGTGCCTCGACAACTCCCGCAACGCCAACACCAACGGCAACAAGATCCAGCTCTGGGACTGCAACGGCTCCGCCGCCCAGCGTTGGTCGGTCAACGCCAAGGGCCAGATCGTGAGCGCCGGAACGGGCAGGGTGCTCGACGTGAAGGGCGGCGCGACCGCCAACGGCACTCCGGTCCAGCTGTACGCGGCGAACGCCGACAAGCGGCAGGTCTGGGTGGCCCCCAAGTAGTACGCGGCCGGGCCGGCGGGCCCGCTCCGGCGCACGGGGCGGGCCCGCCGGCCGCCGGGCCCGCCGGGGGTGTGCCCGCCGGGGGTTGCCCGTCGCACGCCCCCGGTGGTCCACCATGGTGCCCATGTCCGACCGATTCACCACCCGGGTGCTCGACCTGGCCACCGGCCGTTCCGAGACCGTCATCGACCTCACCCGCCACTGCGAGCGGTTCCTGTCCGAAACCGCAGCCGGCCGCGACGGGCTGCTCAACGTGTTCGTGCCCCACGCCACCGCGGGCGTCGCCGTCATCGAGACCGGCGCAGGCAGCGATCACGACCTGCTGGCCGCCCTCCGCACCCTGCTGCCCGCGGACGACCGCTGGCAGCACCGCCACGGCTCCCCCGGCCACGGCCGCGACCACGTCCTCCCCGCCTTCGTCCCGCCCCACGCGACCCTGCCGGTCCTCGGCGGGCGCCTGCAGCTCGGCACCTGGCAGTCCGTCTGCCTGGTCGACACGAACAAGGACAACCCCGACCGCCAGGTCCGCCTGTCGTTCCTCGGCTAGGGGCGCGCCGGCCGTCTCGTTGACGACCGCAGCGAGGCGGAATGCACCGGTCGGGTGACGATGCCGCGGCGTCCCGGGGGTTTCGACCCCGCATCCCGCCGCACACGCCCCCCGGAAACCGCCGCGTGCCTGGCCGGATCTGCTCACGGGGTGCCACATGATATGGGCATGAACACGCCACCAAGTCATCAGCAGCACCCGCACAACCAGCAGTACCCACCGCAGTACCCGCATCCCCAGCACTCACAGCAGCCCCAACCGCCGTACGGCCGACAGCCGTACGGCCCGGCTCCCTACGGCCAGGCCCCCCAGCAGCCGTACGCCCAGGCCCCCTACGGCCACGCCCCCGGGCAGCAGCCGTACACCGCCCCGTACGCACCGCAGCCGCCGTACGGGCCGCAGCCCCCGTACGGGCGGGCGCTGCGGCCGCACGCGCCGGGACCCGCCGGGGACGCGCGGCGCTGGTTCGCCGCCACGCTGGACTTGGTCGTCGCCGCGGGTGTCCCGTACCTGATGGCGCGCGGGCACGAGGGCCGGCCGCTGACCGCCCTGGCGACGCTGCTCGGCATTTCCTTCGCCAACCAGGTCCTTCTGGCGTTCCTGTTCCGCGCGTCCGCGGGCAAGCTGATCACCGGGATCCGGGTGATCCGCGCCTCCGACGGCGGGCGCGCCGGTTTCTGGCGCCTCGTGTACCGCTGGCTGTGCGGCCTGTGCTGGCTGCCGCTGCAGCCCTACTACTGGGTGCGGGCGTTCTTCCGCGGCCTGTGCGGCGGCGGGGCAGCGCGCGGCACCGTCACGGACAACGACGACGGCGATCTGTACCACGCCGACTTGGCCGGGCTCCGCTACGCCCGGCGCCGGGACCTCCCGGCCTGACGGACCACCGCGCCGGCAGGAGCCGCCGGACCGGCCGGATCACCGCCCTTCCCGGGCCGGATTCGTGCACACGGCCGGGCCGGGGACGGCACAACCCGGGTCAGACCGCCTCGCGGTCCTTGCGGAGCTGCGCCGCGCCGGAGTGGCGCTCCTCGCCGCCGGCGGGGACGAAGACGATGCGGCTGCCGGAGCGCAGCGGTGTCTCCCATGCGGTGTGCACCTCGGCCAGCGGTACGGGGACGATCTCGCCGGTAGGCGCCAGGGACGGCAGCCGGGCGAGCAGTTCCCGCAGGCAGGCGCTGCGGCGTGCGGCCGAGATCGAGCCGAGTCCGCTGCCGCAGATGTCCACGTCGGCCTTGCGCAGCCACGCGGACGGCAGCGTCATGTCGGGCCCGGCGGCTGAGCCGACCTGGACCCACCGCAGCGTGCGGGTCGGGTCGGCGCGGTGGCGCAGGATGCCGTCGAGGGCCAGCTCCGCGGGCCGGCCCCACAGGTAGTCGAGCACGATGTCGGCGTCGGCGGCCGCGGCGCCGAAGGCGTCGGTGACCTCGGCTCCGGGGCCGTCCAGCAGGACCGTGCGGGCGGCGCCCAGCGCGGACGCGTCCTGCAGGCCCAGCGGATCGCGCCCGGCGGCCACGACCTGCCCCGCGCCCTGGTCGAGGGCCAGCCGGACGGCGGCCCGTCCGGCGTTCCCGGTGGCGCCGAGGACGAGCACCGACTCCCCGCCCCGCAGCCGGGCCCGTTCGCGCAGGGCGATCCAGGCGGACGAGGCGGGGTTCATGGCGGTGGCGACCACGGCCGGATCGAGGCCGTCCGGTACGGGCATGAGCGAGGCAGCCGGGACGGCGACGCGTTCGGCCATCGTCCCGCGGGGCGGTTCGAGCCCCGGGATGTAGACGAGGCCGCCCTCCGTGGTCCGGCCGACCCCGTCGAACCCGGGTACCAGCGGGAGTGCGTCACCGCCCGTGTAGTGGCCGCCCGACGCGAACGAGCGCACCAGTGGGTAGAGCGCGGCCGCCAGCATCTCGACGACGACCTCGCCGGCCGCGGGGGCGGGTTCGGGCACGGACTCGTACCGGGGCGGCTGACCCAGGGCGTGGACCACGGCTGCGTGCATCGGCTGGCCCCCGATTCGGGTGATGAGGCGGGATCGGTGGAGGTACGTTCCGATTGTGGCGGTTCCGGGCGGGGCGGCGGCTGCGCCACGCGGGGCGGAGCATCTGCCGGGTAGGGCGACTGCGGGG
>NZ_JACBGN010000403.1 GCF_013401435.1 Streptomyces sp. BR123
GGGTCGAGGGTCGCGGCCGGGGTGCCCTGCTGGGGCAGCAGCGGCGCGAGGGCCTCGTACACCTGCTGCGCGGATGCGGGCCGGTCCTGCGGGTCCTTGGCCAGCAGGTGCAGCAGGACCGCCTCCAGCTGGTGTGGGATCTCCGGGCGGACGCGGCGCACCGGGGCCGGCGGCTCGTACAGGTGGCGGTGCAGCACGCCGAGCGCGGTGGACCCGGCGAACGGGACGTTGCCGCTGAGGAGTTCGTACAGCAGGACGCCCAGGGCGTACAGGTCGGTGTACGGGCCCACGGCGCCGCCCATCGCCTGCTCGGGCGCCATGTACGCCGGACTGCCGATCGGGGTGCCGGTGCTGGTGAGGCGGGTGGTGTCGGTGTCCATCACCGAGGCGACACCGAGGTCGAGGACCAGGACGGTGCCGTCGGGGCGGACCATGACGTTCCGCGGCTTGAGGTCGCGGTGCACGATCGGCACCGCGTGCACGGCGGACAGCACCCCGCACAGCTGCGCGACCACGGACACGGCCCACTGCCACGGGTAGGGGTCGCGGGCGGCGAGGTGGTCGGCCAGGTTGGCGCCCTCCACGTACCCCATGACGAGGAACAGCTCGTCGCCGTCGCTGCCCGCGTCGTGCACCGTGACCAGGCCCGGGTGGTCCACCTGCGCGGTGACCCGGCACTCGCGCACGAAGCGGCGGCGCAGCTCGTCGGCGACCGAGCCGGGCCCGGCCACCTTGTCCGGGCGCAGCAGCTTGACGGCGACGCGGCGGTCCAGGCGCTGGTCGTACGCCGTCCACACCTGGCCCATGCCGCCCTGGCCGAGCAGCGAGGCCAACCGGTACCGCTCGCCGATGATCCGGTTGTCGTCCGTCACCGGGCCGGGCCCTCACCGTCGGGGCGGGGCGGCGTCGGCGGCGGGGTCTGCTTGCGCAGCAGCTCGCTCAGCTCGTCGAGTTCGGCCCGCACCTGGCCGATGCGCGGCGGCGTCACGGGGCCCGGAGCGGGCGCCTGCGGCTGCGCCTGGGGCGGCTGCGGCATCGGCTGGGCCTGGAGACGGGGCTGCATCGGCTGGGTCTGCGCCTGGGGGTAGCCGTACCCGGGCTGCGACGGCTGGGTCTGCTGCGGCGACACGTACGGGGCGGGCTGCGCCGGGTACCAGGCGGCGGTGCGGGCCGCGGCCAGGCGCTCGTGGTGGCGGATGTCGGCCACGAGGAAGTAGATGCAGGTGACGAAACTGGTGAAGATGAGGCCGAACGCGCCGAGGTCGCTCTGCCAGCCGTCGGTGTTGGGCGTCTTGTCGGCGTCGAAGACCAACACCCAGACCACGGTCAGCGCGAAGTTGGCGCCCAGCAGGACCCAGTCGGTGGTCCGGCGGGTGAGGATCGCCAGCCGCAGCATCGAGGCCCACCCGAGGAAATTGCAGCTCAGGACGGGAAGCAGGGCGAACAGCACGCGCAGTGCCACCACACCCCCGGAACTGGGCTGGGGGCCTTGCTGCGGCGGGAGGCCGGGGCCGTGCATCGCTGCTCCTGACGGACCGTGTCGAGTGGTTCAGGTCTGAGGGTATACAGCGTTTCCGGCCGCCAGTGAGGGGATGACCGCAACCGTTGCAGGGTCGCCGCACAGCGCACCGCCCCGGCACGGCGGCGGCCCGGGCAGGGGCCGCCGCCGCGGGACGTCACGAGCCGAGGATCGTGGTGAGGAACTCGCCCGTCCATGCCAGCAGCTCGCGGCCGACGAGCGGCTTGCCGCCCACCCGCGCGGTCTTGGGCCGCGGGACCAGCACCTGGGAGGCGGCGGCCTTGACGACCGTGCCCGGGTAGAGGCGCCCCAGGCGGAGCTCCTGCGACTCGCGCAGCTCCACCGGCGAGAAGCGGATGTTGTTGCCCTGGAGGGTGATGTCCCCGACCCCGCAGGCCCGGGCGAGCATCCGCAGGCCGGCGACCAGCAGCAGGTTCTCCACCGGCTCCGGCAGCTTGCCGTAGCGGTCGGTGAGTTCCTCGCGGACCGCCTTGATGTCCTCCTCCGAGTCGGCCGACGCGATCGACCGGTACGCCTGCAGGCGCAGCCGCTCGCCTGGCGCGTAGTCGTGCGGGACGTGCGCGTCGACCGGCAGCTCGATCTTGACCTCCAGCGGCGGCTCCTCCGGAGCCCCGTCGGCGCCCGCCTCCAGTGATGCCCGGTAGTCCGCCACCGCCTCGCCGACCATCCGCACGTACAGGTCGAAGCCGACGCCCGCGATGTGGCCGGACTGCTCGCCGCCGAGCAGGTTTCCGGCGCCGCGGATCTCCAGGTCCTTCATCGCCACGTACATGCCCGCGCCCATCTCGGTGTGCTGGGCGATCGTCGCGAGCCGCTCGTGCGCCGTCTCGGTCAGCGGTCGCTCCGGCGGGTACAGGAAGTACGCGTACCCGCGCTCGCGGCCGCGGCCGACACGGCCGCGCAGCTGGTGCAGCTGCGAGAGGCCGAAGGTGTCGCCGCGCTCGACGATCAGGGTGTTGGCGTTGGAGATGTCGATGCCGGACTCGACGATCGTCGTCGACACGAGCACGTCGAACTTCTTCTCCCAGAAGTCCACCACGACCTGCTCCAGGGCCTGTTCGGACATCTGGCCGTGCGCGGTCGCGATCCGCGCCTCGGGCACGATCTCGCGCAGCCGGGCCGCGGCCCGGTCGATCGACTCGACCCGGTTGTGGATGTAGAAGACCTGGCCCTCGCGCAGCAGCTCGCGCCGGAGCGCCGCACCGATCTGCTTCTCCTCGTACGGGCCGACGAAGGTGAGCACCGGGTGCCGCTCCTCCGGCGGAGTGGTGATCGTCGACATCTCGCGGATGCCGGTCACCGCCATCTCCAGGGTGCGCGGAATCGGCGTCGCGGACATCGTCAGCACGTCCACGTTGGCCCGCAGCTTCTTCAGCTGCTCCTTGTGCTCGACGCCGAAGCGCTGCTCCTCGTCGACGATGACCAGGCCCAGGTCCTTGAACTTCGTCTCCTGCGAGAACAGGCGGTGCGTGCCGATGACGACGTCCACCGCGCCGTCCTTCAGGCCCTCCAGGGTGGCCTTGGCCTCGGTGTCGGACTGGAACCGGGACAGCGCCTTCACGTTGACCGGGAACTGGCTGTAGCGCTCGGAGAAGGTCCCGTAGTGCTGCTGCACCAGCAGCGTCGTCGGTACGAGGACGGCCACCTGCTTGCCGTCCTGGACGGCCTTGAACGCCGCCCGCACGGCGATCTCGGTCTTGCCGTAGCCGACGTCGCCGCAGATCAGGCGGTCCATGGGAACGGACTTCTCCATGTCCTCCTTCACCTCGGCGATCGTCGTCAGCTGGTCGGGCGTCTCCGCGTACGGGAAGGCGTCCTCCAGCTCCCGCTGCCACGGGGTGTCCGGGCCGAAGGTGTGGCCGGGGGCCGCCATCCGCGCGCTGTACAGCCTGATCAGGTCGGCGGCGATCTCCTTGACGGCCTTCTTGGCGCGCGCCTTGGTCTTGGTCCAGTCCGCGCCGCCGAGCCGGTGCAGGGTCGGGGCCTCGCCGCCCACGTACTTGGTGACCTGCTCCAGCTGGTCGGTGGGGATGTACAGGCGGTCGCCGGGCTGGCCGCGCTTGGCGGGGGCGTACTCGACCAACAGGTACTCGCGGGTGGCGCCCTGCACCGTGCGCTGCACCATCTCCAGGTAGCGGCCCACGCCGTGCTGCTCGTGGACGATGTAGTCGCCGGCCTCCAGGGTGAGCGGGTCGATCGACTTGCGGCGCCGGGTCGGCATCCGGCCCAGGTCCTTGGTGGCGGTGCGCTGCCCGGTCAGGTCGGTCTCGGTGAGGACGGCCAGGCGCAGCGCCGGGTCGACGAAGCCGGTGGCCAGGGAGCCGCAGGCGACGTGGACGAGGTGCGGCTCCAGGGTGGCGAGGCCGGCCTCCAGGCGGGCCGGGATGCCCTCCCCGCCGAGGACCTCGACGGTGCGGGCGGCCGGGCCGTGGCCCTCGGTGAGGTAGACGGTGCGCCAGCCGTCGGCGAGCCAGGCCTTGGTGTCGGCGAGGGCCCGGGCGGTGTCCCCGCGGTAGGTCTCGGGGGCGTGCATGCCCAGCTTCAGGGTGTCGGCGGCGAACGGCGCGTCGGCGGCGTGCGCCGCCGCGTCGTCGTCGGCGGCGGCGAACGGGGAGACCGACCACCACATCATGCCGATCTCGCGGGCCCGGTCCCGGACGTCGGCGATCCCCCGCAGGGAGGCCGCGCCGACGTCGATGGGGGCCTCGCCGCCGCCGGCGGTCGCCGCCCAGGACGCCATGAGGAACTCCTGGCTGGTGGCCACCAGGTCGGCGGCCCGGGTGCGCACCCGCTCGGGGTCGCACACCACGGCCATGGACCCGGCCGGCAGGACGTCGACGAGCAGTTCCATGTCGTCGACGAGGACGGGGGCGAGGGACTCCATGCCCTCCACCGCGATCCCCTCGGCGATCTTGTTCAGGAGTTCGCCCAACTCGGGGTGGTGCGCGGCCAGGTTCGCGGCGCGCTCGCGCACCTGCGCGGTGAGCAGCAGCTCACGGCAGGGCGGGGCCCACAGGCCGTGCTCGGCGACCTCCAGGGACCGCTGGTCGGCGACCTTGAAGTAGCGGATCTCCTCGACCTCGTCGCCCCAGAACTCGATGCGCAGCGGGTGCTCCTCGGTGGGCGGGAACACGTCGAGGATGCCGCCGCGGACGGCGAACTCGCCGCGCTTCTCGACCAGCTCTACGCGGGCGTACGCGGCCGCGGCCAGCGCCTCGGTGATCTCGCCGAGGTCGACGCTCTCCCCCTGCCGCAGGCTTACGGGAACCAGGTCGGCGAGCCCCTTGACCTGCGGCTGGAGCACGGAGCGGATCGGCGCGACCACGACGGAGACGGGTCCCGCCGCCGGGTCGTCCTTGCTCGGGTGGACCAGTCGGCGCAGCACGGCCAGGCGTCGGCCCACGGTGTCGCTGCGCGGCGAGAGCCGCTCGTGGGGCAGGGTCTCCCAGGACGGGTACTCCGCCACCTCCTCGGGCGGCAGGAACGACCTCAGTGCGGCGGCCAGGTCCTCGGCCTCCCGCCCGGTGGCGGTGACCGCGAGCACGGTCCGGCCGGTACGGGCGGCCAGCGCGGCGATCGCGAAGGGCCGGGCGGCGGGCGGGCCGACGAGGTCCACGTGCATGCGGTTGCCGTCCCCGGCCGCGGTGACCGCCTCGGCGATGGCGGGGTCCCGGGTGACGGCGTCGAGCAGTCCGTGCAGGCTCATGAAGGAGGCTTTCCGTCCGGTGAGGGGGCAACGCGAAGGACCCGACACGCGTGCGGGCCGGGGCTTCCCACCCTACGCCCGCCGCCCCGCCGGGACCTCCCGCAACGACAGGACCCGATCGGCGGCGGACGGCGGCCGGGGGCGGGGCGGTACGGGGA
>NZ_JACBGN010000404.1 GCF_013401435.1 Streptomyces sp. BR123
GGGGTCCCAGTGGTTGAAGTCGCCGACGACGCTGACCGGCCCGGCAGGGGTGTCCTCGGGCAGGACGAAGGTGACTTGGGTGCGGCGGCCCTTGATCTGCTTGCGTTCGAGCACGGAGGACTCCTGCCGGGTGGGTGAGGGGTTCGACCCGTGCATCCTGGTCCAGGCGGTCGGGGGCGGCTGCTGACACGCCCGCGCGGGTTGCGGGTGTCACCCGGCTGGTGGCGCCCCCCTACGACGGACGCCGCCGGGCGCGCCTGTGATGGGATGGCCCAATGATCGCCACAGTGCTCTGGGAGCGCGAACTGCACCAGCGGGGCGGCGCTTCCGCTTTCGTCGTGGGGCCGGACTGTGTCGTCCTGCACGAGCGGCACACCCGGCTCGTCTGCCTGGAGCGCGCCGACGGCGCGGTGCGCTGGGACGTCCCGCTCGGCACCTGGCCGCGCGGGATCGTCCTCGCGGGGACCGCGTGCTGGTGTTGCCGCAAGCGCCGAACCTAGTGCCGCCGCCTCCGGCTGCGGCGGCGCTCGGTGTCGACGGAGCCGGACCGCAGTTCCGGTCGGGCTTCCCGGCGACCCTTGCGAAGCGGCGTGCCGACGAGCAGGGAAGTGGAGACCGCGGCGGACAGCGCACCCCTCTGGTGGCCGGTCCGGCGACCGGCACCTTCGGAGGGCCGGGGCAGGTGCTGACCTTGCCCTCGTCGTTCTCGGCCCGTCGTGGACCCGGGCAGCCCTGCACCGGTTCCTGCCGGTACGGCCGGCGTGGTGGTCGCCCCCTCCTGCAGGCAGGTGGCGGCGAACGGGCAGCCGCAGACGCAGCCGAAGACGCAGAGGCAGCCGAAGACGATGAAAGGCAAGAGGGAGTACCCACCTCTCGCCACTCTCAACTTATAGCGCACAGGGGGTCTTGCGGCAAGGCCCCCTCCCTACTCCAAAATCGCTGGTCTCAACCAGAACTTGCAGAAAACGGGGGATCCGCGAAGTGCGTGCGCTGTTGTCCGCAGCGCCGGACCCTCGCGGGAGCCCTCGCGGATCGGAGCCGGTGACATGACCCCCCTGACCACGAGCGTGTTCGACCTTCCCGGCCGTCTCTCGGCCAAGGCCGACCCGGCGCTGATCGCCGAGGACGAGCAGCACTTCGCCGCCCTCGCGGAGTGCCTCGAGCAGTCCATCGCCGAAGTCTCCGACCGACTCGACGCCGTACGCAGGGCACCCGGCGGCCTGGGGCAGCAGGCGATGGACCGCGACGCGGAGGTCCACCGGCTGACCGCCCGGCTGCGGACCCTGCGCCGCTTCGGCCTGGACCTGTGCCTCGGGCACATGGTGTGCGCGGACGACCCCGAGCCCGTGTACGTCGGACGACTCGGCCTCACCGACAGCACGGGCCGCCGGCTGGTCGTCGACTGGCGCTCCCCTGCGGCCGAGCCGTTCTTCGGAGCCACCCACGCCAACCCGATGGGGCTGGCGAGCCGCCGCAGGTACCGCTGGACCCGCGGCCGAATCAGCGACTACTGGGACGAGGTGTTCACCGCGGAGGGGTTCGCCGGTCGCGCCGCGCTCGACGACCAGTCCGCGTTCATCGCCAGCCTGGGCACCAACAGGTCCCCGCGGATGCGGGACGTGCTCGGCACCATCCAGGCCGACCAGGACGCCATCATCCGCGCGGGCTCCCGCGGCGCCCTCGTCGTCGACGGCGGCCCGGGGACGGGCAAGACCGTCGTCGCGCTGCACCGCTCCGCCTACCTCCTCCACTCCGATCCCCGCCTCGGTCAACGGCGCGGCGGTGTGCTGTTCGTCGGTCCGCACCGGCCCTACCTGGCGTACGTCTCCGATGTCCTGCCCGGCCTCGGCGAGGACGGCGTGCAGACCTGCATCCTGCGGGACCTCGTCGCCGAGGGGGCCACGGCCGGGCCCGAGGCCGACCCGGAAACGGCCCGCCTGAAGTCGTCGGCGGACCTGGTGAGGGCGATCGAGAAGGCAGTCAGGTTCTACGAGGAGCCGCCCGCCGAAGGGATGACGGTCACGACCCCCTGGTCCGACATCTGGCTGAGCGCCGATGACTGGGCCACGGCGTTCGCTGCGGCCGAACCCGGCACCCCGCACAACGAGGCGCGCGACCAGGTCTGGGAGGAGCTGGTCACCCTCCTCGTCGACAAGCACGAAGACGAAGACGAAGACGAGGGCGTCGCGTACGCGGACGGCGGCGGCGTCCCGACCGGTCTGCTCCGCAGGTCGCTGACGCGGAACAGGGAGCTGGTCACTGCCTTCCACCGCGCCTGGCCGCTGCTCGAAGCCGCCGACCTCGTCGGCGATCTGTGGTCGGTGCCCGCCTATCTGCGGATGTGCGCTCCCTGGCTCGGCCCCGACGAGGTGAAGAAGCTGCAGCGTGCCGAGCCCCAGGCCTGGACGCTGTCCGATCTGCCGCTCCTGGACGCGGCACGGCAGCGCCTCGGCGACCCGGAGGCGGCCCGGCGCAGCCGACGGAACGAGGCCGTCCTCGCCGCCCAGCGCGAACGCATGGCCCAGGTCGTCGACGACCTGATCGCGGCCGCATCCGACTCCGGCGCCGACGGCGACGAGGGCGAAGGCCTGGTGACGATGCTGCGCGGCCAGGACGCGCAGGTCAGCCTGGTCGACGAGGCCGAGCTGCCCCCCACCGACCCCGACCTGCTCGCCGGCCCGTTCGCGCACATCGTCGTCGACGAGGCGCAGGAACTGACCGACGCCGAGTGGCAGATGCTGCTCCAGCGCTGCCCTTCCCGGAGCTTCACCATCGTCGGTGACCGCGCCCAGGCCCGGAACGGGTTCACGGAGTCGTGGCCGGAACGGCTGCAGCGGGTCGGGTTCGACCGGATCGGCCTGGCGCCCCTGACGGTCAACTACCGTACGCCGCAGGAGATCATGGCGGAGGCGGAGCCGGTCATCCGGGCCGCCCTCCCCGACGCGAACGTGCCGACCTCCATCCGCAGCGGCGGCGTCCCCGTCGTCCACGGGCGCGTATCGGACCTCGACGCCATCCTCGACGCGTGGCTCGCCGAGCACGCCGAGGGGACCGCGTGCGTCATCGGCGATCCGACGTTCCCCGCCACGGACCGCGTCCGGTCGCTGCCCCCCGAGCTGTCGAAGGGGCTCGAGTTCGACCTGGTCGTCCTCATCGACCCGGCGGGCTTCGGCGGCGGGATCGAAGGAGCCGTCGACCGGTACGTCGCGATGACGCGGGCCACCCTGCAACTCGTCGTCCTCACGACCTCCTCCTGACCTCCGACCACGCCGGGTCCCTGTTCGCCCGCAATGACCGGGGCGGCCAGGGGGTGGTCAGAACCCCCAGCGGGCGAGTCCGCACGCCCGGTCGGCATGGGCCGGCTGGATGCCCCATTTGATCAGCCCGTTCCTGCACTCCTGCCATGCGTCACCGACCTGGGATTCTCCCCTCATGCAGTAGAGACCCTGGAAGGGCGTGAAGTATCCCAGGCTCCTGAGATAGTCGTCGCAATGCCGGCTCGCGGCCTGGGCCGGGGCCGCCGTGACCACTGCGCCCCCGACCAGGGCGGTGGCGGCCAGGAGTGCTGACACGGATGCTCCGACGAGTCGTCGGGTCAGACCGGTGACGGGTGCCATGGGTTCCTGCCTCTCACGAGAACGAGTACATGTCCGGGACCGATGCCGAAAAGGTAGAGGGCTCCACCGAGTGCACGGCACCCACCAGTTCTGGGGGGTAGCGGCGCGGCGATTCATGCCGCTCACCACCGGTGGCGGACCGCGGCCCGGTTGCGCTCGGAGGAAGGCCCGCCCGTTCCGTCCCATGGAGCGGCTGATGTTCTCGGCGGCGGCGCGCGACGACTCGCCGGCGCGCCGCATGCACCTGTTCGCATCCCGCCTGATCGGTCCGCTGCGCTTCTTGAACCCCGCGGCACTGGCCAAGGCTTCGGCCGTGAACCTCCGGCACCGCGGAGCGGCGGTGATCAGGGGGAAGGGATCGTCCCGGTCATGCGGATGATCTTTCGCCGAGTAGGGTGAACCCCCGGACAGGGGGCGGCCGTTCGCACGCAGCCCTCCTGGCTCCGCACTCGACCGCCGACGCCTGCCGTGTACGAAGACGCCTCTGCGGCTGGACGCTGCGCGCCGCAGAGGACCAGAAAGTGAGTGTAGACAGATGCAACCGACGTTCGTACTGGTTCACGGAGCCTTCGCGAACTCCTTCTCCTTCGCACCGCTCCAGGCCGAACTGGGCCTCCTCGGACACCGCTCGGTCGCCGTCGACCTTCCGGGCCACGGGTTCGCCGCGACGTACCCGCGGGCCTACCAGGCGCCGCAGGACCTTGCAGGGCTCGCCACCACGCCCGGCGCCATCAAGGGCGTCACGCTCGCCGACAACGCCGCGCACCTCATCGGGATACTGGAGCGGGCCAAGCGGAACGGGCCCGTCATCCTCGTCTCGCACAGCCGCGGCGGCATCACGGCCACCGTCGCAGCCAACCGGCGGCCCGACCTGATCGACCGCATCGTCTACGTCTCCGCCTGGTGCCCCGTCGACCTCGACGTCAGCGCCTACTACGCCGAGCCCGAGATGGCCGCGGTCGACGTCACAGCGCTGGCGTCGGCGATGGTCGCGAACCCTGCCGAGCTCGGGCTGCTGCGCTCCAACTTCCGCACCGCCGACCCGGGCGTCCTCGCGGCCTTCAAGGCGGCTTTCCTCGCCGACGGGACGGACGAGGAGTTCATGGTCTTCCTCAACACCTTCCAGCCCGACGAGAACCTCGACGCCGGCACACCCGATGACCGGGCGCAGCCCGACAGCTGGGGGAGGATCCCCAGGACGTACGTGCGGCTGGCCGAGGACACCAGCGTGCCGCTCGCCATGCAGGACCGGATGATCCGCGAGGGCGACGCGCTGACGCCCGAGAACCCGTACGACGTCCGTACGCTCCCCGGCAGCCACCTGAAGTGGCTGGTCGACCCGGCACCGGCGGCCCGCCTGCTGGCCGGGATCGCCACGCTCTTGCCTGCCGCATCGTGATCGGGTCCAGGTGAGGAGAGCGGCGGTGGCAGTGCCGAGGTAGGCGTACGGGGCGGCTCGGGGTGCGGTGGCGCCGGAGCCGCCCGCACCGCACGACCCTCAACGGCCGGATCACGACGATCGTCCTTGCAGCCCCCTGGGGCCTGTGCCAGCATGCTGATTTGCGCGATCGTGATCTTGGAATCGGCCGCGGTGCCGGTGAGCGGCCCGCGCGATCTGCTGACGAGAGGTGCGACATTGAATTCGTCTGCCGACACCGTGCAGCCCGGCCACACGACTCAGTCCGGCCACCCCCACCAGCCC
>NZ_JACBGN010000405.1 GCF_013401435.1 Streptomyces sp. BR123
CACCCCCTCCCCGCGTCCCGTCACCGCAGACGGACCCACCGCACCGCGCCGCCGCGCCCAGGCCCCCGCCCCGCAGACGGACGCCGCGTACCCGAACGGGCCGCTGGCCGTCATCGACGTCACCGGCGACGGCCAGGTCCTCGCCCACCTCGTCGACGGCCGCACCCTCGACGTCCCGGCCCGCAGCCTCAAGACCCTCATCCCCTGGGCCCTCGAAGCCGGCCTCGGACAGCGCCGCCTGCACAAGTGGGGCACCGACGGCGACCCGCTGTTGGTGCTCACCCCCGCCGCCACCAAGAAGTACGGCCTGCCCCCGGAGCTGGAAGACCGCAGCACCCTGCGCCTGCCGGACAACCACAAGGTCATCAAGGAGCTGACCAAGGCGGGCTGGTCCCTCACGAAGAGGGGCTTCGGGCCCTGGGCCCGCATCTACAAGCCCGTCGAGAACGGCGTCCGCAGGTGCGTCCAGCTCGGCGTCATCCCCTGGGGCGCCCTGGGAGCCATCTCCGGCTGGTACATGGACGACAACACCCCCCCGACCCAGATCGCCCGCACCCTGGGCACCTACGCCCAGCGCGTCATCTCCCCGCGCGGCACGATGGCATCCTCCGGCATCGAGCTGATGCTCCAGCTGCGCCCGCCCACCCGGCCGGTCCGGGTGGAGATCCTCGACGAGGCCACCGGCGAAGTCACCGAGGCGTTCAAGCCCGGCCCGCTCGAAGGATCGCTGACCAAGCCGCGCAAGCCCGCCCCGTGCGAGGCCCCCGACGAACACCCGGAGGTCCACAAGCACTTCGGCACCAACCGCCCGGAGGAAGAGGTGATGCGCGAGGAGGCGTGGAACTGGCACCGCGACGTCACCGACGACGAGCGCGCCTTCGCCAACTGCGTCGGCATCGACACCAACACGTCCTTCCTGTCCGGCTCCTCCCGGCTCCTGGTCGGCGACAGCGACCCCGTCCACCACGTCCGCCCCGCCTTCGACCCGAAGATCCCCGGCGCCTGGAAGGTCGACTTCTCCCACGCCCACGCCGAACTCGCCCACCACCTCAAGCCCGGCCAGGTCAACCCGCTCGACCCCCGCCTGCCCTCGCCGTTCACCCCGAACGGCGAACCGCCCGCCGGCCCCCGCTGGTACACCACCCAGACCTGTGACTACGCCCGCAAGCTCGGCCTCACCGTCGAACCCATCGAGGCGTGGCTGCGCGAGCCGCTGGCCGCTGGATGGCTCGACCCGTGGAACGAACGGCTCTCCGTCGCCTACAAGACCACCATGGCCCGCCTCGGCGTCACCGAAGACATGCCCGTGGAGGAGTTCCTGGCCGCCATGGCCCGCCTCGACGAAGGCGAAGGTGACCCCGTCGAGCGCACCGTGCTCAAGGCCATCAAGCAGTCGGTCAAGAGCGGCATCGGTAAGTTGCGCACCACCCCGGGCCGCTACCCCGGATACAAGGACGGCGACCCCTGGCCCGACCTGGACCAGACCTGGTGGCGCCCCGACATCCGCGCCTCCGTCATCGCCACCGCCCGCATCGTCCAGCACCGCAAGATCGTCAAGACGTTCCAGCTGACCGGCCGCGCCCCCCTCGCCACCTACAGCGACTGCGTCATCTACCCAACGAACACCCGCTCCCCGCTCGAGACCATCCCGCGCGACGAAAGCGGCCAGCAGATCCGCGGAGCGTTCCGCCTCGGCGTCGCCCCCGGCTGGGCGAAGCTGGAAGGCGCCCGCTCCCTGGACTGGTACATCGACATCCACACCGGCGGCGTGAACCCCGCCCGATACATCGCGCCGCGTGACGGCGAGCGCATCGACGAAGGGGAGTGAGCACCATGGGCAAAATCTTCGACGGACTCCGCCGGGCAGTGCAGGACAAGCTCACACCCGAGCAGCGCGCCATCCCCAAGACAGCCAAGGGCCAGGCCGCCGCGCTGCTGCGCGAGGAGAAGAAGCAGCGCGGCGAGGCCGGCGCGGTCAAGCGCGTCGCCGCCCGCCTCGGCATCACGCCGGACTCCGTGTACCGCTACCTCAGCGGCAAGCGGAAGAACCCGCCTAAGCACATCGCGCAGAAGCTGGAGAACGAGGTCCGCGCGACCGCGAAGCCCCGGCTGCAGAAGAAGGTCATCAAGGAAGCCAAGACCGCTCCCGTGAAGCTCCGGACCCGCGCCGAGATTGGATACACCAACTCCTCATCCGGCAGGAGCACCCCGGACGGCCGGATGCGCTCCATCGCCAAGACGCTCCCACCCCACTACGCCACCCCGCTTTGGCAAGCACTCGAGGATGGCGACGAGCAGGAAGCCCACCGCATCATCCGCGAGTACATCCAGAACGAGTACATCCGGGAAGCAGGCGGCGAAAACGCCTACACCGACATCCAGCTCACCAACATCGACCTGATGGAATTCGAGATCAACCCCTGAAAAGGCACAGCGCGGCGGCCTCCGGACGAGTTCCGGAGGCCGCCGCCCCATTTCGTGCGTCGGCTCGGAAGCGGCGCCCCGACGCCACCCTGGGCGAGCAGATCCCGGCTCCGACCCCGAACTGTGGCGCTACGACGACGAGCTCGAAGACGTGACCGTCATCTATTACGTCACGGCCCAACGCCATCGTCGTCGCCTACGAGAGAGCCCTGGACCCACACCACAACGGCCTCCAGGCCCCTCTACAGGGCCGCTGGAGGCTGCCCGCATCCAACGGGCACCGGCGCCCGGGAACGGCCCTCCACGGGCCGCACACCGGCGGGGAGATGAGTGCCCACGGCATGGCCCGTCACCGCAACGCACCCTGCAACACACGTGCAACGCACCGGTGCAACACCGCACTGCGGTGAACCCCTGACCTGCGGAAACACCCGGAAAGCTGCTCTCCAGCCCCGCTTGCACCCGTGTTGCACTCCGATGTTGCTCCAGGGCCGGAGGAACGCTCAGCCCGCATGCCCGGCGCCGGCCACCACACGAACCAAGACCTCTTCTGGCTACCGCAGAAGAGGTGTCGGTCCCGCCGAGAGGCTTGCTCACAGGCCCTGATCAGCAGGAACGGCCGCAGCGCATCGGAGGGGGTTCCACCCTCGGCAGTGGTGCCGGTGCAACCCTCCCCTCTGCAGCACCCGCTGGGCACAACCGGCTAGCCCCCGCCCGATGCAACCCTCCCAGCATCTGACGCCGGACGCCTGGGCAAGCCCCCAGTCCACTGGGCAAGCCTCTGAATACATAGCCGCGCCCCCGTGACCACCTTCTGGTCAAGGGGGTGGTCACGGGGGCAGGCCATGCGATCCGAAGGGCAACGGCGGCAAGTTGGCCTCGGGCAAGCCTTCGAAGCACTGGGCAAGCCCCACGGACACCGCCCTGTCCCTGGACGACGTCGGTCGTCCGGGACGCCGCTGGGGGCAGCGGCAGCTGATGCGCCACGGCCCGGGATGCTCACCTGGACTCCCCGGCTCCGAGGACTACTTCGAGCGCTCCGTGTGCTCGTGCAGCGCCCACACGTAGTACCAGTGACTGTTCCGTTGCTTGCGTGGACGGTCGTCGACCACGGATTTAAAGAAGTTGGAGACGAGCGGCGTCGTGCCACTCATGGCGGCGCCCATGGAAACGTATTGCAGCGTCTTCAGGTCTGCCACGGCAAACAACGTTGCTGAGATGGCGTGGATTCCTACGCCGGCCAGGTGCGCCCACCTTGTTCTCTTGGACGTGTCCATGTTAACGCTCACCTCCCGGATGCCTTGCTCGATCTCGCGAGCGAGCTTCCGAAGTTCACGTTCTGACTCCACCGCGTTTGCGGCATCGTCCATTTCGGTCAGTTTCACTCTGAGGAAGGTTTTGAAGTTTTCGTAGGCGCCGAATTCGTCGACTGTGATCTTGCTGAAGTCCTTGAGTGAGGCGGCTTCGAGGAATGGGAGGTCGACTGTAAGGACGGGGCGGATCAGTTCAGTCTTCTCTGGTGGAGCTCCTGACACGTTCAGAAGGGCCCGCTTGTCGCTGACAAGGTAGTCGATGGGTCTGATCGGGGACGGGGTCAAACTGTCCCAGACGTTTCCATCTGTAGAAAGGGTGTGACGCCTGCCCTCCTGATAGGCAGGCAAATACCAGAGAATCCCCTTCCGCATGAGATCCTCTGAATCGAGAATCCATCTTCCAAGCCCCCTTAGATCGGAGCAGTTCATCCCATACTCGATGGCGAAGTAGCCGTTGTTGGACCCCAGATCTTCGCCGTCCGGCCCCAGGATCGCCGGGTCGTGGTCTGCGTACGAATCGAGCGGTACGTATGCCTCGGTGTGATCTTGTGAGAGCATCAGCGTGTCGGCGACGAGGACAGCCCTTTTGGTAACTGATGAGAACTGACTTGGCGCCACGTTGAGACCGAAGTGATATGTGCCGACCTTGCGGTGTTTCGCTACCGGGATGGCGCCTTTCTTGTACAGGGCCTTGGCGTACTGCTTGGCTACCTCGGCCTTGTCCTTGCGGACATCCCTGCTCAGCTTCCTGAAGAATCGCTCGTGCGTGGAAGCAATTGAGTTCCGGTGCATCAAGTTTCTCTTGAAGATGCTCATGCTTCATGGTGCAGGGTGCGTCCAGCCCCGGTCCAGATCTAGAACCTCAACTCTTCCTCAGAGAAAGGGTTTTGCTGATGTATCAGGATCGCTTCCTGCTCTCGGTCCGCCAGCGTGTACGTCACCGTGTTGCCGCCGCAGCCGGCCGCGATGTGCAGGAGGGCGCCCTTCTCCGCCTCGTCGACGGACAGGCGCCACCGGAGCTTCGTGGCCGTCAGCCAGCCGCGTAGTGGCAGGGAAGTGTTTGAGGAGGAGCGGCAGCCACTCCGAGACGTCCTTGTCGCCCTTGGTGCGGTTCGTACGGGCGGTGACAGCGACGAGAGAGCTCGCCTGCTGCGTATAAGCATGGTGATAGATACTCAGGAAATGGTCACCTATGATCCGAGGCGCGATATAGAAGCGCGAGAAAATGAATCGGAAAAGCGAATAGCAGGATTCGCCGGATTGACACAGAATCAAGTCACTGCAACAATCGACCCGCTGGCCCCGAATCGCGAAGCGATCGGATATCTAATTAGGGTCGGCAATAAATTGTGGCCAGTGGAATTCAATTCCGTGAAGCGGGATTGGAGAAAATTCAGAGAGACGGAATTCCCGTCTGGCTCGCCACCCCCTCCCCGCGTCGCTGCGTCGGCTTGAACCTAAGCTGACCAGCGGCTTTCTAGTTTGCAACCTAATCCAGCCCGCGCGGGCCGCAGCGCGGCCCGTTGTCCCTGGGTCGGCGCAGCGCGCCGCCCCTCCCGCTC
>NZ_JACBGN010000406.1 GCF_013401435.1 Streptomyces sp. BR123
GGCTCCCCCGTCCGGCTCTCCCGTCACGGGCGCCTCGCGCCCCCGTCCCCGTACGCTTCACCCAGGAACCCGCATGAGCAGACACCGCACCGGCGCCGGCACCCGCACCCGGCCCCCCGTCGCCCTGGCCCTGCCCGCACTCATCGCCGTCGCCTTCCTGCTGCTCCCGCTCGTCGGGATCCTCGTCCACACCGAATGGAGCAACCTCGGCACGCACCTCACCAGCCCCGGCGTGGTCGAGGCGCTGCGGCTCTCGCTCGTCGTGTCGTTCTGGGCCCTCGGCCTCTCCCTGCTCCTCGGGGTGCCCCTCGCCTGGCTCCTGGCCCGCGTCGAGTTCAAGGGCAAGGCGTTCGTCCGCTCCCTGGTGCTGCTGCCCATGGTGCTCCCGCCGACGGTGGGCGGTGTGGCGCTGCTGCTGGGCTTCGGGCGGCGCGGGCTGCTCGGACCGTGGCTGGAGGGCAGCTTCGGGATCACCCTGCCGTTCCACACCTCCGGTGCCGTCCTCGCGGCGACCTTCGTGTCGATGCCGTTCCTCGTCATCAGCCTGGAGGGCGCCCTCGGCGGCCTGAAGCGGAGCTACGAGGACACCGCCGCCTCGCTCGGCGCCTCACCGGTGCGGGTGTTCTTCACCGTGACGATGCCGATGGTGGGTCCCGGCCTGGTGGCCGGCGCCGCGCTCACCTGGGCGCGGGCGCTGGGCGAGTTCGGCGCGACCATCACCTTCGCGGGGAACCTGCCCGGGACCACGCAGACCCTGCCCCTGCAGGTCTACCTGCTGCTCCAGGACAGCCCGGAAGCCGCCACCTCCGTGTCCCTGCTGCTCCTGGCGATCGCCATGGCCGTACTGATCGCCCTGCGCGGCCGCTGGGCCGGAGCCCCCGCCGCCCGCGAGGCCGCCGCGGCCCGGCCGGCGGAGGCCGAGGAGGCCGAGGAGCCCCCTGCGGCACCGCCCTCGCCGACCCGGCCCGGCGGAGGCCCGCTCGCCCCGGCCCCGGCCCGGGACGGGGCCGCGGCGGAGGACGCCGGGAGCGGCCCGCCCGGCGGGGGCCGCTGGCCCCTGCACGCCACGGTCACCGGCTTCACCGAGCTCACCCTCGACGCCCCGCCCGGCACCACCATCGCCGTCGTCGGCGAGAACGGCTCCGGCAAGACCACCCTGCTCCGCGCCCTGCTGGGCCTCACCCCGCGCGCCCACGCCGAGCTCCGGCTCGGCAACGCCGACGCCACCGCGCTGCCCCCGCACCGGCGGCAGGTGGCCTGGGTCCCGCAGGACGGCGCCCTCTTCCCGCACCTCAGCGCGCTGGCCAACACGGCGTACGGGCTGCGGGCGCGCCGGGTGCCGCGGGCCGGGGCCCGCCGCGAGGCCCGGCTGTGGCTGGACCGGCTCGGCGTCGGCCACCTCGCCCACCGCAAGCCGGGCCAGCTCTCCGGCGGGCAGGCCCAGCGGGTCGCGCTGGCCCGGGCGCTCGCCGCCCGGCCGCGCCTGCTGCTGCTCGACGAACCGCTGGCCTCCCTGGACCAGGCCAGCCGGGCCCACGTCCGGCACATGCTGCGCACGCACCTGGCCGACTTCGGCGGGGTCTGCCTGATCGTCACTCATGATCCGGTCGAGGCGGTGTCCCTGGCCGACCGGGTGCTCGTGCTCGCCGACGGCCGGGCCCTGCAGGACGCTCCGCCCGCCGAGGTGACCCGCCATCCCCGGTCCCCGTGGGTGGCCAGGATGCTGGGCCGCAACGCCTGGCCGGGCACCGCGTCCGGCGAGGGGCTCGTCCTGCCGGGCGGAGGCCGACTGGTGGTGGCCGAGACGCTGCCGGAGGGCACCGAAGCCCTCGCGATCATCGGCCCCGAGGCGGTGTCCGTGCACCGCGACCGGCCGGGCGGCAGCCCCCGCAACGTGTGGCCGGGCACCGTACGGGAGATCACCTCGGTCGGCAGCCGGCTGCGCCTGCTGGTGGACTCCGCCGCGGTGCCGGACCTGGTCGCGGAGATCACCCCCGAGGCGGCCGCCGAACTGGGCCTGGCGGACGGCTCGCCGGTGTGGACGAGCGTGAAGGCCACCGAGGTGACGCTCGTCCGGCTGTGAGGGCCGTGCCCGTCAGCCGGTGACCTTCGCGGTCAGGGCGTCGAGGTTGTCCATGGCCCGCTCGACCCGCTCCGCCAGGTCGAGCGTCTCCTCGTGCCGCCCGCCCCGCAGCTTCGGTTGGCGCTTGCCCCGCATGTAGAGGGAGCAGGCGAGGTCCGCGCAGACGTAGAAGCCGACGCTGTTGCCCTCCCGGCCGCGCGGTCCGGCGAGCGGGGCGACGAGCAGGGAGACGCCGGAGGCGGCGTGCCCGGTCAGGCATATCTGGCAGACGCTCGACTTCAGGGCGCTGGTGCGGTTCGTGCCCGGGACGCGGAGGCTGATGCCGATGGCGGACCCGTCGGCCGTGGGGCGTACGAGGTGGGCGCGGAGCGGGGCGCCCGGGTCGATCCAGCCGAGGAAGTCGAGGTCCTCCCAGGGGAGTGCGTCGAAGTCCGGCGGCAGCTTCAGCCGGGCCGCCTCGCCCTTGGTGCAGTTCACGAAGGACGAGCGGATCTGCTTCTCGGTCAGTGGTTCCATGAGGCGCAACGCTACGTGGCGACACGCTGCGGGTTCATCCCCTTTTCTCCGGACCGGAAGCCGGTCGAGAGCCGGTCACCCGCGGCGGGGGTGACCGCCCCGACGACGCCCCGACGAGGCCGCGGTTGCCCGCCGCGGCGGGCACCGCGACCGCGGACGGCGAGCCGCGAGGGCCGGGCCCGTACTCCGGGCCCCGCCCGGGGAGACCAGCAGTCCCCGTCGCGCCGCCCGGCGCCGCCCCGGCCGCCATGACGGCAGCGGTCACGGAGCCGGTGGGAGCTCCGTGACGGTGAATTCACACCATACGCATTTGCCGCCGCCCCGCGGCTCCACGCCCCACTCCCGGGCCAGGCGTTCCACCAGCAGCAGGCCGCGGCCCGAGACCGCCCAGTCCCCGGCTTCCCGCCGGTGCGGCAGGGCGCTGCTGGAGTCCTCCACCTCGACGCGGATCCGTCCTTCCGCGGTCATGCGGAGGCTGACGTGGCCGCCGCCGTCGGTGTGTACGAGGGCGTTGGTCATGAGCTCGTCCGCCGCCAGCTCGATCTCGTCCGTCAGCTCCTTCGCCCCCCAGGCGGCCACGGCCGCCCGGATCAGGTGGCGGGCGGTCGCCGGTCCTTCGGGGTCACCGGGGGCGAGCCGCAGCCGCAGGGGGCCGCCGCCGCGGGGGGTGGGGGTGCCGCGGCGGCGGAGCAGGAGGAGGGCCATGTCGTCCCGGCCGCCCTGGTCGCCGACGAGGTCGCACAGGGTGTCGGCGAGTTCCTCCACGTCGACCGGCCCGGCGCAGACCGCGTCCATGAGGGCGCGCATGCCCTCCTCGCGGTCCTTGGTGCCGGGCTGTTCCAGCAGCCCGTCCGTGCACAGGACGAGGGTGTCGCCGGGGTGCAGTTCGAGGCTGGTGACGGGGTAGCCCGTGCCGCCGGTGCCGGCCGACGGCAGGGTGTTCGGCGGGAGTCCGAGCGGGGCTCCGCCGGCCATCGGGACGGGATGGCAGCTGCCGTCACCGCGCCGTACGACGGGGTCGTGGTGGCCGGCACGGACGAGTTGCAGCATGCCGGTACCGAGGTCCATCTCGGCGTACGTGCAGGCGGCGAGGCGGTCGGTGGCGAGGTCGCGCAGGAAGGCGGAGGCGCGGGCCATGGCCGTGCCGGGGGTGTGGCCCTCGGCGGCGTAGGCCCGCAGGACGATCCGCAGCTGGCCCATGATCACGGCCGCGTCCGTGTCGTGCCCCTGGACGTCCCCGATCATGAGGCCGACCCGGCTGTCGCCGAGGGTGACCACGTCGTACCAGTCGCCGCCGATCTTCTGCCCGGCCCGTGCGGCCCGGTAGCGCACGGCGATCCGTGTGCCGGGCACGTCGGGGATCCGCCGCGGCAGCATGGCCCGCTGGAGGCCCTCCGCCAGGTCGTGCTCCTGCTCGAAGAGGATGGCCCGCTGGAGGCTCTGGGCGATGCCGCTGCCCAGCGCGACGAGCACGTTGCGCTCCTCGTCGGTGAAGTCGCCGTCGCGCTCGTACAGCAGGCCGAGTGCCCCGATGGCCCGGCCCTGCGCGATCAGCGGCAGGTAGACCCCGCTGTGCACGGTCAGCGGCTCGATGTACTGCCACAGGTCGGGGTAGCGGACGCGGAAATCGTCGCGCGAGCCGATGAACACCGGCTGGAGGTTCCGTACGGCCTCGCTCATCGGGAACTGCGCCTCGATGCGGGTGTACTCGATCTGCGGTACGTACGTGCCCAGCCGCCCCTCGGCGACCAGGTGGATGCGGCCGCCGTCGACGATGCCGAGCATCACGCTGACGGCCCCGAGGTGGCTGAGGGCCTCGGGGTCCTTCAGGACGTCCGTCACGTCGTTGACGGTGCGGGCGTGGGCCAGGATGGCGGTGGTGCGCTCGACGACGCCGGTCATCCGGCGCCGGCCCTCGGCCCGCTCCCCGCCGGCGCCGGGGTCGCCGGGGTCGTGGGCGGCGTCGCGGAGGATCCCGATGATCCGGTACGGGCGGCCGGCCTGGTTCCGCAGGATGTGGCCCTGGATGTGGGCCCACGCGCGGGATCCGTCCCGGCGGCGGATGCGCACGTACGCCCCGTAGTGGCTGCGTCCGTCCTTGAGGGCCTGGGCGACGCGGGCGTCGAGCCGTGCCTCCTCGGGCGGGGCCATGCGTCTTCGCAGCCCGGCGGGGGTGCCGCTGAACTCGTCCGGGCGCAGGTCGAGCACTCCGAGGGCGGTGGAGTCCAGGTACATCCGTCCGCTGTCGAGGTCCCAGTCGAAGGTGCCCATGTGGTTGAGCGCGAGACTCATGTCCGGTTGCGCGGGCCAGTCGACCTCGGGGCTCGTTCCCCTTTCGGCCATGCAGCCAGGGTCTCACCAAACGGTGCCGGGCGCGGGTGCGGCACGGGCTGGACAATCCGGATACGGGCGGCCCCGGGTTGTGGTGGAGCGCGAGATGGCGGCCCGCGTCGAACGGGTGCGGCAGGCGCTGACGGATCTGCAGTCGATGCCCGACGGGCCTCCCCGACGGCCGCGCACCCGGCGTGGGACGCGGTAGCGCGGCGCGCCCGCCGACCGGCGCTCAGGGAGGCGGCGCGGCCGGCGAGGGGACCGCCGGGCCCACGGAGGGGACGACCTGGGGCGGGGACGGGACGACGGG
>NZ_JACBGN010000407.1 GCF_013401435.1 Streptomyces sp. BR123
GCCCCGCCCCGCACGGCACGCGGGCCGGGGCCCGGCCCGCGTGCCCGGCGCCGCCCGCGGGCTTAGCGTTGAGGCCGGGAGGGGAGGACGGGCCGCGACGGCGAAGGGACTCGTATGCGCCGGTATCCGCCGATCGGGGACCACGGGCTGATAGGGGACCTGCGGACGGCCGCCCTGGTCTCCTCCGACGGGGTCCTCGACTGGTTCTGCGCCCCGCGCTTCGAATCGCCCAGCCTGTTCGCGTCCCTCCTGGACCACGACCGCGGCGGGTGCTTCGCCCTCGGCGCAGACGACCCCGAGGCCGTCACCCGCCAGCTCTACCTGGCCGACACGGCCATCCTCGTCACCCGGTTCATGACCGAGGAGGGGGTCGGCGAGGTCATCGACTTCATGCCGCTGGGCGAGGCAGAGGCCCCCGGCGACCGGCACCTGATCATCCGGATCATCCGGGTCACCCGCGGCACCGTCCGCTTCCTGCTCGACTGCCGGCCCGCCTTCGACTACGGGCGCGAGGAGCACGGCCTGGCCCTCGCCGAGGACACCGCCCGCTTCACCACCCCGGACCTCATCGCCTTCCTCCAGACCGTGGGCCCTGTACGGCTCGCCGCCGACGGGGCGGGCGTACGCGGGGAGGCGGTCCTCCGGGCGGGCGACACCGCGGCGGCCGTCCTGACGGTGTGCAACGGCCCGGGGGCCGCAGTGCCGGACCGGCCGACGGAGGCGGGGGTGCGCCGGGCGTTCCGCGGCACGTACGGGTACTGGCACCGCTGGGTGCGGCGCAGCCGGTACCGGGGCCGGTGGCAGCAGATGGTCAACCGGTCCGCGATCACCCTGAAGCTCATGACGTACGCGCCGACGGGTGCGCCCGTGGCCGCGGTCACCGCGGGCCTGCCGGAGCGGGTCGGCGGGGAGCGGAACTGGGACTACCGCTACACCTGGGTGCGGGACGCGTCGCTGTCGGTGAAGGCGCTGGTCGACCTGGGGCTGGAGGAGGAGGCGGCGGCGTTCCGGCGCTGGCTCGGCGCGCGGGTGCAGCACGGCCGGACGGTGACCGGCGAGCCGCTGCAGATCATGTACCGGGTGGACGGCGACCCGCACCTCGAGGAGGAGATCCTCGACCACTTCGAGGGGTACAGGGGATCGTTCCCGGTGCGGGTCGGCAACGGCGCCGCCGGCCAACTCCAGCTCGACATCTACGGCGAGGCCGTCTATGCCCTGAGCCACGCCACCGACCCGGCCCAGCTGGCCGGGTACGACGGCTGGCTGAACTTCAGCAGGCTCCTCGACTGGCTGGCCGGCCACTGGGACCGGCCCGACGAGGGCATCTGGGAGACCCGCGGCGGCCGGCGCCACTTCACCTACAGCCGGCTGATGTGCTGGACGGCCTTCGACCGGGGTATCCGGCTGGCCGGCGAGCTGGCCCGGCCGGCCGACGTGGCCACCTGGACCGCGGCGCGGGACGCGGTGTTCCAGCAGATCATCGACCGCGGGTACAGCACCGCCCGGCAGGCGTTCGTCCAGTACCTCGACGGCGACGTGCTGGACGCCTCACTGCTGCTGATGCCGACCGTCGGCTTCCTGTCGCCGAAGGACCGCCGGTGGCTGTCGACCCTGGACGCCATCGAGTCGGAGCTGGTCTCCGACAGCCTGGTGCACCGCTACGACCCCGCGCTGTCCGCGGACGGGCTTGTCGGCGACGAGGGCACGTTCTCCCTGTGCACCTTCCTGTACGTCAGCGCCCTCGCCCGGGCCGGGCGGCTCGACATGGCCCGCTACGCCTTCGACAAGATGCTGACGTACGCCAACCATGTCGGGCTGTTCGCCGAGGAGATCGGCCCGACCGGCGAGCAACTGGGCAACTTCCCGCAGGCGTTCACCCACCTGGCACTCATCACCGCGGCCATGGCCCTCGACGAGCAGCTGGACCGGGCCGAGCGCTGACGCCCGGCCGCGGCGATCGGCGGTGATCAGCGGCGATCGGCGGTGGTCAGCGATGGTACGCGGCGGCCGCCGCGAAGGGCGCCGCGTTGGCGGCGGGCGAGGCCAGGACCGCGACCCACGAGCCGTCGGTGAACTCGATGTCCACCCGGCCCTTCTGCAGCATGCCCTTCGGGTTGGCGCGCAGCGCGGACACCGCCGCCCGCGGGGCCTCCCAGTACTGCTTCATGGCGGGCGTCGACCGCCACAGCGGCGAGACGTCGGTCAGGGCGATCCAGCGGCGGTCGGTCACGGCGAGGACGCCTTCGACCGAACCGCGGGCGCCGGCCCGGCTGATGAGGAACTCCCCGGCGGTGCTCCGCCAGCCGCCCTCCATGCTTTTGCCGTGCATCATACGCGAGCCGAGGTGGTCCACGGCGTCCGGCATCCGGTCGATGCTGTTCGCGGCGGCGGCCGGCCGGGAGTGCCGGGGGTCGAGCTGAGAGGCGATCAGCCGGCGCAGAGGGCCCGGTATCCGCTCCTCGATGCGCCGGTTGAGTGCCGCGGGCTCCGCCGGGGGGATCAGCTCCTCCGGCGGGGTGGGCACGCCGGGGCCGAGTTCGTAGCCGCATGCGGCGATCAGCCGCTCGCCCTGGTGCAAGAAGTTCTGGGCGTGTTCGCGCGCCTGACGGTTCAACGCGTGCGCTCCTGTTCCATTTCCGTGCTTCGGTCCTGAATGGGATGCCGGACTGGGGATGATCTTGCCCGGTCGAGGGTCATTGTCCACGGCGGGAAGGGTTTGTTCCGCACTGGGCGGGCCTGTGAACCGGACGGGCGCGCGGGGCCCTTTAGACCGGCTCGCAAACGGGATTCGGCCGGAACTGGAGCCCCCAACATGCGTGCCGTGTCCGGAACGTGACCTGCTGTCAGGAGCGGCGTTCAAAGCCGCTAAGATTCCGGGCCGTTGTCATATGATCATTCGCTTTCGATCGTTTGAGGGTTCTGATGGTTCGCGTGGGATCGTCGCCCGGAAGTCCAGGGCCCACCTCACCCGCCGTATGGGCGCTTCCTGTCCTGGCGACCGCCGCAGCCGCGGTCGTGTCCCTGGTGCTGGTGTCCGCACCGGCCCGCACGCCCGTGGCCTGGGTCGGTGCCGTCGCATGCGCCGCGGTCGCCCTGGCCTGCGGCGAGGCCGCCCGCCGGGGCAAGGCCATGGCTGCCCTGCGGGCCGTGGCGGCCGCCCAGGAGGCGGCGCTCGCCCGGCAGCAGGCCGAGACCGTACGACTGGCCCAGGAGCTGCTGCCCGATGTCGTCGAGCGGCTGCGCAAGGGCGAGTTCCCCGAGGAGGTGCTCACCTCCCTGGAGGAACCCGGCACCCACGGGCCCGGCCTGACTCCCGAATTCCGGGCCGCCCACCGGGCCGTGCTCCGCTCCGTCCTCGATGCCGTCGTCGCCGAGGAGGACCTGCGTGACTCCGCGCAGCGCGCCTTCGTCAACATCGCCCGTCGAGTTCAGGCCATTGTGCACCAGCAGGCCCAGGAGCTCCGCGAGATGGAGGACCGGCACGGCCGCAGCCCCGACGTTTTCGGCGACCTGCTGCGCCTGGACCACGGCACCGCCCTCATCGGCCGCCTCGCCGACTCCATCGCCGTCCTCGGCGGCGCCCGCCCCGGCAGGCAGTGGTCCAAGGCCGTCCCCCTGTACAGCGTGCTCCGCGGCGCCATGTCGCGGATCATCGACTACCAGCGCGTCGAGCTCCACTCGGTCTCGCAGGTCGCCGTCATCGGCCCGGCCGTCGAACCGCTCATCCACGCACTGGCCGAGCTCCTCGACAACGCCACCCGCTACTCGCCGCCGCAGACCAAGGTCCACCTGACCGCGGTGGACGTGAACTCGGGCATCGCCGTCGAGATCGAGGACGGCGGCGTGAGCATGAGCGAGGAGGCCCGCAGGCGGGCCGAGCGCATGCTCCGCCAGGCACAGCAGGGCATCGACCTCACCGACCTCGGCGAGACGCCCCGCCTCGGCCTCGCGGTCGTCGGCCGGCTGTCGCAGGCCTACGACTTCCAGGTCTCCCTGCGCTCGTCGGCGTACGGCGGCGTCCGCGCCGTCCTCGTGATCCCGCAGGCGCTGATCACCACGGCCGCGTCCGCGACCGGCGTCGCGCACGGCATCGGCACCTCCTCCGGTCCCCGGGCGGCCCTGCCGCAGGGGTCCGGCCCGGCCGGCGCTCCGGCCATGGCGGGCGCGCCCGCCGAACCCGCCGTACGTCCCCGGCCGGCCACCGGACCGCAGCACCCGCTGGAGATCGACGACGTGCCCGTGGTCACCGAGCGGACCTCCACCGGCCTCCCGCAGCGCCGCCGCCGGACCCGTATGACCGGGCCCGACCTGCCCGGCAGCGGTACGGGCGCGGGCACCGACCCGGTCATCGACGCGGCGGCGGCCGCCGCGGCCCGAGCCGAGGCCGCACCGGCGGCCGCGCCGGAGCCCGAAGTACAGCCCGGCATGTGGCTGGCCGCCTTCCAGGGCGGCCTGACCGGAGAAACCAGCAGCAGGACCGTCGCGAGCCGCAGCGGCGCAGCAAGCCAGCACACAGACGCCTCGCCGAACCCGGCGAGCAAGGGGGAACAGCCGTGAGTCAGCAGCAGAGCAACATGGACTGGATGCTCAAGGACCTGGCCGAGAGCGTTCCGCAGACCCGGCACGTCATCGTCCTGTCCGCCGACGGCCTGCGCATGGCCCAGTACGGCGCGGAGACCGACACCGCCGACCGGCTCGCCGCCGCCTGTGCCGGACTGCAGAGCCTTGCCGGCGCCGTCGCCACCGAACTGCCGCACAGCAGCGGCCGGATGCGGCTCGTCGTCATCGAGATGGACGGCGGGTTCTTCTACCTCATGGCGGCCGGCGCCGGCGCCTACCTCGCCGTCCTGGCGAACGAGGGCGTCGACGCCGGACTGATGGGACAGCGGATGCGCGACCTCGTCGCCCGGATCGGAGAGCACCTCAGCAGCCCGCCGCGGCGTGACGGGCAGCCCGCGTGAGCAACCCGGGCCGGGACTGGGAAGACGGCACTCCCGAGCGGCTGTACGTGATCACGGGCGGGCGCAGCGGGGCGGTCACACCCGCCCCGCTGGACCTGGTGACGCTGATCATCGCCAAGTCGGGGCCCAGGCCCGGGATGCAGCCCGAGCACACGGCGATCATGAGGCTGTGCCAGTCGCCGCTCTCGGTGGCCGAGGTGTCCGCGTACCTCGGCCTGCCGGTGAGCGTGGTCACCGTGCTCCTCGGCGACCTGATCACCGAGGGCCACGTGCTCTCC
>NZ_JACBGN010000408.1 GCF_013401435.1 Streptomyces sp. BR123
CCCTCGGCCACCGCCACGGTCCCGGCCGCCCCCTCGGCTTCCGCCGCGGCCCCGGCCACCGCCTTCGCCGCGACCTCCGCCTCGGCCCCGGTGGCTCCGGCTGCGGCGTCCGCCCAGGCCACGGCTCCGGCCCCGGGCGCGTCTGCCGCCCCGGCCCCGTCTGCCGCCCCGGCCTCGGCTGGGGCCACCGCCCTGGCTCCGGCGGCCGTCGCGTTCGTCGGCCGGACGGCCGCGACCGCCGGCGCGCCGGGTTCCGCGCGCGAGCCGCGGCCGGCTCGCGGCGACCGGGACTGAACCGCATGTCCCGGGTCCCGAACGGGCCCGGGAGGAACACCTTTTCACCCAGGAAGTGAGCACGCACATGGCCGACAGCGCCGAGCAGAAGAAGTCCGACCACCGCCGCCGCCGGGTACGGCTGCTGCCGCCGCCCGCCTGGTGGCCGTTGCCCGTCTGCGCCGTGCTGGGGCTGGCCGCGGGCGGCGCGTACGGTGTCCTCAAGGCGCCCGAGTACGCCGCCACCAGCTATGTCGTCGCCGTCCCGGACGACACCACCGAGCCGGCCACCGCGCTGGGCTTCGCCCAGGCGTACGGCCGCATCGCCACCAGCAGCTCCACCCTCGCGTACGCCCAGCCCCGCGCCGGGCTGAACGCCCGCCGGCTGCGGACCCAGGTCCGCGCCGAGACCTCCCCCGACTCCCCGATGATCGCCGTCACCGGCACCTCCCGGAGCGCCGCCGAGGCGGCCGACATCGCCAACGCGGTCGCCGACGCCCTGTCGCTGAGCAGCAATCAGGCCGCCAAGAACACCGGCGTGCAGCTGCTGCTGTTCAGCCAGGCCGTGGCCCCGGCCGATCCGGTCTCGCCGTCGGCCCCCGTCTCCGGAGCCGTCGGGCTGTGCGCCGGCGGGCTGCTCGGCGGCCTGTGGATGCTGGCCCGGCCCGGCCGCGGCCGGCGTGAGCAGCAGCAGCTGCCGCGGCAGGAGCAGCCGTCGCGGCAGGAGGAGGAGACCGTCGTCGAGGAGTTCACCGCCACGCCCACGCTGCCGGCCCAGGGCGAGCACGCGGAATCCAAGGAGAAGGAGTCCGTGCGATGACGCAGGGCTCCACCGGGGCCCTGTCGGTGACGCTGTGCCGTGACCCCCGGCAGTTCGCCGCACTGGCCGAGCCCTGGAACCGGCTGTTCCGCTCCTGTCGTACCGCCACGCCCTTCCAGAGCCACGCCTGGCTGCACTCCTGGTGGCTGTCGTACGGCCGGGACGGGCGGCTGCGGATCGTGCTCGTGCGGCGCGACGGGGAACTGCTCGGCGCCGCCCCGCTGATGCTCGTCCACCGGCCGCTGCCGCTGCTGGTGCCGCTCGGCGGGGGCATCACCGACCACTCCGACGTACTCGTGGCCGACGCGTACGCCGGCCAGGTCGTGCCCGCGCTGGCCCACGGGCTGCACCGGGCCGCCCGCGGCGCCGTCGTCGACCTGCGCGAGGTGCGGCCCGGCGCGGCCGCCGAGGCCGTCTACGAGCAGTGGCCGGGCGTGCGCAGCAGGCTCGCCGACTCCACCTGCATGGAACTGCCCGCGCTGCCGTTCGACGAGCTGGTCAAGCGGATGCCGGCCTCCGGGGCCCAGCGGGTGCGGGCCAAGCTCCGCAAGACCGACGCGGCCGGCATCGAGGAGCGCGAGGTCACCGAGCACGAGGTGCCCGGTGCCGTACGGACCCTGCTGCGGCTCCACGAGAAGCAGTGGCGCGGCCGGGGGGTCACGCCCGAGCACCTCAAGCCCCGCTTCGCCGAGCACCTGACCCGGGCCACCCGGCGGATGGTGCGCGCGGGGGAGGGCCGGCTGACCGAGTTCCGGCTCGACGGGAAGGTGGTGGCGGCCAACGTCACGCTGCTGTCGGGGGCGCTCAGCGGCGGGTACCTGTACGGGGCGGACCCGGACCTGCGGGCGCGGAAGGTGGACGTGGCGACGCTGCTCCTGCGCTACGAGGCAGGCCGGGCCCTCGCGGAGGGCCGCCCCGTGGTGAGCTTCCTGCGCGGCAGCGAACCGTACAAGAACCACTGGCGGCCCGACACGGTCGTCAACCAGCGGTTCCTGATGGCCCGGACGGCGCTCGCGCCCCTGCTGCGGCTGCACGAGTCGCAGGTGGCGGGGCGCGAGCGGGCGGTGGACGCCCTGCGCGAGGCGCTGCCGGCCGCCCGGGACTGGCGGGCCAGGCTCAACGAACTGCGGGTGCGATGACGGGTCTACCAGGGCCAGAAACCGGAGTCCCGGTCCCAGTCGAGGGTGATGCAGACCGACTGCTTGCCGACCAGCTTGGCGAGCCAGTCGCCGAAGCCGAGAGGCACGCACCACTGCGTGCTGTTCACGGGTGTCGGACGGGACGGCCACGGGCTGGGCGCGGCCGGGCTCGGCGCGGCCGGGCTCGGCGTGACGGGCGTCGCCGCCGGGCTTTCGGGCGCCGGGGTCTCCGGTGCCCCGGGCGCGGAGACCACCGGCGAGGGCTCCGGCACGGGCAGGTGGGGGAGCGGGAGCGGGATCGGGAGCGGGATCGGGAACGGGATCTGGGGCGTGGGCACGGTCGGGGTCGGCGCCACGGGGGTCGGGACCACCGGCGTCGGTACCACGGGGGTCGGGACCACCGGGGTCGGCACGACCGGCGTCGGCACCGCGGGCGTCGGGACCACCGGGTCCGGCACCCCGGGCGTGAGCGCCTTGCGGAACACCTGCGCCGACAGCGGGTTCTGCTTGCACTGCCACACGCCGTGCGGGCAGTAGTCGGTGATGGTGTGGTAGAGCGGCTTCTGCTGCTCGATCCACTGGAGCATGCGCCGCACGTACTCCGGGTTGTCCCCGCGGCGGTACAGCCCCCACTCGGGGTACGAGACCCGCTTGCCGTGTGCCTTCGCGAAGTCGACGTGGTGCTGGAGCCCGTACGGCTGGGTGATCTGGTCGTCGAAGGTGCGGCCCGGACCCTGGTCGTAGGAGTCCATGCCGATGATGTCGACGACGTCGTCGCCCGGGTAGCAGTGGGTCCAGCCGATCGCGTCCGTCCCCCGGTTGGGGGCGAAGTCGAAGCTGAACTCCTGCCCGGGGACGGACCGCATCGTGGTGACGATGCGCCGCCAGTACACCTTCCAGTTGTCCGGGTCCGGCGCGCACCGGTGGGTGTAGGTGACGCCGTTCATCTCCCAGCCGAGCACGATCACCGTGTCCGGCACGCCCAGGTCGACCAGCCGCTCGGCGAGCTTGCGGAAGTGCGCGTCGAACCGGCCCTCGGCGCCCTCCCGGATCAGCCGGGCCACCTGGCGGTCGGGCACGCGGCCCTCGTTGCGCTCCTGCATGGGCACGTTGAGCACGAAGAGCCGGTCGGCCGCGGCCCGGCGCCACTCGGCCCAGTCCTCCAGGAAGCCGACGTTCCCCTCGATGCCGGCCCAGCGGTCGCCCGGCAGATAGGTGTGGCCGACGCGGATCTCCTTGCCGCCGAGCCAGTTCGACAGGAACGGGATCCGCGCGACCCCGGACGGCCCGTAGTCGAGGTAGGCGCCCATCGCGGTGTCCGCGGCCTTCGGCTGCTCGTCGTCGGGGGGCGCGAGCGCGGCGCCGGTGGCGAGCAGCCCGGCCGCGACCGTACCGATACAGGTGCTCGCCAGACGGCGATGTGTTCTGAGCATGGCATCTCCCGGGCTCTCCCGAATCGGTGCGCTTGCCACAGACGTTAGGCATCACATCCGATGAACGGCCTGTCCGATGACCGCCTTCCTAGGCCATTTGCAGTTGCGCACCACCCTTGCTTGGTCCGACTAGGTGAAAGACACCGTTTCCATGTACGAGTTCTCCGGCCACGTGCCCGCTGTTGTGCTCAGACTCGACCGGAATCCGTTCCACCACGGAACCCTGGGCGCGGTCAGATCCCTTGGGCGCAAGGGCGTGGAGGTCCATACCGTCGTCGAGGCCGGGGGAGGTCCCATGGGGCGTTCGCGGTACGTGCGCGCCGTGCACGAGGGACCACCGGGCGGGCTCCACCCGGAGGCGCCGGAGGCCCTCGGGGAGTGCCTCGCCGGGGTGTCGGAGCGGATCGGACAGCCTGCGGTGCTCATCGCGATGGACGACCTGAGCGCGATCGCCGTCGCACGGATCGCACCGACGCTCGAGGGACGGTTCCGGATCCCCCACCAACCCGACGGCCTGCCGGACAGGGTGGCCGACAAGGCCGAACTGTCGGCGCTGTGCGCCCGCTGGGACATCCCGCATCCGGAGACCGTGATCCCCGGCAGCGGCGCCGAGGCAGCCGAGGCGGCCTGGCGGCTCGGCCTGCCCGCGGTCGCCAAGTGGAGCCGGCCCTGGCTGCTGCCGACAGGCTCCGGCCTGCGCAGCACCACCCTCGTGCACACCGCCGCGGAGGCACGCCGGCTGTACGAGCGCAGCGCGGAGGCCGGGAGCCGGCTGCTGCTGCAGCGGTTCCTGCCCGCAGGCGCCGACACGGACTGGTTCTTCCACGGCGCCTTCGGTCCGGGCGGGCGTCCGCTGCTCGCCGGGTCGGGCCGCAAGGAGCTGTCCTGGCCGGTGCGGACGGGGCTGACGGCGGTGGGGCGCTGGCTGCCCGATCCGGCGGTGGAGGAGGTGGGGCTGCGGATCGCCGAACGCCTGGGCTACCAGGGGATCCTGGACCTCGACTTCCGGCGGGACGAGAGCGGCTGCTTCCGGCTGGTCGACTTCAACCCGCGTCCCGGGGCTCAGTTCCGGCTGTTCACCGACGCGGCCGGGCTGGACGTCGTCCAGGCCATGTACCTGCATCTGACGGGGCAGCAGGTGCCCGCGCAGTCAGGGGGGCCGGGCCGGGTGTTCGTCGCCGAGAACTACGCGCTGCTGGCGGCGGTGCGCGGGCGTCGGCTCCCGCTGCGGCGGCGCGGGCGGCCGGAGGGGCGGACGGAGGCGGCCTGGTTCGCGGCGGACGACCTGATGCCGTTCCTGGCGATGCTCGCCGCCTTCCTCGGACGGGGAGCGGACAAGGGGGCGCGCGTCCTGCGCCGGATCCCGGCGCACGGGCAGCGCACGGCGCGCGCGGTGGTGCGTACGCCGCGGCAGCGCGCCCCGCGCCAGCGCGGCGGCAGCCAGGCGCCGCCGGGGCAGCCCGTCCCCGCCCTGCCGGCCCCGCCGCGGTACGCCGCGGTCGTGCTGGCCGGAGC
>NZ_JACBGN010000409.1 GCF_013401435.1 Streptomyces sp. BR123
CACCCCCATCAGCGCATCCGCCGCCCGCACCTACCTGGCCACCGTCACGCCGCGCGCCGAGGGCTCCACCAGCGGCTACAGCCGCAGCCTGTTCCCGCACTGGAGCACCGTCTCCGGCAACTGCAACACCCGCGAGACCGTCCTCAAGCGCGACGGCCGCAACGTCGTCACCGACTCCAACTGCGCCTCGGTCAGCGGCAGCTGGTTCTCCGAGTACGACGGCGCCACGTGGACCGCCGCGGCCGACCTCGACATCGACCACGTCGTCCCGCTCGCCGAGGCCTGGCGCTCCGGAGCCAACTCCTGGACCACCTCCAAGCGCCAGCAGTTCGCCAACGACCTCACCCGCCCGCAGCTCATCGCGGTCACCGACTACGTCAACCAGGCCAAGGGCGACCAGGACCCCGCCGAGTGGATGCCGGCCCGCACCTCCTACCGCTGCACCTACGCCCGCATGTGGGTCGACGTGAAGCAGTACTGGGGCCTGAGCATGGACTCCGCCGAGAAGACGGCCCTGGTGAACGTCCTGAACGGCTGCTGACGGGAACGGTCCGCCCGCCGGCCCGCCGGATTTCCCCCACCAGGGGGAGGCCAGGCTCAACCTCTGCGTCGTACCGTGATCGAAAGCGCTACGGAGGAGGGGGGAGTTCCATGGCCACGCTGCGCCTGGGGCCGCTGCTGCGCCACGTCGACTGGAACACGGGCGGTTCGGCCACGATATGGGTCGAGACCGACCGCCCGTGCACAGCCGCGGTACGCTGCGCCGACGGGGCCGCCGGCAGTGTGCGCACCTTCCAGATCGCCGGGCACCACTACGCGCTGGTGCCGGTGACCGGCCTGACCCCGGGGACCACGACCGCGTACGAGGTGCTGCTCGACGGGGTCCGCGTCTGGCCGCTGCCCGGCAGCGCCTTCCCGCCGAGCACGATCAGCACCCCCGACGCCGCCGCTACCGGCAGGCCGGGCCCCGGGCTGCGCATCACGTTCGGCTCCTGCCGGCAGGCCGCTCCGCCCGCCGACCGGCACGGGCCGCACGGGCCGGACGCACTCGACACCCTCGCGGCGCGGCTGGCCGCCGCCCCGCAGGAGCCCCGCCCCGACGTCCTGCTGCTCTTGGGCGACCAGGTGTACGCGGACCAGTTGTCCCGGGAGACCCGGCAATGGCTCGCCGCCCGGCGCGACCTGCGGGACGCGCCCGGCGCACAAGTCGCCGACTATGAGGAGTACACCCGCCTCTACCACGAGTCGTGGCTCGACCCGGAGATCCGCTGGCTCCTGTCGACCGTCCCCAGCCTGCAGATGTTCGACGACCACGACGTCGTGGACGACTGGAACACCAGCGCCGCGTGGCTGGCGGAGATGCGGACGATGCCGTGGTGGCAGGAGCGGGTGATCAGCGGGCTGATGTCGTACTGGGTGTACCAGCACCTGGGCAACCTCTCGCCCGCCGAGCTCGCCGCCGACGCGCTCTTCCAGGCCGTGTCCAAGGACGCGGACGGCACGGACGTGCTGCGCGCCTTCGCCGCCGCCGCGGACGCCGACCCGACCTCGGTGCGCTGGAGCTACCGGCGCGACTTCGGCCGCTCGCGGCTGCTCATGGTGGACACGCGGGCGGCGCGGGTGCTGGCCGAGGACGGCCGGGCCATGCTCGACCCGGCCGAGCAGGAGTGGCTCCGGGAGAACGCGCTGGCCGGCCACGGCGGGTACGACCACCTGCTGATCGGGTCCTCCCTGCCGTGGCTGATGCCCCCGCTGATCCATGACGCGGAAGTGTGGAACGCCGCGCTGTGCCGCGGTGACCGGGGGCCCCGCTGGGCGCGGGTCGGCGAGGACCTGCGGCGGCGCAGCGACCTGGAGCACTGGGCGGCGTTCCCGGCCTCGTTCAGGGCGCTCAGCGATCTGATCGAGGAGGTGGGGACGGGACCGCGGGCGCCGGCCACGGTGGCCGTGCTGTCGGGGGACGTGCATCACGCGTATGTGGCCGAGCCTCGAATACCCACCACGGCGCGGGTGTTCCAGCTGACGTGCTCGCCCGTGCACAACTCGATCCCGGCCGTGGTGCGGTGGGGGTTCCGGCTCGGCTGGTCGCGGATCGGCCGCTGGCTGGGACGCGGCCTGTCGCGGCACGGGCGGACGGGCCGTCCACCACTGAGCTGGCGGCGTACGGGCGGCCCTTGGTTCGGGAACCAGCTGATGACGCTGACGCTGTCCGGCCGGTCGGCACGGCTGCGGCTGGACCAGGCGCGCCGGGTGGGCGGGAAGCGGTGGGGACGTGCCGGCCGGGTGAGCGGCGAAGCCCGGCTGGTGACGGTGCTGGACCGTCGGCTCACGCCGGAGCCTTGAGCGGCGGAGCGAGCGGCCGGAACGGCTTGAGCGACCGGGCGCCGCCCCGGGGGCTGCTCTGCAGCGGCATCCCGGCAGCGCACCGGTACGGAACCGGCATGCGGAACCGGACCACCTGACGGCTCGGCGCTTCGGCGCCGACGGACATTCGCCGGCAGACCGCGTCCGGGGCCCTGGCCGGGCCCCGGACGGCGAAACCGGAACGGTGCCGCCGACGCGCCGGGCTGCCGGGGCGCCCCCGGAGGTCCGGGGCGGCAGTGCCCGGCGTACGCTGTGTGGCTGTCAAGCCGCCCCTGCCGCTTCCGCGCGACGTCGCGGCGCCTCGTGCCGAGGCACGTCAACCGGACCGGGGGGTCTCGTCTTGTGGGAGAGTCTGGGGTCGCTGACCGCGAGCCCATGGATCTATGCCGTCGTGGCGTTGTCCGTCGTGCTCGACGTGTTCCTTCCGGTGCTGCCGAGCGGGGTGCTGGTGATCACTGCGGCGGCCGCCGCGGCGGCCGCCGGGGCGGCCGGACCGGTTCCGGTACCGGACCGGGTCCCCGACATCGCGGCACTCCTGCTGATCGCCACGACCGCCTCGGTGCTGGGTGACATGGCTGCGTTCCGGCTGGCTCGACGCGGCGGGGACCGGCTGGAGCGGGCCATCGCCCGCTCCAGGCGCCTGACGCTGGCCCACGAGCGCCTGGGCACGGCCCTGGCCAGGGGAGGCGGAGCCCTGGTCGTGATCGCCCGGTTCGCACCGGCCGGCCGTTCTGTGGTGTCGCTGGGTGCCGGGAAGACGCACCGCAAGGTGAGGGAGTTCCTTCCCTGGTCGGCTCTGGCGGGCATGGCCTGGGCCGGTTACAGCGTGGCCTTCGGCTATTTCGGCACCCAGTGGCTCGGCGCGGCTTGGCTCGGCACCGCGGTCTCGGTGATAGCGCTGTTCGCCGCGGGCGCCCTGGCAGCCTTCGTCATCCGCCGCCCCGCCCCGGCAGCGGCGCAGACGGCGTAACGATCCGCCGCGGTCTCGGCCCGACCGCGTGACAACCCGTCCCGCCCCGGCCTCGGCGCCGCAGGCCCGTCCCGCTCCGCTCCGCACCGCCCGCACCGCCCGCACCGGCAGCCCGCGCCACAGGCCCCGCGGCGACCCGCAGCCGCCCTGCCCCGGCAGCCCGGCATCGTGTGGGCCGCGCTCTCCCTCCAGCCGCCGCCCGGCGCCCGCCCCGACCCGCCCCGCCCGGCCGGCCCCGCCCCGCAGCTTCCCCCGGGCGGAGCAGCCGCTCACCCGTTCACCCGGCCCCGATCGCCGTCGGCGGCTCGGGCTCCTAGCGTCCACAGCACGGTGCGCAACCGAATCCGCGTCACACCCGTGGCCGGGCCGCGCCGTTCAGAGGAGCCCGAGGAGTTCGATCCATGCCCGCCAAGCCGTCGAACCGCCCGCTGCTGAGCCTCGCGGCCGCAACGCTCGCCGTCGCCGCCACCACCGCCGTCGCTCCGCTTCCCGCCGCCCATGCCGCCAACGGCTCCCCCCTCTCGGCCGCGGTCTCCCCGACCACCGCTGCCCCCGGCAACCGGGTCGCCCTCATCCTCCGGGGCTGCGGGAGCAACCTCGCCCGCGCCGGGTCGAGTGCGTTCGGCGAGGTCCGGCTGTCGGGGGGGAGCGGCGGCAGCCTGACCGGAAGCGCCACCATCCTGCGCAACGCTTCCACCGGCGTGCACCCCGTCACCTTCGAGTGCGGGGACTTCGCCGGGTCGCGCGTCACCATCTCCCTCCAGGTCGCCCCGGGCGCGGCCCGAGGCGGCGCGGGCGGCAGCATCGGCGCGGTGAGCCCGGCCCAGATCGCGATCGGCGGCACCCTCGCCGCGAGCGCGCTCGGCACCGGCATCTGGATTCTGCGCCGCAGGGCCCGTACGTCCTGAGCCCGCCGCCCTGCCAACCGCCCCCTGCCTTCCCGCTGCCCCCGGCCCGGTCTAGGCGGGGGCGGCTGCGCCGGCAGGCACTGCAGTGGCGCCCCGCACGCGGAGCCCGTCCAGCAGGTCGCGGGTCGCTTCGGCGACGGCGTTCACGGCCGCGTCGAAAACCTCCTGGTTGTGCGCGGCAGGGGCGCGGAAGCCGGACACCTTGCGTACGTACTGCAGCGCGGCGGCGTGGATCTCCTCCTCGGTGGCCTTCTCGGGGATGGCGGGCGGGCGCAGGGTCTTGATGGAACGGCACATACCCCCACTATCCCGCTACCGGGGCAGCTCGGCCCCTGACAATTTCATGATCAGGCCTGCTTGGAGCCGTGCCCGCAGCTCGGGGTCCGCCACCTCGTCGAGCAGCCCGATGGCCTGCTGCAGGGCCGCGGCCGCCCGGCGGTCCTCCCGCAGGGCGGCGGTCTGGTCGGCCATGTGCCGCAGGGCGATGTCGGCGCGGCGGTGGAACAGATGCCCGATGAGGGTGACGACGACGCCGACCGAGCTGATCACCACCCCGAGGTAGAGGTCTCCGGTGCTTTCCGCCTTCCAGACGCCGAGTGCCACGCCGACCAGCAGGATCGCGGCGCCCACCCCGGCGAACCGCTGGCTGGTGGCGAAGCTGCTGCGCGCCTGTGCCAGCCCGTACGCGTAGTACTCGACCAGCACGGCCGTGAATCCGGCGTCCTCCCGGCCGTCGGGCCCGTCCCGCCCGTGCCCGTGCGGAATGCCGCTGACGTCGGCGTACTTCGGATCCCCGGCGTCCCCCCTCCCCGCCCCGGCGCCGGCGCCGGTGCGGGGAGGGG
>NZ_JACBGN010000040.1 GCF_013401435.1 Streptomyces sp. BR123
GGGTGGGGTGAGGAGCAGCCGGAGTTCGGCTTCCCGGCGGGCCACGTCGGCAGGGAGGGACGGGGGCGCCGCCGCGGCCCAGTCCCGCTCCGCGGCGGCGCCGAAGCGTGCCCGTGTCTCCTCTGCGGTCGGACGCCGGCCCGGATCCTTGGCCAGGCATTCCCGCACCAGGGGCAGGATCGCCTCCGGCACGCCGTCGAGCACGGGCTCGTCGTGGACGATCCGGTACAACAGGGCCGGCAGGTCCAGCTCCTCGCCCGCCGACAGGAAGGGGCTGCGCCCGGTGGCCGCGTACACGAGGACCGCCGCGAGGGAGAACACGTCCGCCGGCGCCGCCGTGACGTCGCCGGTCGCCTGCTCCGGCGCCAGGAAGCCGGGCGTGCCGATCACCGCGCCCGTCCGGGTGCGGCGCGGTTCCTGCGCTGCGCGGGCGATGCCGAAGTCGATGAGGAAGGGCCGCTCCGGGCCGAGCAGTACGTTCCCCGGTTTGATGTCGCGGTGGACCACCCCCGCCGCCCGTACGGCGACGAGCGCGGCCGAGAGCTCCCGGGCCAGGCACTCCACGGCAGGTGTGGGAAGTGGCCCGTGCGTGCGCACCCAGTCCCCCAGCGACGGCGCGGCGACGTACTCCGTCGCCAGCCACTGCGGTGTGGTGCCCGGCGGGCTGAAGTCCACCACGGACACCGTCCAGGCGCAGCGGACACGGTCGTTGGTGCGTATCTCCCTGGCGAACCGTTCGGCGAAGTCCGGCTGGAGGCTGAGATCGCGGTGCACGGTCTTCAGGGCCAACGGCCGGCCGGAGACCGTACGGGCCAGGAACACCTCGCCCATACCCCCCTCGCCGAGCCGCGCCAGCAGGCGGTAGCCGCCGATTTCCGGCGGGTCACCGGGCCGCAGTGACTCCATGGACTCCCCCGTCCCGATGGCCGTTGCGGCCCCGCGGTGCACGGGCCGTCTCCCGGGGGTCACCCTAAAGGACGGGCCGACGGGCCGGAGCGGCCGAGGGGCTCAGGGTGCACGAAGCCGCGCACGTACGACGGCCCGGGGCAGCCGGCCGCTCCGGGCCGTCACCGGCCCGGCCGCGTCGCAGGTCGCCCCTGGGCGTCAGCTCCTCGGGCGGTGCAGGGGGATCTCGGCCCACACTTGCTTGCCGCCGCTGAGCGGCACCGAGCCCCAGGCCATCGTCGTCGCCTCGACGATGAGCAGCCCGCGACCGCCGGTCGAGTCCCAGCTCACCGACACCGGTTTGACGGGGCTGCGCGGGGACGCGTCGTTCACGGCGATCCGCAGGCGGTCCGCCGACAGGATCAGGTCCATCCCCACCTCGCCCTGTGTGTACGCGATGGCGTTGGTGACCAGCTCGGACACGACCAGCAGAGCCGCGTCGAGTTCCTCCACCACTCCCCAGGACCGCAGGGTGCGCACGGTGAAGCGGCGCGCGTGCATGACCGCCTTGGGCAGCCGCCACACCGTCCAGTGGCTGCGCTTCGGCCGGCCCTCCGTGCCGTCGTAGCGCAGCAACAGCAACGCGACGTCGTCGTCGCGACGGCCCTCACCGACGACCAGCTCGTCGGCCAGCCCCCCGGCGCCGACCGGGTCGCCCGCGGCGAGCACCTCGCACACCCTCCGCATGCCCTCCTCCAGTGGCAGGTTGGCGGACTCGACGAGGCCGTCGGTCAGCATGACGAGCAGGGTTCCGGGGGCCAGCCCCGTCTCGGTCATGGGGAATTCGGCATCCGCGAGCACGCCCAGCGGAGGCCCTCCCTCGACCGCCATCTCCTCGGTGACGCCGTCGGGATGGCGCAGGATCGGCGGCAGATGGCCGGCCCGCACGACCCTGGCAATGCCCTCCTCCATGTCGAGGTCCACATACCCGCAGGTGGCGAAGAGATCGGTCTCCATGCCGACGAGCAGGCGGTTCGCCCGCGCGACCACCACGTCCGGCGGGTGGCCCTCCACCGCGTAGGCCCTGACCGCCGTACGCATCTGGCCCATGATGGTGGCGGCTGCCGCGCTGTGTCCCTGTACGTCGCCGATGACGAACGCCACATGGCCGTCCCGGAGCGGAATGACGTCATACCAGTCGCCGCCGACCTCGAGTCCCGCCGTCGCGGGCAGGTAGCGGGCGACAGCCACCCCGCCCGGCAGCTCCGGGAGCTTGCGCGGCAGCAGACTGCGCTGGAGCATGGTGGCGAGTTCGTGACCCGCGTCCAATGCGTGGGCGCGCACCAGGGCCTGCCCGGCCAGCCCGGCGGTCACGGTCAGCAGCGACCGCTCCTCCGGCCCGAACCGGTGCTCCGCTTCCCACCCCACCAGACACACCCCGACCATCCTGCCTTCGGCGGGCAGCGGCAGCACCGCGAGACCACCGGGCCCGACGCCCAGAAGACCAGGTTCGAGCACCGCGCCCGGCGGCCACAGGCTCATATGGCCCCCGCGCAGCGCGCTCTGCAGGGTGGACAGGTCGCCGAGCGGCACGTCGGGCCACTCGGACCGCCATTCCGAGCGCCAGACCTCGGGCCAGGCATCGGGCTCCGGAGGGTCGAGTGCGGTGATGATGAGCCGCTCGGGCTCCAGCTCACCGACGGCGACCCGGGAGGCGCCGAGCGGCTCGCGCAGGGCGGCGACCACCAGCCGGCTGACCTCTCGGATGGTCGCCGCTCCCGCGAGCGTGGCCGACAGCCGCTGCACGAGGGAGACCTCGTCGGCGCTCGGGCGCAGGTAGGTGGCGTCGGCCACCACCCCCAGGACGCGCTGCGGTGTGCCATCGGGTTGCGCCTCCACACGGCAGCGCAGCCCCAGCCAGCGCAGCTCGCCGTTCGGGCGGCGGATGCGGAACGCCAGCTGCTGGCCGGCGGCGGCCAGCCGGTCCGGCTCCACGATCGCCATCAGCGCGGGCATGTCGTCGGGGACGGCGCAGGCCAGCAGGGTCTCCACCTGACCGTCGAACTGCTCGGGAGGAAGACCGAGCAGTTCCAGCACGTTCGCGTGGGCCTCCAGGCGGCCGGTGCCCAGCTCCAGGATGAACGCGCCGCCTTGGTGAGGCACCAGGGACTGGCCCAGGTGGGCCTGCGGGGCTTTGCGCCCGGTCAGACGAGCGGCGACCGCTTCGAGTCCGGCCGCCACCTGATCGGCGTAGAGCTCCAGGAGGCTGCGGTCGTCGGCGCTGAACCCGTCCCCCACTTCGCCGGCCACGATCAGACACCCGAACTCCTGGTCGCCGTGGCCCAGTGGCAGCGCGCCCAGCGAGATCCTGGCCGGCGAGTGGGGGTCGCCGTCCCGGTTCCGGGTGGGGAAGTGGTGGGGGTCGTCCTCGGTGAACGTGGCGAGTTCGCGGGGGGTCAGCCACAGTGGGCGGCCGGAGCGGAAGGCGTTGGCGGCGGGCGAATGGCCGGCCACGGAGAGGATCGCGGGCAGTCCGTAGAGGACGCCGCGGTTTCCGGTCAGCTCGGCCAGATGGAGTTCCCTGTCCTGGTCGGCGACCACGTAGACGGCGGCAAGCTCAGCCCCGCAGAACGCAAAGCGATGCCTGTTCACTGTCTGTATCGCCTCCTCGAGAGGACGGCTGCGATCGCGCTCTCTCCATGCTGTCGCGCCCGGGACCGTTCGGGCGAGTCGGAACGCAGGGCCGGAGACCGTCCGGGGCGATCGCGCAGTGGCACTCGTACGCGTCGGGTCGGACCGGCGTTCGGCAGGACGCGGGCATGCGGGCCGGTCGCGTCTGCTTCAATCAGGGCGCCTCGAAAATGCGGAGATGCGACGTGAAATGAGGTGCAGCCTGCATGGCTCGAACTGTTCGTACTCTGACCATCTCGGTCGTCTTCGCCTTCTTGCTCGCCGGGTGCCAAGGCGACGAAGGAAAGGGCGGCCTGCCCACTTCGAGGGGCACTCGCGCCACCGGGTTGAGCGACCTCGAGGCGATCGACGTCGCCGACGACCCCTTGGCAGAGAGGAACGGGGGCGTGAAAATTCTGTCCGACGTCCAGTACGGGCAGAGTCGGGTTCTCGGCTACGTGAACAAGGAATCCTGCGGAATTCTGGCCCATGCCAGGAATGACCCGAAGGAGAACCGGATCCATCTCGTGGCGCACTGGCCGGACGCGGGGCATGGAAGCGCCTCCCACCCTCCAGGGCTCTCCTCCCGCCCTGGAGGGCCTTACCACGCCGTCTCCGGCGGCAGCGGCCCGAAGGCCTGGGCATCCCTGATGTGCAGCAGGAACGCCATGGTGATCTCATACGTCTCCGGCGAGCCCGGCCCGCCGGAATCGGCACGCGGCCCGGTCACCGCGACGCAGGTCTCCGACACCCCGCCCACCACGCGCATCACCGTCGCCGAGGCCGGCCTGCGGAAGCAGATCCACTCGAACCTCGGCTCTGCCGACATCGCGCAGTAGGGGCCGGCCCAGCCGATGACGACGTCGCGGCAGTCCGGGGCGCGCGTAGGAGTAGGAGTAGGAGTCGGGGCAGTCGGTCGGGCCGGGACCGACACGCGATCGCCCAACGGACGGCGTGGCTTCCCCGGCCCCGGCCCCGGCGGTCGTGCCGTTCCGTCCGGGGCGCCCGGTCGGGGCAAGCCTGTCCGGCGGGATCCGGGGCCTTGCCCGCCGAAGGGGCCATACTCACGGCGTGGCGGGATCGGGGCGCCCGGGGGCCGGGGCATGATCGGCGGCGTGAAGACTTCCGGACGTCTGACCGCCTTCGCGGTCGCGGGGCTGCTCGCCGCACTCCCCGCGTGCTCGGAGTCCGACAGCCGCGGCCGCGGCGGGACAAGTACCCGTACCGGCGCAGACGCGCAGGCAGGTGCTCCCGCCGGCGCGGTCACCGCGCAGCCCGGCGCTTCCGGAGCGGTGTTCCGGGGCGGGCACCCGGCTGCCGCGGGCGCCGGTGACCCGTACTTCCCGGGGCTCGGCAACGGCGGCTACGACGTCGCCCACTACGCCCTGACGCTGGCCTACGACCCCGGCAGCGGCCGCCTCGAAGGCACCGCGGAGATCACCGCGAAGGCCACCGAGCACCTCAGTGCCTTCAATCTCGACCTCCTCGGCATGGAGGTGCTCGGTGCCACCGTCGACGGCCGCACGGCGCAGGTTCGGCGGCACGGGCAGGAGCTGACCCTCCAGCCGCAGGACCACGTCAGGAAGGGCGCCGCCTTCCGCAGCGTCGTGCGCTACGCGGGCACACCGGAGCCGGTCACCCATGCCCACGGGTGGCGCGAAGGCTGGTTGAGGACGGACAACGGAGCGGTCGCGTTCGGTGAGCCGACGGGCTCGATGTCCTGGTTCCCGGGCAACCACCACCCCTCGGACAAAGCCTCCTACGACATCACCGTCACGGTCCCCAAGGAGGTGCAGGCGATCTCCAACGGGCAGCTGCAGGCCCGGCGCACCAGCGGCGACCGCGCCACCTTCCACTGGCACCAGGCCGAGCCCATGGCCAGCTACGTGGCGACGGTGGCCATCGGCAGCTACGACGTGAAGACCTCCCGGACCCGATCGGGCGTCCCGGTCGTGTCGGCGATGGACACGACCGCGGGCGTGGACGAGGACGGGGCGGTCCTCGGCCGGTTTCCCGAGATCATGGAATGGGCCGAGGAAACGTTCGGCCCCTATCCCTTCTCCGCCGCCGGGGTGATCGTGGATCAGGCGGCCGATGTGCCCTACGCCCTGGAGACCCAGACCAGACCGATCATTCCGGCCGGCATCTTCCACACCACCAACGTGGTGCACGAACTGGCCCACCAGTGGTTCGGCAACTCCGTCACCCCGCGGACCTGGCGGGACATGTGGCTCAACGAGGGCTTCGCCACCTACGCGGAGTGGCTGTGGACCGAGGACCACGGCGGGGCCAGTGCCCAGGAGCACTTCGACCGCAACCACGCCAAGGCCGCGGATGACGACGAGTGGGACTTCCCGCCCGCCGAGCCGCCGAGCGCATCCGACATCTCCGGCCAGCCGGTGTACGTCCGCGGCGCGATGGTGATCCACGAGATCCGCCGGGCCGTGGGAGACAAGGCCTTCCGTGCCCTCGTGCGGGGCTGGACGCTGCGCCACCGCCACGGCCACGCCTCCACGGCCGACTTCACCGCGTACGTGGAGGCCAAGGCAGGCCGGAAGCTCGACTCGATCTGGGACTCGTGGCTCTACGGCGACGGCAAGCCCGCGTGATGGGGGGCGCGATGTCAGATCTTGACGCGCCGGCGGGCGGTCGCGACGAGCTTCATGTACTTGTCCCAGTTCCACACGTCCCCGGGGTCCTCGTGAGTGGACAGCGGGACTTCGACGTGGCCCAGGATGTGGTCCCGGTCGACCGGCACGTCGTACTTCGCGCAGATCGTGGCGGCGAGCACGGCGGACGCCTCGTACATCTGGTCGGTGTAGACGGGCTGGTCGATCCAGCCTTCGTGCTCGATGCCGATGCTCCGGTGGTTGTACCAGACGTTGCCGGAGTGCCAGGCCACGTCGCGTTCGCGCACGCACTGGGCGATCCGCGTGCCGTCTGCGCTGACCACGTAGTGCGCGGACACCCTCTCGGCGGGGTCCTCGAACGTGGCCAGCATGATGGGCAAGTGGTCCGTCGTCAGGTGGACGACGACGTATTCGATGGGATCGGACTCGGGACGGTCGGCGGGCATGTAGTTGGACTCGGACGCCGGAATCCAGACGGCGGGGGCATAGTCCGTCGGGGCCGCCCGACGCGGGGTCGCAGGCAGCGCGGCGACGGGAGCCTTGCGCACGGGGCTCGGCAGCGCGGCCTTCACCCTCTCCTCGGGGCCCGTCAGGCGGGACAGCCCTGCAACGGCCAGAGCCGCACCCGCCGCGCCGGCAGCGCCGGCAGCGCCCCACAACAGCCGTCGACGGCTGAGCGGGCTGTCTTCCATGGCCACTCCTCATGAGGTCGAGCAGAGACAGATCGACACGCCGCGAATCGTGACATCACGAAACAGAAGCGGCAAATGTGATCTGATCCTGTACCGGGGCCCGCACCCCGGCAAGCCGATCCCCCACCAATCGGGGCACCCTGCCGCCGGCTGCGCCTGCCGCCGCGGACCGCCGCGGACAGGCGCCACCCCGTTCTCCTGGCATGCGCTCAACTGCCGGTCACGCATCCCCGCGAGGGAGACCTGCCCGAGGTCGACGGCCCGGAAGCCCAACCCCCGTAGGGTGGTGGAGTGGGCCAGGTGGCCGTCGAGGAGACATGCCGGGGCGGCGCCGCACCGAAGCCGGACCCGACCGCCGCGGGCCGGCTCGGCGGGCGGCGGTGGGCGTGCGGGGGTCAGTGGTTGCGGTGGGCGGTGAGTTCCCTGCGCAGGCCGTCCAGGATGCGGGCGGCGTCGTCGAGGCCGTGCTGCCGGGCGCGCGCGGCTGCCGCCGTGAGCCGGGCCGTCGCCGCGTCTGTGCGGCCCAGGCCGTTGTGCTCGATCACCGCCGCCAAGCGGATGGATTCGGCGCGGGGAACCTCGCCTCCCTCGCCGTCCCGTTCGTGTGCCGCGGCGGACGCCTCGGCCTCCGCCAGCGCCTCGGCGAAGCGGCTGGCTTCCGCGAGGACGCGGGCCCGCTGGTAGTGGACGGCGCCGGACTCGTACGAGCGGGAGAAGCCCTCCGTGGCCTGCGGTACCGCCGCGCAGACGGCGTCGGCCTCCGCGAGGTGGGCGAGTGCCGCCTCCAGTCCTTCCGGACCTTGGGCGCGCTGCGTGAGGCGGGCGAACTCGCACATCATGCGCATGATCATCGGCGGGTTGGGGGCTTGCGCGTGGGCATCGACGGCGCGTGCGTACGCCGTGCGGGCGGCCTCCCAGCGGTCGGCCATCGCCAGGGAGACCGCGGCCTCCGACGCCACCAGGGTGTGGACCGCCCGGTCGTCCTCCCAGCCGGCGACGGTGTCCGCCAGCCGGAGGAACTCCTCCGCGGCCGCCCGGTGTTCCTCCAGTTCCCGAAGCCCGCGGGCGAGGGTCAGCCGGACCTGGGCGAGCAGGCGCCCGTCCAGGAGGCCGGTCGCGTCCGCGGCCACGGATTCCAGGACGGCGACGGCATCCTCCTGTCGGCCCGACTGCGCGAGCACGTCGGCGAGCTGGAGCCGGATGTCGGCTGCCTGGTCGTGCGCGTCGTCCCGGTCGTGGCGGGCGGCCGCCTCGGAGAGGTGCCGTACGGCAGCGGCGGCATCCCCGGCGTGCCAGGCGGCGTGGCCGAGCAGACCGTACGTGGGAGCCGTCGGGAAACCGGAGTCCCCGTACCGCACGGCGAGGGCGAGCGCCTCGTGCAGCAGGTCGACGGCCTCCTCGTACTCCCTCCGCACGATCAGGGTCTGGGCGAGCACGGCCCGCAGGCGGATGCCCGACCAAGGGCGGTCGATGGCCTCGACCACCTCCAGCGCGGCCCGCAGCTCGCGCTCCGCGCGGTCCGGCTCGCCGCGGCGCAGGGCGAGGTTCGCCGTGAACTCCATGGCGCTGGCCTTGTGCTGCAGCACGGCGAGTCGTGCGGCCTCGGAGCTCAGGGCGTCGGTCGCCGCGCCGAACCGTTCGAGGGTGGGCGCGGAGACCTCCGGCAGCTCGTCCATGGCCTCGTGGAAGGCGGCGTATGCCCGGCAGTAGAGCACCGTGAGGTAGCGCTCGGCTGCCCGGGAGCCCGGCCCGGTGCCGAGCGCCTTGCCGTCGTCCCCCTGACCTGCGTACGCGGGGCCGGCGCCCTGCCCGGCGGCGAGCAGTGCCTCGGCATCCCGCAGGACGGCGTCGAGGCCGGCACGGGCCTCGGCCTCGTCCGGGCATCCGTGCGGTTGCGGGGGTCCGGCCGGCTGCGGGGCGGTGCTGCCTTCGGAGGCGGCCGCTCCGGCCTTGTCCTCGGGGCGGAGCGGGGCGGACCACGCAAGGGACCTCGCCCGGGCCGCAAGCACATCCCAGGGCATGCCGGCCCGGTCGAACAGTTCGGCGGCCTCGGCCATGGCGGCCGCGGCCTCGGGCTCGCGGTCCTGTGCGTACAGCCCGTACGCGTGCTGCTTGGCGATCTCGGCGCGCAGGCGGACCTCCGGGCCCAGCCGGTCGTCGTGCTCGTACCCGGCTTCGTCGGCCAGGGCGGCGATCCGCGTCCACAGCGGCGTGTCACCGGGATGTCCCACTGCCTCCAGCCGCCGCGCCTCCTCGACCAGCTCGGCGAAGTCGTCGGGGATCGCGGGGACGGCCGGAGCGACGGCAGCACCCGCACCACCGGCACCAGCCCCGGCGGTCGTGCCCTCGGCCGGAGCCTGGGCGGCGGGGCGCATGACGGTACGCAGCCCCAGCGGCAGGGGTTCGCCGGTCAGCGGGGCGCCGGCCAGCCGGGCGCGGCGCCGGTCGCCGACCTCCGTCGTGCCGTTGCGCGCGTCGAAGGCGGCGGCCAGGGTGTCCGCCTCGGACCGTACGGTGTCCAGCAGCTCTCCGGCGGTCCAGTTCCGTCCGGGCGGCCCGGCAACCGCCGTGCCGGCGTGCCCGTCCGCGACGAGCCGGGCGAGCAGTACCTCGACGCCGGTCAGGAAACCGAGGCGGGCGAGCGGTGCGCCGGTCGCCTCGAACAGCGGCCGGTTCTCGGCCAGGATCTCCAGGCCGCGCCCCTCGTTGCGGGTGAGCGCGCAGAACTCCAGGTGCAGCCCGACCTCCTCCTGCATGCCCGTCATGCCGCGCACCCGGCGGTAGCCGCCGAGGTGGTGCGAGCGGGCCTCGTCCGTGCGGCCCAGCCGCACCAGCGGCAGCAGCGCCTGCGCCTGGCTCATCTGCGGTTCGTCGGAGCAGGTCGAGGCCCCGCCGAGGACCGGCTGCCAGGTGGCCAGCGCCGCCTCGTCGTCCCCCGAGCGCACCCGGTACAGCGCGTGATGGCGGGTCTCGCACGCCTCGCAGTCGCTGAGACGGGTACGCGGCCGGGTCGCCCACAGGTCGTACGCCGCGGACACGCCGGTGCCCGTCTGTGCGGCGACGTGGTGGCGCATGGCGGCCACGGGCTGTACGCCGTGCCCGTCCGTCTCGTACCTCTCCCGCATGCGCCCGATCCAGCCCTCGATGGTGCTCAGCGGCACGTCGGGCACCTGCAGCAGGGACGTCGCCACCCATTTGAAGCGCCACAGGATCTGGTGCGCCTCCCATTCGCTGAACGCTCCGGGGGAGCTCTCCCAGAGCTTGAGCAGCCGGGCGAAGACCACCGGCGACTTGCGGTGCTCGCCGGTGTACTCGTAGGCCGCCATCAGCTCCATCAGTGCCGTGACGAGGATGTCGGGCTTGTCGAACGGCCCGGCGGCCTCGACGAGCTCCTCGGCGGTGACGGTGCGCTGCAGGCCGTGCGGGCGCTCGTTGTTCTCGCGCAGCGCCTCGAACACGGCCTCCGGGGTGTCCAGCATCTACTGCTCCTTCCGGGGCTCGGGGTCGGGTGCGGCCGTCGTGCCACCGGGGTGCATGGCGTGGGTGAGCAGGCTGATGAAGGCCCGGTTGAGCAGGGCGCTCTCGTTCGCCTTGAGGGGACGGCGGCTGAGCAGCAGCGCCTGGCCGAGCAGGGACTCGGCGGCGGCGACGGCGAGCCCGCGCTCGGTGATGGTGACGGCTTGGCGGACCAGCGGGTTGAGGTGGTTGAGGACGAGCCGGGCGCGCGGGGTCTCGCTGCGCAGTGAGCCGAGGATGTCCGCCCACAGGCCGTCGTCGCTGTCGGCGGCCAGTGTGGAGCGGGTCCGCTCGTGGCGGGCCTCCCGGTTGTCCAGAAGCAGTACGGGGGCGGAGACGGGCTGGAAGTCGCGCAGGACGACGTCGCAGTCGTGGGCGGCGACGGCCTCCCGTGCGACGGCCAGGAAGGCGGCCGCGCGGATCTCGGCGGACGGGTCGACGGCGTCGAGGTGTGCGGTGACGGTCGCCGGGTCGAGGTCGGTGACGGCGGTGCCGGGCCTGATCTCGGGCAGCCGGTGTACCAGGTCGCGGTCGTAGGTGTAGCCGCCGTTGACGACGCCGAGGCCTGCGGCGGAGGCGATGGGGGCGACCTGGCGGAACTCCTCGACGCTGCGGGTGACGAGGACGGTGGCGTGGGTCCGGGCGAACTCCTCAAGGGTGACGTTGCCGTCCGTCGTCTCGAAGGGCAGCCAAGGGAGCACGATGCGCAGCAGCTCGTCGTCGTGGCGGGCGAGGGCCTTGACCGCGAGGTGGTGGGTGTCGATGAACCGGTGCAGCAGGGCGGGGTCGCTCGCGGCGAGGCCGGTGAGCCAGTCGCGGATCCGGGTGCCCAGGGCGTCCCGGACGGCGGACAGGGTGCCGTCCTCGTACAGGGCTTCGCGGGAGGCGGTGGGCCGCAGGCTGGTCGTGTCGATGACGCAGCGCACGAAGAACGCCCAGTCGGGCAGGAGTTCGGTCGCCTGGTCGCTGAGGAGCATCCCCTTCAGGTGCACGCGGTGGCCCGCGCGCTGCGCCGGGCTGAGTGCCGTGGGCAGGACGTACGCGACGCCGCGCAATCCGGCGGCCGGCAGGTCGAGCTCGATGGTGTCGAGGGGGGTGAAGTCGAAGACGGTACGGCAGTACGCGGCCAGGGCCTCCCGCCGGGCGAGCGGCGAGCGGTGCGCCTGCTCCCACGGGGGCGTCTCGTCGATCCGGGTGTGCTCGCCGTACGGGTCGACGACGGTGACCTCGTGGGGCAGCAGGCGCCCGTAGTGCCGGGCGAGTTCGAGGACCCGGCCGGGTGCCGTCCATTCGGCGTTGTCGGCGCGCGGGGTGAGCCGCACGGTGGTGCCGGGCTCCGGCACGGCCCCGGCCGGGAGGGTGCGGATGGTGTAGCGGCCGTCGCAGTGGCCGCGCCACTCCACGGCGGGCGCGGCGGGGTCGGTGGCATGCCGGCTGACCACGGTGATCTCGTCGGCGACGACGAAGCAGGCGAGCAGGCCGATGCCGAACTGGCCGATGAAGTCGCCTCGTGCCGCGTCCAGCCCGGCGCCGTCCAGGGCGCCGTCCGGGGTGCGCTTGGAGCTGCGGCCGATGGTGGCGAGGAAGCGGTGCACGTCGGCTTCGGTCAGGCCGATGCCGCTGTCGGTGATGGTGAGCGTGTCCCCGGTGCGCACGGTGATGGCCGCGGGGGCTCCGGGGTCGGCCGCCCGGCGGGCGGTGATGGCGTCGACGGCGTTCTGCAGGAGTTCGCGCAGGTAGACGCGGGGGCTGGAGTAGAGGTGGTGGGACAGCAGGTCCACCAGGCCGCGCAGGTCGACCTGGAAGGTGTGGGCGGACTCGGAATGCGGCACCTTGTGCGGGTTCCTTCGGTAGCGCGCGGCGCGGTACGGCACAGCAGGGCGCGGTGCGGTGTGCACGCCGTCGCGGCGGGGCGTGTGGGTTCGGTTCGATACGGGCCAGGCCGGCCGGGCCCGATCGGCACTGGGGCGGCAGCGGGGCCGGCGGCGGTTTCAGGCGCCCACGGTCGAGCGGTGGTTGCGGTACGCCTCGGCCGGGTTCGCGCCGTTGATGTAGTACCAGGGGAACTCGGTGACCGTCCGCTCCGTCGCCTCGAAGCAGCGGCGGGCCGTCATCGTCTCCCCGGCCAGCGAGAAGGCCATGGCGAAGGTGTTGCACACCTGGACCCGGCCCTTGCCCTGCGCGAAATCCGGGTGCAGGACGGACCGTTCGGCAGCCTCGCGCAGCGAACCGATGACATCGGAGCGCTGTATGTAGTGGGAGTCGGGTCCGCTGGCGAGCGAGAGCCAGTGCTCGATGTGCGCGACCGCCACGAGCTGGCCGAGCAGACTGCCCTCGGGCGCACCGAGCATGGCCTCGCGGGCGAAGGCGTGCATCTGCTCGTGCGAGCCGCCCCACTTCTCGCACACCTGCTGCAGGTACTGCTGGTGGGCGCCCAGGTGGTGCGGGCTCCGCCGGACGGTCGCCTCGAACCGGCGCCGGGCCACCTCGGGGCCGACCTCCAGTCCGCGGCCGGTGACCTGGAGGGCGTACCAGGGTGTGATCCACTCTGGCTCCCGCTCCGCCGCCTCGTACAGCCAGGCCTCGGCCTTGCGCAGCCGCTCGTGGAACGTCTCGAACTGTTCGCGCGAGACGTCCTTCGCCCGCGCTCCGGTCCGGGCTTCCCAACCCCAGTTGACGTAGCGGGCGCCGGCGACCAGCCGCGGCAGCGCCGAGTCCGGCTCCGCGGCGATGGCCGCGTGGATCCACTTCTCCACCCCGGCAGTCTCACCCACCGTCCACAGCATCCACGTACGGTCCCCGCTCTCGGGGTACGCCCCCAGCCCGTCCCGTACGCCGGCCCAGTCCCCCGCCTGCGCCGCCTCGCGGATCCGCGTCACCGTGGGATCACCGTAATCCTTCTCCATCTGTACGCCGCCGGACCTGCCGACCCAGCGCTTGAGCGACAACCCCGCGCTGCGGAGAGACGCCATCTCCACCCCCTGCTGTTCCTCGTCCGTGCCGGAGGCTGTTGATCACCGCCCCCCGCGGAGACAGTGAGTATCACGACGAACCGTGAACCGCACAACTGTTTCCCTGCGGCGGCGCGCCGGTGGCCGATTGTCGGCCGGGGGCCCGCTGCCCGCTCCGTCCCCTGACGGGTGTGCAGGTCGGGGAGCATTCGTGTTCCGAACCGGTCGTGAAGGGATCGGGGTCGGCAACCGGGGCGGTGAGGCCGTGTCCGGTCGTTGCGTCCACGTGGTCCGGGATCTCGTCGTGGCGGTCTCCGACGGTCGGTGTCCCGGTGGGCTCGAACATGAGGATCGCGGCGCCGGAGGGGGCGTACGGCTTGTGCTCCGTGCCGCGGGGGACGGTGAAGGCCGACCCCTGCGGGAGCCGGACGGTGCGCTCGCCGTCGGACTCGCGCAAGGAGAGGTGGAGTTCGCCGTCGAGCACCAGGAAGAACTCGTCGGTGTCGTCGTGCACGTGCCAGATGTGTGCGCCCTCGACCTTGGCGATACGGACGTCGTAGTCGTTGACGCGTGTGACGATGCGGGGGCTCCACAGGGCGTCGAAGGAGGCCAGAGCCGTGTGCAGGGAGATGGGCCGGTTGCTCATGGGTTCATCCTGAGCCGTTTCGCACGGCCGGCGTGAGTGCTAGGAATTGCACATGGCGAAAGGATCCTCGCAGTCCGTGCGCGCGGCGAACGTACACCGGGTGGTCGTGATCGTGGACGAGAACTCGAACCCCTTCGAGCTCGGCTGCGCGACCGAGGTCTTCGGGCTGCGCCGCCCGGAGACAGGCCGTGACCTCTACGATTTCGGGCTCTGCTCCCCCGCGCCCCGCACCCTGATGCGGGACGGGTTCTTCACGCTCACGGGAGTCGCCGGTCTGGAGGCGGCCGACACGGCGGACACCCTGATCGTGCCCAACCGCCCCGACGTCGAGGTGCCCCGCCGGCCCGCCGTACTCGATGCCGTCCGACGGGCGCACGCGCGCGGTGCGCGCCTGATCGGCTTCTGCAGCGGCGCTTTCACCCTGGCCGAGGCCGGGGTTCTCGACGGGCGACGGGCCACCGCTCACTGGCAGTGGGCGGATTCCTTCCGGTCCCGCTTCCCCGCCGTCCACCTGGAACCGGACGTGCTGTTCGTGGACGACGGCGACATTCTCACCGCCGCGGGCAGTGCGGCCGCGCTCGATCTCGGGCTGCACGTGGTGCGCCGCGACCACGGCGCGGAGATCGCCAACGCGGTGAGCCGGCGACTGGTCTTCGCGGCGCACCGGGACGGCGGTCAGCGGCAGTTCGTGGAGCGACCGATGCCCGACCTGGCCGACGAGTCCCTGGCTCCCGTCCTGGCCTGGGCCCAGGAACGGCTGGACGCACCCCTCACGGTGTCCTCCCTCGCGGCGCGGGCCGCGGTCAGCCCGGCGACGCTCCATCGCCGCTTCCGTGCACAGCTGGGAACGACCCCGCTGGCGTGGCTCACGGGGGAACGCCTCGCCTTGGCCTGCCGGCTGATCGAACGCGGCGAGTCCCGCTTCGAGGTGGTCGCGCGCCGCAGCGGGCTCGGCACTGCCGCCAACCTGCGCATGCTGATGCGCCGTGAGACGGGCATCAATCCGTCGGCGTACAAGCGGCGGTTCGGCCCCGGGGGGAAGTGAAGCCCCGCCGGTGCGGGCGGCGGGGGCGCCCGGCGGCTGCCGGCCCCCGACGGGCATCCTGCGACGGGCTGGTGCTCGCCGACGGCCCAGACGTTGTCCGGAGCGTCGACGCGCACCGCGCGGAGCGTGCAGGACCCTGCGGTCGCCGTCGCGGGCAGGACCGCCTCCGCCCAGGTGTTCGTCCCGGAGCCGGACACGGCGGTCAGGGTGCCTCCGGCAAACGACGCGCCCTGTTCTCCTTTCTGCACGGGAGAGCCAGGCCGCGGGGCCGAGCAGTCCCGAGCTCGCCGGCCCCGGAAGTCTGTCCCACACTGGTACCGGGCACGCCCCTGCTGCGGCGGTGCCGTCCGGATCCCGGGGAGCGGGAGGCAGGCCATGGTCATCAGTCACCACATCGCCGAAAGCACCCTGCACGTGGAGATCGCCCAGGATCTGGACGTCACCAACCGGGCCGCTGCCGCCTTCCAGATCGAGGCCCTCGTCCATGCACACCGCCCGCGTCAGGTCGCGATCCACCTGCCGACGAACGCCCCCTCCCCCATGACGCTCAGCACCCTGGCCCGCACCTCCCGCATGTGCCACGGCATGGGCATCCCGTTCACCGTCACCGGGCCCGGCGGCCACCCCAGCCTGATGCCCCTCGGCACCACTGCCGGCACAGACCTCCCCCAGCCTCTGGAACACGGCACGCGGCACGACCACTGACCTCGTCGGGGTTCTGCCCCGCCGGTCCAAGGCTCTGACCGGCCCGAAGCGGTGGGGACTTCTGATCGCGGCAGAGGCAGTCGCGGGCGGGCCCGCTCGGAACCAAATGCGAGTGACGGGTGGCGCGGCAGTCATGCATCATGGGCGGTCATTGCCGCGTCGATGCGCTCACGCGTTCGAGTCTCGAGTAAGGAATTCCGGTGCAGGCAGCTGTTTCGGTGACTCCCGCCGCAGGTACGCCGATGGAGGGCGAGCTCATACAGACCTGCCTGGAACTGCTGAACCAGGCACAACAGCTCCCCGTGGACGATGCACAGCGCCGTCTGCTGGAACAGGCCGCCGGCGCGTTCATCCGCGACGGCCGGCATCAGCGCCGCGCTCGGGAACGCGCAGCCCGGGCAGCGGCCGACGCGAAGCTGCTCGCTGCCACGGCCACCGGCGCCCCCGACCGCGTCATGGACGCGGCGCTGTCCACCGGCAACCCGCCCACCCGGCAAGGCCTGACCATCGGGGAATACGTCCGGAGTCAGCGCAGCTCCGGTACGAAGCGCCAGCCGCCGGCCGGCAACCCGGACAACGGCAGTCCCCTCCAGCTGCTGAACCGCCCGCAACGCTGCTACGTGTGCAAGAACCACTACCGGCAGGTCCACCCCTTCTACCACCAGCTGTGTCCGCAGTGCGCCGAAGACAACTTCGCCCGTCGCACCGCCCGCACCGACCTCAACGGCCGGCGTGCGCTGCTGACCGGCGGACGCGTCAAGATCGGCTACGAGGCCGCGCTGATGCTCCTGCGGGACGGGGCCGAGCTCACCGTGACCACCCGCTTCCCCCGTGACGCAGTACGCCGCTTCGCCGCAGCGCCCGGCGCCGCCGGCTGGTGGCACCGGCTGCAGATCGCCGCCCTGGACCTGCGTGATCCCCGGCAGGTCCTTGCCTTCACCGACCACCTGCTCTCGCAGGGGCGGCACCTGGACATCCTGATCAACAACGCGGCTCAGACCCTGCGCCGCTCTCCTCGGGCCTACAGCGCGCTCGTCGCCGCCGAGACCGCCGACCCGGGTTCACTTCCCAAGGCTCGGATCTGGACCGCTCCGGGATTCCTCGCGCCCGGCCCCCGTACGGCGCCCCTGCCGTGGACGGCGGAGCTCGCCCCCGCACCCGAGCCGCACAAGACCGTGCCCGGCACCTCGGACTCGGCTGCCCCATCGTCGGCGGCCGCCCTGCTGCCGCACGGCGCCGCCGACGAGGCGGGCCTGCTGACCGAGACGTCCGCCACCAACTCCTGGACGCTGCGGTTGGGACAGGTCGACCCGGTCGAACTGCTGGAAGTCCAACTGGTCAACGCCATCGCGCCGTTCCTGCTCGCAGACCGCCTGATGCCCCTGCTGGACGCGTCCCCGCACCGGCACCGCTACCTGATCAACGTGTCTGCCGTCGAAGGACAGTTCACCGTCCGCAACAAGACCGGCGACCACCCGCACACCAACATGGCCAAAGCAGCCCTGAACATGCTCACGCGCACCAGTGCCGCCGAACTGGCCGCCCGCGGCATCCACACCTGCAGTGTCGACACCGGCTGGGTCACCGACGAGAAGCCACTTCCCGCACGGGAGCGGCACGCCGCCACCGGCTGGCGTCCTCCGCTGGACATCGTCGACGGTGCAGCCCGCATCTACCACCCCATCGTGCAGGGACAAGCCGGCGCACCCATCCACGGCGTCCTCCTGAAGGACTACCAGCACGTCGCATGGTGACCGCGCCCCGGGCCTGAGCAGACAGCCCGCCGCCGCGTGCCGTGCCGGCATGCCGGCAAGCCTCCGGTGGTCGGCTGCTGCAACGGCCTCATGGGGACGTCGGAGGTGTCCAGCCCGGGTCCCGTCCGCTCAGCCCGATCGCCCGGTCCAGCAGTGGAGCGTCGTCCGGTACGGGCACGACGGCCCCGAAGATTCCCCCGCCGCGGCTTTCGTCCTCGGCGGCCGCCAGCAGGAATGCGTGCGCGGCGCGCAGCGCGGCCGCATCGGGGGCGTACTCCTGGCCGAGGGCCCGGGCGAGGTCCCAGCCGTGGATCACCAGTTCGTCGACGGCCACGGCACCCGCGATGCCGCCGGGCAGGTCCACGGCGCCCGCGCGGGTCATGCCGGTCCAGGCGGCCGGGTCCGTCCATGCTCCGGCCATTTCGGCGAGGGCCCGGGGCAGTTCCTCGCGCCAGTGGTCGGGCAGGGCGGGCACGGCTGCTGCGCCGGGTGCCGTGTCGGTCGTGGGCCCCAGGTTCTTTCGGGCTGCGTCGCGGAAAGCGACGGCGAGGAGTGCGAGGTGGCTCAGCAGGTCACTGACCGCGTACTCGGGGCAGGGCGTCGGGGCGGCGAGCCGGTCGTCCGGGACTCCGGCCGCGAGTCGGGCCACGACCCGGGCTTGTGGTCGTAGGTCGAGCGGCGTCGTTTCGGTCATCTGCGGCTCCCTGCGGGGCGACGGGTTCGAAGGGTGGACCGGCGACGAGATCGGTGCTCACCGCAGCAGGGCCCGGTTCCTGGACGGGTTGCTCTCGAGGAAGCGGTTACGGCCGCGCACACCCCGCTCCCCCGAGGTCGGTGCCGGGGGCGCGAGGCCTTGGGCGCAGGAGAACACGCTTGCGGCCCTAGGAGGCGGCCACGACCTCCCCGGCCAGGACCTGAGGAGGGTTGGGGAGCAGTGGGGCGAGGTTGTCCCGTACGAAGTCCGCCGCGGTCGCGATCGATTCGTCTGCACCGGCCTGGTCCTGGAAGACGCTGGTCGAGATCATCACTCCGTTCCCGGCGTCGATCCAGTAGTAGGCCACGAATCCGGGGACACGCCGCATGAGCGGCACGAAGCCCTCTCGGACGATGCGTGCCGCCTCGGCGGGATCGGTCACTCCTTCGTACCGCCGCACTGCTGCGTACATGGCCGGCTCCTCGGGTGGCTGCGGGACGGTCGTTGCCGGGACGACCTTCCCCCGCGGCAGCCACCGCGATCGCAAGCCGTCCGGCTTTCACCGCCATGGGCCGCCTTTCCGTCGTCCGAACGGCGCCCTTCCCGCCGGGAAGCCGGCTGTGCGTGCGCCGGTGAGTGGCCCGCCGGCGGTTCTGCTGCCGGTGCAGCCTCCTCGGGCCTGCGAGCCGTACCGTCGAGGTGTGGACGAGGGACGTGGCAGTCGAGCGACTGCCTGCGGACGAGCCCTGAGAGGGCGGGTGCGATCGTGAGCCGCATCCCTCACCACCTGGTTCGGGCCGGCCACAGCCGACTGACCCGCCCCGCGGCGGGGAGGGCGGTCGCCGCCGCCTGCGGCTCCATCGCGGGGCGCCGGTACGCAGTCGCCGAGGGCTTCGCGCCGAGCGGTGCCGTGCGGCACCGCCGTGCTCAGAGCCCCGTCACCTTGGCGCTCGCCGCCAGCTCGTACACCAGGGTGACCGTGCTGCGACCGCCGGGCGGGAGGCGGATGCTCCAGCTGACGATGCCCTCGGAGTCGACGGCCTCGGGGGCCGGGGAGCAGGCGTCCTTGCGCAGCCGGACCTCCACGGCCGAAACCTCGGAGACCGGTATCCGCTCGCGGAGGACCACCACTCGGTCGCCCTGTTCGCCGGGCGCGGAGAACCGGGACAGGTGCACCTCCACCGTGCGGGTGATCACGGTCTTCTGCAGGATCCCGGTGGTGTCCCGGGACTCCTCGGTGCGCCGGACCACCGCATGGTCGTCGCGGCTGCCGAAGGCGAGTTCGACGGGCGCCCCGGGCGCGGTCATGTCCAGCGTGCCCCGGCCACTGAACCCGCTGCCGCGGACCAGGTCCACCGGGCCGGAGAGCAGGGCGTGACCGGAGAGGTTGTCGAACCGCACCACTTGGGTGACCAACGGGGACATCTCGGGTGAGCAGACGTACTCGCTGGCCGTGGCTGTCGTGAAGGCGGAGAGGGGCACCCTGTGGGCTCGGCCGTCCCCGGGCACGGACACCGGTGCGGGGGCGCTCAGTACGCGTGTCTCGCCGCCGTCGTCCACGCCGGGCAGGCCCAGTACCGGGGTGGGGCCGAGGTTCCCGATCTCCTCCTCGCGCAGTTCGATGTCGACCGTGCGGCGCTCGCCCGCGGAGCGGTCGGTGAGGGTGAGCCTGTCCTCACCCAGCTGCGGCGGGGTGGTGGTCAGCGCCGAGCGGGCCGTGGACAGGGTCAGTCGTACGTCGGACCAGTCCTCGCCGGTGCGCTGCCAGACCATCGCGTCGGTCTCCAGCGTCAGGGAGTCCCCGTCGAGCACGGCCCGGTAGGCGGGCCGCCACAGTGCGCACGGGGTGAGGTGTGTCAGGCGCAGTTCCGCCGGGCCGGCGGTCTGGGTCTGCACGGTCAGGTCGATGTGGCCGACCAGCTCGGCCGGCTCCTCCTCGGCCAGGTGCATGGCCCGCCGGGTGTCACCGAGTTCGGATTCGAGTGCGGTGAGGCGGGCCTGGACGATGCGGAGTTGCTCTGCGTGGGTGTCGCGTTCGTTGTCCACCCGGTCCAGTTCGGCGGCCCAGCGGGTTCGGTCGGTCTCGCCTGTGCCGGCGCCTTCGGAAACCTCCCGGAGCAGGTCGCCGGCCAGGTGGCCGAGCAGGTCGAGGCGGGCGCGCAGCCGGTCCCGTCGCCGCTCGAGGGTCTTGTGTTCCTCCTCCAGTTCGTGCACGCGCAGGCGGAGGGCGGAGTCGTCCTCGGCGGAGGGCAGGGGCCCGCGGGGCGTCCAGGTCCGCACGATCCGCGCGTCGAGCACGGTCGCGGGGAAGTCGGCGGTCAGGCCGGCGTGGAGGGTCCGGTCGACGGCGAGCGCGCTGACCGGCCCGAGGCGGATCCGCTGGACGCCCGCCTCCAGGTCGAGGGCGGCGGACCGTTCGACGTGGGCGCGGTCCTCCAGACAGGTGACGGCGGTGACGGGGAGGGCGATCGGCTTCGGGGCCGTGGACATGGCGGTTGTCAGCTCCTGCGGTTGCCGCCGACCAGGGCTTTGCCGGTCGGGATGCGGATCTCGTAGCCGCCTGCGAGGGCGGCGGTGGCGCCTGCGGGCAGGTCGAGCCGCCAGAGGCGCGTGCCGGGGGCGTGGTTCTCGGGCCCGGTGCCCGCCTCGGGTGCAGTCCAGTCTGCCCGTTCCTCGATACGGACGTCCGGCTCGGAGGTGACGGGTATCCGCTCGCGGACCTCGACGGTGACGGGTCGGGCGAGCCCGTTGGCCAGCTCGACGTGGACGCGGTGGTCGAGCACCGTGGTGTTGTGGCGCAGGCCCGCCGTCGACTCGTTCAGATGTGTGCGGCGGATCACCCGGATGCCCTCGGCGGGGCCGAGCCCGACCCTGCGGACGGCGCCGGGAGCGAGCGTGGGCAGGGCAGCGGTCAGCAGGAACTCGCCGTCGACGGTGACCTCCACCGGGCCGGCCAGCAGTGCCTGGTCGGTGGCGTTGGACAGCACCAGCGTGGCGTACACGGTCTGTTCCACGGACGGCACGGTGAGGTACTCGGTACGCAGCCCGACCGGGATCTCCGTGACGGTGACCGTGTGCCAGGTTCCGTCCGACGGGATGTCGGTGCGTGCGGCGGCGTCGAACCGGTGGTCGAAGGAGCCCGCCGACTCACGGGGCCTCACCGCGTCGCCCGGGAGCGGCAGCGAGGCCACCGATTCGGCGCGGCGGCGGTACTCCTGCGCCACCGGGTCGGTGGGGGCACCGGGGAACAGTCTGCCCCTGTGCGTGCCCGACTCGTCGGGACCGCTCAGGACGAGGGCGGCGTAGTCGAGCTCGGTGCCGCTCGGGCGCGGCGGTACGACCACCGGAGGCGGGGGCGGAGGAGGTGCCGGGGCACCGCCGGGAGCCGGGGCCGCCATGGCCGGTCGGCCGGGTGCCCCCGCGAAGGAGGAACCACCGCTGCGTGCCCTGCCGGCGGGCCGTCCCGAGGGGGCCTGCGGCGCAAGGCCGGGACGTGCGCCGCCGTAGCCCGGCGCCGAGGGCGGGGCCGGGGCCGGGGCCGACGGCGGGAGTACGGGCCGCGGGGCGGCGACCGGGGCGGGACTCGGTACGGGACCGCCCGGCAGCACGGCGGGCCCGCCGGCGGCGGCCACCGACGCTGCTCGGACCGCGGGAGGGGAACCGGCCGCGTCGTATCCGGAGAACAGCCCGGCCAGCCCGGCCGGAGGCTCGCGCCAGCCGGAGGGTGCGGGGGCGGCCTGACGACGGCCGAGGCGGATCGAGCGGAGCCTGGGCAGGTCGTTGCCGCGCCGGAGGTCGGCGGTGGCCAGAGCAATGCGTACACCCGTCCAGTCCTCGCCGGTGCGCTGGGCGACCGAGGCGCGCATCAGGAGACGGCCGTCGCTGTCACCTTGACGGCAGGTGAGCCGGTAGGTCGGCACCCACACCGCGCCCGGCACTGCGTACTCCAGCTCGACCTCCACCTCCGGCTCCCCGTCCTCCTCGGGTTCCGTCCCGGCCGCCCGGAGGCCGTCGGGTCCCGGGACCACGCCGGTGTCACCAGGGCGATCGAGGGTGAGGACCGCGCAGACCGTGGTCGGCACGTGTGCCGACGGCGCGTCGGTAGAGGCCCGGGCAAGGCGGTCGGTGGCGACGTCGAGCTCGTGCTCCACGCTGCTCACGGTCCGCTCCAGCCCGGCGAGGCGGGAGTGCAGTCGCGTCAGCCGCTCGTCGACGAAGTCGGCGAGGTCCAGCCATGCGCCGACCGGAGTACGGCGGTGCGGGTCGTCCCTCCTGCGGGCTGGCGGGACGGGCTTGAGCCCCCTGACCTCCTCGATCAGGCCGAGCTGTCGGTCCCGGCGGGCCAGCGCCGCCGCGTACTCGTCGGTCAGCCGCTCGACCTCGCGGTGCAACCCGTCGGGCGTTGCCAGGCCGGGGGTGCCGGCCTCGACGTCCACCCTGGCCTCGGTGACACGCACTCCCGGCACGCCCAGGACTCGGGCCCGCAGCGAGCCCGGGTCCAGCGACCGGGGCAGTCCTGCCACCCGCACCTTGCCGTCGCGCGGCACGCTTCCGCGGGCCAGGCGGCGGCAGAGCGCCCCCTGCGCGTACACCACCACCGAATCGAGGGTCGAACCCCACTGTCGTGCTGCTGCTTCCGTCTTCATGTGCACCGCCCCCACCGCGTTCGTTCTGGTGAAAGCGTACGCAGAACGAGGCACCGGCTCATCTCGCATACCGCGCCCTGTGGACAACCTCCGCCCGGTTCACGACGATTCGCCCCTCGCGGGCCGAAGGCCGGGTTCAGGCGGCCGCGCGGCGGCCCGGCACGGCCCGGTGATCGTCGACGTCTTCACCCCGCCCGGCTGCGCGAGAAGGCCGCAGCACGAACGCCGGACACGCCGCCGGGTGCCGGCGGCTCAGGGTATGCGGTTGATCTTCCCTTCCCGCATCAGCTTCTCCAGCTCCTCGTCGGACAGCGGCTGCAGCGAGTCCAGGAGACGACGCAGCCCGCCTTCGTCCAGAGTCCGACCGGAAACCTCGACCTCCGCGTCCCGATGGCGGCGGACGAGCACGACCTCGCGTTCGCCACCGGAGAGGTCGCGGACCGTGCGCTTCTCGCCGCGCTCGTCCACCGTGCACGTCACGCCGTCCTCCGCGGGCTCGGGGCATCGGGGCGCCGGTGTGAGCGGCGAGCGCACCGTGAGGCCCACGTACGCGAACACGTCCTGGCGGACGGAGCGGTATTCCACGATGAAGTGGGCGGGGCCGACCTCGGCACGGGACACCTCCATGCCCGACGGCGCAGCGCCCGCGTACAGCAGCTCCGGATGCTCCCGGTACCGCGCGACCTCCGCTGCGTGCCGGCGCTGCTGCGCCTGGTCCGGGCCGACGAAGCCCCCGTAGGCCACTGCGGCCGCCAGCGCGGCCACCGCGCCCAGCCGCACCCATCGGATCGGCACGAAGAACGCCGCGGCCACGGCGTACGGCACGCCCGCCAGCGCGATCCGGATACGGGCGCTCCCCAGGTCGACATCCGCACCGTAGGCGGCCAGACCTGCCAGGATGCCGAGCGTGCCGAGGCCGAAGACCAGTGCCGCCCAGCCGAGCCGCCGCGGCATGGAGCCGCACATCGGCACCACGGTCCGCACCGGCACGCCCGCCGCAACCAGCAGACCCACCGACAGCAGCGCACCCAACGCGAAGACCGGGACCGCCGCACCGGCACCGGCGACCCAGGCCGCCACGAGCAGTCCGGAACCGAGCGCCGGCATCACGAGTGCCATGGCCGCCCAGACCAGGAGGAGATGCAGGGCCGTTAACGCCCCTCTGCCATGCGTCATATGACGGATCGTGTCAGGCGGCTTCCAGACGCACATGAGTACGCATACTCAGCACAGAACCGGCTACTCGGCACAGAACCAGCCGAGGTGCGGAAGCCGGTCGCTGCTCACGTGCGGCGGCTGGAGTCCGCGTCCCATTGACGCACCGCAGGAAACCTCCGTGGCAGAGGAGTTGACCTGCAAACTCAACTCGCGTCGGCGGCCCGCGCATCGGCGTCGGCGAAGAACGCGTCGGCAATGCTGCGGTTGCGTTCGACGTCCGTGAGCGGCTCGCCGAGGATACGCCCGGCAAGCTCAGTGGCCAGCTCGAGGACACCCTCGCGAAGCTCGGCCTCGGCAATGACCCGGTCCGCCTCAAGCCGGGCAGAGGAAGCAGCGACCAGTTCGTCGCGCACCCCCCGTCCCTCTGCACGAACGACAGCCAGCAGCGCCACGCCCTCCTCGTGCGCGGCCTGTCGTATCCTCAACGCTTCGTGGCGGGCCGCACTCAACTCAGCCAGGTACCGGGCATGGACGCGCTGCGCCTCCAGCCGAACTTCCCCGGCCCGTTCCAGCGCGCCCTCGGTGGCGGCTTCTCGCTCCGCAAGGGTCTTCCCGATCCGAGGCAGCAGGACCTTCGCCGTGATCGCGAAGAGCGACAGGAAGGCGATCAGGCCGAGTAGGAGTTCGATGAGATTCGGCTTCAGAGGACCCATGATGTGATCATATGGGCGCGGCTGGGTCTTTGCCGAATGGTGAAGGCTCACTGACCGGAAAACACCCGCCGGCAAAGAGATTTGGCCGATCGGCGATCAGGGCAGCGGCTGGACGCGAGGGGCACGCGGCCGGACAACAGTGTCTGCATCACCTCGCCCGCACGAGGGACAACGTCGGCCGGATGCAGGCCATTTGCGACCGGAACACCGATGTCCCTGGATGCGGTACGACGCCTCCCGAGCGACCGGCCGCGGCCGTTTCGGAACACCCGCCTTCCCCGAACGCTTTTACCCAACCGAGATATTTTCCGGCGTGTCCGAAAACCCAGGCAGCGCATCGGTCGAGAACAATGGTCCGTTGCCGAGAGCCAGTACGCATATCACTGGAGAGCAGCCCTGTCGGCCGCTCCCGTACCTGGATGCGGAGGATCGCGATTGCCCTGCTCCACAGCTGATCAGCCTATGTCCGACAAGGACCGCACCCGACACAGAACCCGACGAGGCGCTCCGCGCTCTGTCGCCTTCCTGTTCATAATTTCCGTGGCCACGGTGTCCGCCCCCGCCACGCCCGCCGAGGCAGCCTCCCCGTACGGCGCCAAAGCCGTCGCAATTGCCGCCTCCAAAGAGGGCGCCCCTTACGTCTACGGCGCCATGGGGCCCAGGCAATTCGACTGCTCCGGCCTCACGCTCTACGCCTTCCGGAAGGCAGGGCGCACACTGCCCCGCACCGCTGAGCAGCAGTACCGGAGCACCAGACGCATTTCACGCAAACAGCGCACTGCAGGCGACCTCGTCTTCTTTCCCGCCGGCTCGACCATTGCCCACGTGGGTATTTACGCGGGCAACGACAGGATCTGGCACGCGCCCCGCCCCGGTACCCGCGTAAGGCTGGAGCAGATCTGGACGAAGAGTGCCCGCTACACGCGCGCCAACTGACCGGCGCCGTCAGGGCGCAGGCCCGGCCGTCTCCGTCCAGCTGTGCGGCGCCTGCCGTTCGCCTGCGGTTCGCCTGTTGGCTGGTTCTCCTGTGAGCGTTCCCGCAGCGATCCCCGTCGGACACGAGCCTGACTGCCGTAGGAACGTCATCGGGCGGCGGCAGGCGGCCGTCCTTCACGTCCGTCACGGAAGACGAGGAGAAGGACGCCCATGTCGCGCGGAGGGAGTTCCATCCGGCCGGGCCGTCGGCGTGATGACGACGTCCTGATGTCTCCGGGTCCGCTCCAGGTCGCGCGGGCAGGTGACGTCCGGAGCCGGCCCGGACCTCGGTCGGGAGCCGGGTGCCACGGTCTCCGGCTCAGGTCACCGGCGGCTCGTCCGGGGTCAGCACGTCGAGCGCGCGGTCGAGGGCGTCGAGGAGTGAGGCCTGCTCGGCGGGGTCGTAGAGCATCCGCAGGGCAAGCCCGTCACTGAGCGCGATGAGGGCGTCGGCGGTGGCGCCGGCAGCGGGGCAGCCGACGCTCTCGAGCCATCCCGCGAGGACCTCCCTGACGTCGCGGTCGACCTGGCGCCGGATTGCGGCGAGGTGAGGGTGATGGGCCGCCTGCACGGCGAAGGCGAGCTGTGCGGCGGCTTCGGCGCGGCGTTCCTCGTCCAACGGGAGCGTGGTGAGGACCAGTTCGCGCAGCGCCCGGCGCAGCGGCAGGCCGGTGTCCACGAGCGCCATTCGCTCCTCGACGCGCTCACCGGCGAGTTCGGCGGCAAAGACCAGCATCTCCTCCTTGGAGCGGAAGTACTTCTGTACGGCCCCGGCGGACCGGCCGCTGGCCGCGGCCACGGTACGCACGCTGACCTGGTCCAGGCCGCGCTCGGCGGCGAGCCGCAGCAGCGCGGCACCGATCTGCCTGCGCTGCTCGGGCCGGTCCACTGTCTTCGGCATGAGCCACCTTCCCCTTTTGAGATACAGTCGTATTCTAACGACGAACGGGGAAGACGATGGACGAGAACCGCAGCAAACCCTCCGCGCCCGTTGCGCCCTCGGCGCCGGCAGTGCGGGTTTCGGACGCCGACCGCGATCGGGCCCTCGGCATTCTGGCCGCGGCGCTGGCCGAAGGCCGGCTCGACGCGCAGGAGCATGCGAGCCGGGTCCAGGCGGCCCTCCGGGCCCGCACCGCCGGCGATCTCGGCACCCTCACCGCCGATCTGCCGGCCCCGACGCCGACGCGGGCCGAACAGGACCGCAAGGACCTGGCGGAATGGCTCGCGGAGTGGCGGTACTGGCTCGGCGGGCTGGTGCTCATGACGGCCGTCTGGGGCGTGCGCTGCCTGCAGGAGGGGGAGCTGACGTACTACTGGCCGGTCGCCCCGCTGGGGGTGTGGGCGGCGGTGCTCGTCGCCGTGGCGATCTGGCCCCGCCAGGGCGACGGGGACGGCAAGGACTGACCGTGCCCGGCGGTGGGTGCGGCCGGTGCGGTGACTTGGCGCCGCGCCGGGCGCCCGCCGCGTCAGCTTCGTGTTCGCCGTGGTGGTGACGATGGGGCCCTCGGGTCGGGCGGCCACGGGCGCCGGCACTCCACGATTGCCCCGCCACACCGCAACGGACCGTCGGGCGCAGGGCGCCCCCTCTCGCGGCGGTCGATTGTCAGTGGCGGGTGAGAGGATCGGAGCATCCGGTCGGAAAAGGGGGAGCACTCATGCCCGGGAAGCAGAACTACATCAATCACGTTGCTCTTGTGTTGGACGCCAGTTCTTCCATGTCACAGCTGAGCCGCAAGGTAGTCGAAGTAGCGGACCAGCAGATTGCATATCTGGCCCGCCGGTCGAAGGAACTCGACCAGGAAACCCGTGTCACGGTGTACGTGTTCTCGAACAAGGTGGAATGCGTCATCTACGACAAGGACGTGCTGCGCATGCCGTCCTTGAAGCAGCTGTACCGGGTCGGTGGAATGACGGCACTGCTGGCGGCCACGCTGAAGTCGCAGCAGGAGCTGGCCCAGACCGCCCAACTGTACGGCGACCACAGCTTCCTGACGTTCGTGCTGACCGACGGACAGGAGAACGCAAGTCATCGCTGCCCGGACGCCCCCGGCACGAACCAGCGGGAACTGGTGCAGGCCGTGGCCACGATGATCGAGACGCAGGACGACAACTGGACGCTGGCCGTCCTTGTGCCTGACCAGATGGGCAAGCGCGAGGCCATGCAGTGCGGTTTCCCGAAGGACAACGTAGCCATCTGGGACGCCACGAGCACACAGGGGCTGGAGGAGGCCGGGCAGGTCATCCAGCAGGCCACCGAAAAATTCATGGTGGGCCGCACCAAGGGAATCCGGGGATCACGGGCGGTGTTCTCCACGGGTGCGGAAACAGTCAACGAGGACAGCATCAAGGCGGCCGGTCTCGCCCCGGTGGATACGTCGAAGTACCAGCTCATTCCCGTGGCTCGCGAAGTGGCCATCCGGGACTGGGTCGTCGAGTGCGGGCACAGTTACCGTACTGGTTGTGCGTTCTATCAGCTGAGCAAGTCGGAGAAGGTCCAAGCGCGGAAGCAGATCGCGGTCCTGGAGAAGAGGACGGACCGGATATACACGGGGCCGCAGGCCCGCGCGCTTCTCGGCCTGCCGGACACCGAAGTGCGCGTCAAGCCGGACCACAACGACGACTTCACGATCTTCGTGCAGAGCACCAGCGTGAACCGGAAGCTGGTACCCAACACGCGGCTCCTGCTCCTGGCCTGAAGGGAGGCTGGATGGCTGTCACAGTGCTTCCGCGGCGGGAGCGGCGGGTTGCCCGAACGGGCCGCCGGCGGTGAAGGCGTGCTGCGCGAAGCGTGCGCCGATGAGGCGGTGCGTCCCGGGGTCCGGGTGGAGGTTGTCGGGCAGGGGCGAGGTGGGCTCGTCCGACGGTCCGTACAGCTCGCGTCCGTCGAGGTGGTACAGGTTCGGGTCGTCGGCGGAGCGCTCGCGGACGATGCGGGCCAGTTCGTCCCGGATGACGGTGAGGGTCAGTTTTCCGTCGGCGACTCCACGAGGGTCGCCCGTGGCCCGGAACTTCAGCTGTCCGGTGGCGAGGGCGTCGGGATCGGGCACGCACGGGCCCGGGGTGTCCTCGTGCACGGGGCACAGGATGGGCGAGACCACGAGCAGCGGTGCCGTCGGGTGGCCTTCGCGGATGGTGTCGAGGAAGCCGTGCACCGCCGGGCCGAAGGCCCGCAGCCTCATCAGGTCCAGGTTGACCACGTTGATGCCGAGCTTGACGCTGATCAGGTCGGCGGGGGTGTCGCGGATCGTGCGGGCCGTGAAAGGGTCGAGCAGCGCACTGCCGCCGAACCCCAGATTGATCAGTTCCGCTCCGCCCAGCGAAGCGGCGAGGGCGGGCCAGGTGGTGCTGGGGCTCGCGGCATCGGAGCCGTGGCTGATCGAACTGCCGTGGTGCATCCAGACGGGGCGGCCGCGGCGGGGCAGCGGCTCCACGGCGGCGTCGGTGCGCAGCGCGACGAGTTCGGTGGTTTCGTCGTGGGGCAGCCAGATCTCGATGTCCTTCGCTCCCGACGGCAGGCCGGTGAAGCGGACGGCGGTCGGCGGGCCGGGGCGGTGCTCGGTGCTCCAGTCCTTCATGTCGATGACGAGGGTGTTGCCGCCGCCGGCGGTGCCCTGCGCGGTGAGCCGGCCGTCGACCAGCAGGTCGTACACGCCGTCCGGCCGGGGAGGCGCGCCCACGTACACACGTTTGGTGGGCACGGTGTCGAGCTCGATCGTGGTGGCCCGGGTGCGGAAGGCGAGCCGTACGCCGGACGGCTGGGCCTCCGCCATGGCGAGCTGTCCGTCGGCGCACTGGGCCCGGGCCCGGGCAGGCAGCCGGTGCGGCAGCAGTCCCCGGGCCGTGCGCTCCAGCTCGATGGCGCCGCGTATCAGTGAGTCGGTGAGCGGGGTGGTGATCCACTCTGGTGTGAGGGGTTCGCTTTCGCGGCGGTCTGAGGGCTTCGAGGGTTCTGAGGGCATGCGGGGGCTCCTGGTGGTTGGTGCGGGGACGGGCTGCGGGCGGGCGCTCACGGTGCGGGCCAGTCGCGCAGCAGGGCGTCGAGGGCGTCGAGGATGCGGTCCCAGCTCTCCTGACTGTCGGGGGAGCTGTGGCTGAAGCCGCCGGCCTCCTCCAGGCTGACGTAGCCGTGGAAGACGCTGCCGAGCATGCGCACCGCGTGGGTCTGTTCCGGTTCCGCCAGCTCGTAGCCCCGCAGGATGGCCCGCGTCATCCGCGCGTGGCGTACTCCTGCGCTCGTCAGAGCGGTGTCGGCATCCAGCGGGAACCGCGTCGCGGTGTAGCGGCCGGGGTGCTGTCGGGCGTAGTCGCGGAAGACGTTCGCGTACGCGCCGAGGGCGTCCTTGCCGGAGCGTCCGGCGAGGGCGTCGGCGGCCCGGTCGGCGAGTTCCTCGAGGCAGGACAGCGCGATCCGGGTTTTCAGGTCATGGGAGTTACGCAGGTGCGAGTACAGGCTCGCGGCCTTGACGTCGAACCTCCGGGCGAGTTCCGAGAGCGTTACCTGTTCGAAGCCGATCTCATCCGCCAGCTCCGCGCCGGCACGCACCAACCGATCCGCCGTGAGCCCGGCACGTCCTGCCATCCGCATCTCCTTCCTCCCGGGCGCCCTCGCCTGCCTAAGATATGTATGAGATTACCTAAAGTATGTAGGCAACGCGCGCAGACAGTGGTGATCTGCCGCGAGAGGGAGAGCGTTTTGTCCACGAAGCCGCCCACCCGGCGGTTTAGGCTCGGCCCGTGGGGCAACCCGAGCAGCCCGTCGAAGGCTTCGGACCGTTCACCACCCGGGTCGCCTGGCACCTGCCCGGCGGCGGGACGGCGGTCTGGGAGTCACGGCTCGCCCGCCGGCGGGGAGCACTGGCCGTCCGTGCGCCGGGGGCGGACCACGACCGGCACGCCCGTGCCGACGGGGTGGCGATCGGCCGGCTGCGCAGGCTCAACGCCATCGCCGCGACCGCGTTCATCATCGGCGGGGCCCTCTTCGCTGCCGGCGCCGGCACCGCCCGGTTCGCCTCCGGCAACGCCGTGGACAGCGCCTCGATCTACTTCGCCGGCGGCCTCTTCTTCAACACCGGCGGCTACGCCTCGCTCCTGCAGGCGGTCAACGCGCCCCGCCCCACGGTGGGCGGCCACGTCCTGGTCACCCACCCCTGGCGGTGGTGGAGCTACGAGCCCATGCGGCCGGACTGGCTGAGCGCCTTCCTTCTGTTCACGGGCACGCTGGTGTTCGGCGTGAACCTGCTCGACTCGTTCCTGCAGGGGCTGAGCGTCCAGCAGGTCAACCGTCTGATCTGGGTACCCGACGTGGTGGGCTGCCTGCTCTTCCTGGCTTCCGGGCACCTCGCCCTGCTCGAGGTCTGCCACGGACGGCCCCGCCTCCTCCTGCGCAACCTCGGCTGGTGGATCGTCGCGGTGAACCAGCTCGGGTCCGTCCTCTTCATGGTGTCCGCACTCGCCGCGTTCACCCGGCCGGCCACCGGCAGCCCGGTCAATGCCGCCATCGCGAACTGGGGCACCCTCACCGGCGCCCTCTGCTTCTGCGTCAGCGGCATCCTCCAGCTGTTCGAACGCCCGTAGAGCCGCCCTTCCCGAACGGCCGTCCGCAAGGCAGCCGTGAGGTGTGCCGGCCGGCCTGCAAGTTCGCGGCCTTGCTCAGGCCTCCCGCCCTTCCCGGCTCGGCGATCTCCTCGGTGCCCGGCCGGGGGATACTGGGGCGCGGCTGATCCGAACATCATCCGCCCATCAGTCCTCCACCGGCGGCGTCACCGCCCGGCTGCCGGCCCCACCCCACCCTCTCGCGAGGAGCACCACACGCATGTCGATACCCCCGCAGCCGCCCTCGTCCCATCAGCCGTACCCGCCGCCGGGGCCGTACCTTCAGCCCGGCCAGCCGGGATATCCCGGGCAACCCGGCCAGCCCGGGCCTGCGGCGCCGTACGGAGGCCAGCAGGGGTGGTACGCGCCACCGCAGAAGACCAACGTGCCGGCCGTCGTGGCGTTCGTGATGTCGCTCGTCTGCGCGCTGCCGACGGTCCCGCTGGTCCTCGGCCTCGTCGCCCTCTCCCAGATCCGCAAGACCGGCGAGAAGGGGCGGGGGCTGGCCATCGCGGCCATCGTCATCCACGCCGTGACGCTCGCGTTCACCGTGCTCGTGCTGGCGCTCGGGCTGTCCGGGGTGCTGGGCGACGGCCCTGCGCCGCGGCGCGACACCAGTGGCCGGGTCACCACGCCGGGCTCCAGCGACGTGCAGGACATCCGCAAGGGCGACTGCTTCAACACCGATGACGATCTGGCGAAGACCCAGGAGAAGGAGGGCACCCAGGCCCGCTTCTCGGTGCGGACCGTGCCCTGCGGCCAGCCGCACGAGGGTGAGGCGTACGACGTCTTCGACCTGGAGAACGGCGCGTACCCCGGAGAGGACAAGGTCGTCGCGATCGCCGAGGAGAAGTGCGGTGGAAAGGCGCTGACCGACTACGTGGGGAACGCCTCGAATCTCCCGAAGACACTGGAGGTGTTCTACTACTACCCGCAGGCCGCCAGCTGGACCCTCGGCGACCGCGAGGTCACCTGCTTCCTGGGCACCGCCAACGGCACGAGCACCGGCTCTGCCCGCTCCACCGGTTCCTGAACCTCCGTCACCGGCCGCCCGTTCCGCCGGGACGCGCTGCCCGCGGGGTCCGGCGGCGGCCGAGGCCGCCGCATCCCCCCTCGGGTGCGGCGGCCTCGGTGATCGTGGTGCGGGCGGATCGCCCGCGGGGGATCCGGCTACCGGTCGGATACCTTCAGCAGCTTGTTCGACGTACCGCTGCTCGGGTTGGTGATCTTCCCCGGGGTCGCGCCCGCCGTGAGCGCCTCGGCGATCTGTGCGGGGGTGGCGTCCTTGTGGCCGGCCAGGTACAGCGCGGCCGCCCCCGCGACGTGCGGGCTCGCCATGGACGTACCGGAGATCGTCTTCGTGCCGGTGTCGCTGTCGTTCCAGGTGGAGGTGATGTCCGAGCCGGGTGCGTACAGGTCGACGACGGAGCCGAAGTTGGAGAAGGGCGACTGGGCGTCGGCGGCGGTGCTGGAGGCGACGGTGATCGCCTCCGGGACACGGGAGGGCGAGCCCTGCCCGGCGTCGCTCGAGTCGTTGCCCGCAGCAACCGCGAAGGTGACGCCCGCCGCTATCGAACGGCGCACGGCCTCGTCGAGCGCCTCGTCGGCCCCGCCGCCGAGGCTCATGTTCGCCACGGAAGGGCCGCTGTGGTGCTTCGTCACCCAGTCGATGCCGGCCACGACCTGCTCGGTGCTGCCCGACCCTTCGTCGTCGAGAACGCGGACGGCGACGATCTTCGCCGCCTTCGCCACCCCGTGGGACCGCCCGGCTATGGTCCCGGCGACGTGTGTGCCGTGTCCGTTGCCGTCGTCGGCGGTCTGGTCGTTGTCCACGGCGTCGAAGCCGTGCTGGGCCCGGCCCTCGAAGTCCTCGTGGCTGATCCGGACGCCGGTGTCGATGACGTACGCCGTGACACCCTCCCCGCCCGCGTCGGGGTAGGTGAACTTCTTGTCCCCGGCCGTCTCCGCCTGATCGATGCGGTCGAGGCCCCAGGACGGCGGGTTGTCCTGAGTGGCGTTGATGGAGAACTTCTTGTTCTGGACGACCTTGGCCACCGCCGGATCGGCGGCGAGGCGCTTGGCCCCGGTCTCCGAAAGCCCGGACGCGGAGAAGCCGTTGACCGCGGACGTGTACGTGCGCTTCAGTTCGCCGCCGTACTTCTGGGCGAGGGCCTGCTTGTCCGCGTTCCGGTCGAGAATGACGATGTAGCTGCCGGGGAGCGCTCCGGGGGCGCCGAGCCCGTACACCGTGCCCTCGGCGGGTGCGGTGGCTCCGGCGAACGGCGATAACAGCATGCAGAGGCCGGCGGTGGTGGTGACTCCCGTGGCCACGGCCAGAATGCGGAGGCCGCGTGAACGTACGCGGGCAGGCCGGTGATTTGACATGAGGAGGGTTCTCCTTGGGTTGACGTGTGGGGCGTCAAAGCGTTGTGGCGCAACCCCGTTGGAGCCGAAGGATCTCCCGGGGCTGGTTCGAAACCCTGACCGATTCGCAGAGGCGATTCAAGGCCGCCCGAGCCGTCAGCCGTGTTCGGCAAGGTTTCTTGAGGAAATCTCCTCGTCAGCCCCTCGGAACGATCACACTCTCCGAACGACCCCCACACGTACGCCACTTCACGGTGCACTAGCGAAGACCAAAGCCGGTGGCCCCGCAGCCCGGCCCGCTTCCGCCGCCGCGGCCTGCGAACACGCCGACGGGGGTGGCCCCCGATCGCCGAGCGCGTGCGGCACGCCGTGTCCACCGCCAAGGACGCCGTCGGGCGGGCACCCGGGCCGAGAGCAGGCGATCCGCTCGACCCCGGCCTCCTCCACCGTGTCCACCAGGTCGGGCTCTCGCCTCGGCTGCCGAGTTCGCCTCCGGGCAGGAGGAACAAGGCGCGGGCTCCTGCGAGAGCGGGCCGCAGGCCGAGGTGGTTCCGATGTCGGCCCGTGCCCGCCGGACAGCGGCCGGCAGCCGGTCGGGGCGGGGCTGCCGCGACACGGCCACGACCTCCTCGCCTGCCTCGGCCGGCAGCTGTACCGGCGTTCCGGCCGATGTTGCCGGTGGCACCCGTCACCGTGATCATTGCGACGTGACGACTTGATTCGGACAGTCGCCGGTCACGGTGGAGCCGGCTCGGCCGTGTTCGGCACTACTGACCAGTGCTTTCGGTTTTCCGCGCCCGCTGCCGAACGATGCATTCGCGCCGGTCATTCCGCGGCTGCCTCGCACGGCGTTCCGGCGGCGACCGTCCGCCCCGCGGCCGGGCCGCCGGCACCGGGGGCGGATCAGCGACTTGGCGTTGACCCTTCAGTAACTTGGCGCTAGTTTCGCTTCGTTCACCGAAAGGCCCGAATTCCCGCTCCGGGCCCGCGCGACCTTGTGCCTTCCCGCGGCCTGTGTCATGGCCGAAATTCCCCCACCGGGCAACGCCATCGCACATTCGGAGAATCATGACGTCGGTAGTGCAAGTCATCGGACTGACCCCTTTCGGCGAACCCGACGCCCGCCTTGCGGCCGCGGTCTCCCGCGGCGGCGGACTCGGCGTCCTGGATCTGGGGGCCGGTGACCGGGCCGCCCGCGGAGCCTTGGACGACCTGCGGGGATGGCTCCCCGGACGGTACGGGGTGCGCATCGGGCCACAATGCCGATTACGTCCCGGGGACCTGGCCGGACTGCTCGGCGGGCCCGGCGGGCCCCGTACCGTGCTCCTCGGGGTCGGGGCGGCCCTGCGGTGCGCCGACCTGCCCTCCGGTGTACAGGTGCTGGCCGAGGCCACCGGCCTGAAGGAGGCCCGGGCCGCCCTGGGCGACGGCGTGCACGGCCTCGTCGCCCGGGGCAGCGAATCCGGCGGCCGGATCGGTGACCTCGGTACGTTCGTGCTGCTGCAGCAGCTCCTCGACGCCACCGGCCCCGACGGGCCGCCGGTGTGGGCCTGCGGGGGCATCGCACCGGGTACGGCCGCAGCCGCCGTCCTCGGCGGGGCCGCGGGAGTGGTGCTCGACACCCAGCTCGCCCTCCTCGCCGAGTCGGCGCTCCCCGCGTCCGTCGCGACCGTCCTGCGGTCGGTGGACGGCTCCGAGACCACTGTGCTGGGAGGCCACCGCATCCTGCGCCGCCGCGGTCCCGGCGCTCCGCCGGTGACGGCACTGCCCGACGACCAAGGCCTGGTTGCCGGCCTGGTGGGGGGACGGGACCCGGACGACCGGTTGCTCCCGCTCGGGCAGGACGCCTTCCTCGCCGCTCGTTTCGCCGACCGCCACCGGGATGCCGCCGGCGCGGTCCGCGCCGTCACCGAAGCGGTCCGGGCCGCAACCGAGGACGACGGCGCCGCGCGCAGCCTGGGCGCCGGGTCGCCCATGAGCCGCGCGCTCGGCACCCTGCTGCCGGTCGCCCAAGGACCGATGACCCGGGTCAGCGACGGGGCCGACTTCGCCCGCGCGGTCTCCGACGGCGGAGCCCTGCCCTTCCTCGCCCTCGCGCTCGCGGGCCGGGAACGGGCCGGGGCCCTGCTCGCCGAGGCGGCTGCAGCGCTCAAGGGCCGCCCCTGGGGGGTGGGGATCCTCGGCTTCGCGCCGGAGGAGACCCGTGCCGCACAACTCGAGGCCGTACGGGCGCACCGGCCCAGCCACGCCGTCATCGCCGGGGGTCGCCCCTCGCAGGCCCGGGCCCTGGAAGCCGACGGCATCCGGACCTTCCTGCACGTGCCCTCTCCGGGGCTGCTGCGCCAGTACCTCGGCGAGGGCGCACGCCGGTTCGTCTTCGAGGGCGCCGAGTGCGGGGGCCACGTCGGCCCGCGCAACAGCTTTCCGCTGTGGGAGGCACAGATCGGCGTCCTGCTCGACCACGTGGCGGAGGAGCCGGGCGCCGCGCCGGACATCGAGGTGTTCTTCGCGGGCGGTGTGCACGACGCCCGCTCCGCCGCCATGGTGGCGGTCCTGGCCGCGCCCCTCACCGCCCGCGGGTGTGCGGTGGGCGTGCTGATGGGCACCGCCTACCTGTTCACCCGGGAGGCCGTCGCCCACGGCGCCGTACGGCCCCTCTTCCAGCGGCAGGTGCTGGCCGCCGAGGGCACCGCGCTGCTGCGGACGGCTCCCGGGCACGCCACGCGGTGCGTACCGAGCCCGTTCAGCGAGGGATTCCGGGACCTGGCGGCGGGCCTGCGCGCGCAGGGCGTTCCCGACCGCGAGGTCTGGGAGCGGCTGGAGCGTCTGAACGTCGGCCGGCTGCGGCTGGCGAGCAAGGGCGTCGAGCGCACCGGAACCGGTGCCCTGGCCGCGGTGGACGAGGAACGGCAGTACACCGAGGGGATGTTCATGGCCGGCCAGGTGGCGGTGCTGCGCGATGCCGTCACCGGCATCGCCGCGCTGCACGCTTCCGTCACCGACGGGGCCGCCTCCTTCCTGGAACGGCGCAGCGCCGTTCTGCGGGCGGCCGGGCAGGATGATCCGGAACGGGTCGAGGACCGCCCCCGGACACCCGCTCCGCTGGACGTCGCCGTCGTCGGCATGGCCTGCATGTTCCCCCAGGCACCGGACCTGGCCGCCTTCTGGGCTCAGGTGCTGGACGGCCGCGACGCCGTCACCGAAGTGCCCCCGGAGCGCTGGGATCCAGACGTGCACTGCTCGCCCGGCCCGGACGGCTCCGGCCCTGCCAGCGCGTCCGGATGGGGCGGGTTCCTGCCCCGCATCCCCTTCGATCCGCTGCGCTACGGCATCCCGCCGGCGTCGCTCGGCAGCATCGAACCGGTGCAGCTGCTCGCGCTCGAAGCGTCCCGGCGCGCCCTGGAGGACGCCGGCTACGGTGAGGACGGCCGCGCCTTCGACCGCTCCCGGACCGGGGTGGTGTTCGGCACCGAGGCCGGCAGCGACCTGTCCAACGCCACCACGCTGCGCACCGTGCTGCCCTCCTACTACGGGCAGGTGCCCGCGGGTCTGGACGAGCAGCTGCCCCGGTTCACCGAGGACACCTTCCCCGGCCTGCTGGCCAACGTCGTCGCCGGCCGGGTGGCCAACCGCCTGGACCTGCGCGGCCCCAACTACACGGTGGACGCGGCCTGCGCCTCCTCGCTGGCGGCGGTGGACGTCGCGTGCAAGGAGCTCGTCCTCGGCACCAGCGACGTGATGCTGTGCGGCGGCGCGGACCTGCACAACGGCATCAACGACTACGCCCTCTTCACCTCCGTGCACGCGCTGTCCCCGACCGGCCGCTCCCGGGCCTTCGATTCCGCGGCCGACGGCATCGCCCTCGGGGAGGGGGTCGCCTGCATCGTCCTCAAACGCCTCGCGGACGCAGAACGGGACGGGGACCGCGTGTACGGGGTGATCAAGGGAGTCGGCGCTTCGAGCGACGGGCGCTCCCTGGGCCTGACCGCGCCCCGGCCGGAAGGCCAGCGCGCCGCCCTGGAACGTGCGTACCGGGGCGCCGGGGTCTCCCCCGCCGAGGTCGGGCTGCTGGAAGCGCACGGCACCGGGACGGTGGTCGGCGACCGCACCGAACTGGGCGTGCTGACGGAGGTCTTCGACGCAGCGGGGGCCGGCGCCGGGGGGTGTGTGCTCGGCTCGGTGAAGTCGCAGATCGGGCACACGAAGTGCGCGGCGGGGCTGGCCGGGCTCATCAAGTCCGCACTGGCCCTGTACACCGGGGTACGGCCGCCCACCCTGCACCTGCAGAGACCGAACTCCGCCTGGCAGGCCGGCGCTGGCCCCTTCGTCTTCCACCGGGAGGCCCTGCCGTGGCCGGCGGCCCCGGAACGTCGGTACGCGGGGGTGAGCGCCTTCGGCTTCGGCGGCACCAACTTCCACGTGGTACTGGCCGCCCAGGGCGGGGACGGGCCGCCGCCCCCGCATGCCCGGGACGAGTGGCCGGCCGAACTGTTCCTGTTCCGGGGGAAGGACCCGGAGGCCGCCCGGGGCGCCGCGGCAGGGCTGCTGGACCTGGCCGACGCCGCCGTCCGCGGTGACGCCCCCTGGCGTCTGCGCGACCTGGCCGCGACCGCGTCCCGGCGCGCGGCGCAGGCGCGGGGAACCGTCCGGATCGCCTTCGTCGCACGCGACACCGAAGAGCTGTGCCGCCTGCTGCGGGCGGCGGCAGCGGAGGCGGACGGCGGGGCGGGGGC
>NZ_JACBGN010000410.1 GCF_013401435.1 Streptomyces sp. BR123
CCGACCACCCCGGTCGCCCCCGCCAGCAGCACCCTCGTCGCGCCCATACCAGCCTCCCGCATCGGGTCCCTCGACCCCTTGTCCGCTTCGACACCCCATGGACCGGAGGGGCCCCTGGAACGTGACACATCAGAGCTGTGTCCGCCGTCACATCCGAGCTGCTCGCGGGGACGGTCCCGGCCGGCCGCCCGATACGCCGGTGAAACGCCACCCGGCCTCCCGTGCCGCCGTCGTGAACTCCGGGCCGTTCTTCTTCGGGCGGCCCGAGGGGCTGGGCTGGCTGTTCGTCGACGAGGCCGGGCAGGCGACGCCGCAGATGGCGAGGGACGGCATGGAGAAGGCGCTCGCCGAGGCCGGACCTGCACGTGGGTTGCCCCGCATACCGTGACGGCATCCACCGGACCCGCTCATGCATGCGGCCTACCCGAGGGTGCGGCGGGGTCAGCTGTTGATGACGCACCTGGAGGGTGGCCCCAGGGTGGACGGGCTTGTCCTGAAAGCGTTGTGGCGTGCCTCGGAGCTACCCGCCTCTGATCTTCCCGAGGGCGATCGGTGCGCCGGCGGCACAACGGCGCAGCGCGTGCAGCCGCTTCGACGGGCTCGGTCGGCGCCGCCCCGGGCACCCCGTACTCCGCCGGGCCGTTCGCTTCGTCCACTTCGCGCCCCCGCCTTCGATCTTCCTGCGTGGGACCGAGCCTGGCCGCTGCGGGCGCCCGGCCTGTTCACGGGTTCTTGCGCAGCTCGTACAGGTCGCCGTCGGACGGGTCGCCGACGTGGTGGTACAGCTCCGGACGCTCCGGCCTGCCGGCGACCCGCCACTCGGGCAGCGGGCAGCCCGCGATGCGGATGTCGACCCGCTGGCCCCAGGTGTTGCGCCGTCCGGGTGTCAGCGTCCAGGTGCCGGGGCCCGAGCAGGCCCGGCCCCAGGTGGAGGTCTCGCCGGGCCGGAAGTACTTGACGGCCGAGGCGGTGGCGCTGCCGTCCGCTGCGAAGGTGACGAGTCCTCCTCTGCCGTCTGACCAGGTGCCCACGACGGACGCCGCGGTGAGCAGCGGGGGACGGTACCTCGGCACGATGTCCGTCCAGAGGGCGAAGGAGCCCAGGAGGCCGATGCCCGCCACGACTGCGGTACCCCGCACCGCGACGAGGCCGAACAGCCCGTCCCGCCGCGGCCGGCCGAGCAGGGCGGCGACGGACAGGACGGCCGTGGCCACCGCCCAGGGCACGAGCACGGTGGACAGGTCTGCGCCGGTGGCGAGGCCCGCGGCCACGGGCACGGCGAGCAGTGCCGCCACCGCGGCCACCGCCCACGGCCATGCGTCCCGGCCGCCGAACAGGCGCCCGAGGAGGTCGCCGAGCGCCACGGCCGGCAGCACCACCACGAGCGACAGCACGAACGCCACGACCATGACGAGCTGCGAGACGCCGAGGAAGGCCGCCAGGGCCTCGGCGTTTCCGCCGTCGACGCGCGGCGGCACCCGGGTCAGGGTGTACAGCACGCCGAGCACCGCCGCGAGCAGCGCTTCGAGGAACAGCACCATCGTCGAGACCAGCAGCATCCGGCCGTAGGAGCGCTTCGATTCCACGGTGGGTCCCCCTCCCCCGGCACGCCGAAGTGACGCCGTCGCCCGTTCGGATCGCGCCGCACGCCCTCATACTGCCACCAGGGCTGAACACGTTCAATTCTGTTGCGGGTGTCCCGGCTTCCGCAGGCCTGCCGCGAGTACGGGGCCGCGCCCACCCCCACAGCTGCCTCCTGACCGGCCCGGCGCCGTTCACGGGCCGCGTGCCCCGCCCCTGCCGGACTGACGACCGGTTCCGGCGCGGGCCCTCAGGCCGGATCACCGGACTGGCCGATGAGTTCCGGCGCCCGGGACGGTCTCCTGTGCATGGTGCCGAGAAGCCCAAGGAGGAGCGCATGGCCCAGCTGCTGAGAGTTCAGAACTTCAACGTGTCGAGCGACGGGATCGGGGCCGGGGAGGACCAGAGCCTCGAGCACCCCTTCGGGCACGTCGACCCGGGCAGGCTGTTCGCCTGGGCCGGCGCCACGGCGAGCTGGCCCAGGCGCACCGAGCCCGGCGGCAGCCGGGGCCTGGACGACTACTTCACCCGGGACTTCGCCAACAACATCGGCGCCGAGATCATGGGCCGCAACAAGTTCGGGCCGCAGCGCGGCCCCTGGCAGGACCACGAATGGCGCGGCTGGTGGGGTGACGAGCCGCCGTTCCACACGCCGGTGTTCGTGCTGACCCACCACGAACGGCCTTCGTTCACCCTCTCCGACACCACCTTCCACTTCGTCGCCGGCGAACCGGCCGCCGTCCTCGCCATGGCGCGGGAGGCCGCGCAGGGCAAGGACGTCCGGCTCGGCGGCGGAGTGACCACCATCCGCGAGTTCCTCGACGCCGACCTCGTCGACACCCTCCACGTGGCGGTCTCGCCCGTGGAACTCGGCTCCGGGCTGCGCCTGTGGGACTCGCCCGAGGAGCTACTCGACCGCTTCCACCTGGAGACCGTCCCCAGCCCGAGCGGCGTGACGCACCACCTGTTCTGGCGCAGGTGACACCCGGGTCCTGAGGTTGTTCCTGTTTGGCGGACAGGTTCTACGTGTCGGTTCGGGCTGAGGTGGTTTCGTGCCGGGCGGGAAGCTTTGGCGGCCGAGCCTGCTGCGGAGTGCCCGAAGCCGGCTGATGCGGACCGCGCGGGCCACCGTCCGCCGCCGGGGGCAGCCCCGACCTCCGTTCGGAGCGACCGTGCCGGAGGTCTGGGGCTCTCGGGGCAGGGGGATCAGATCGTGACGCAGATGCCGTCTTCGATCGAGCGGCCATCGCGCTCCAGGCCGCCGCACACGAGTTTCGAGCCGGCCTGCTCGTAGCCCACCTCCCACCGGTGGCTCGCCGCGTTGACCTTCGGGGAGTGGAAGTTGCCCCAGTACGAGCGAAGCGTGCCGGGGAGTCCGTCCTTGGTCCTCACGGTGATGTCCTGGACGAACCGGTTGTGGTGCGCGGTCATGACGCAGATGTAGTTGCCGCACTGCCCGTGTACTTCGGCGCCGGCCGGCGTGGCAGCAAGCAGGGGGAGGGCGCAGGCAGCAAGCAGCGCGGCGAAATTCTTCATACGTGGCATGACCGGTCAACGATCACGACGGCAAACGGATGCGCGCTCACCGCCCTTCGGGCGACCGGGCACCTGCGGCGGCACCGGCTCCCCTGCACCGGCGTGCCGTCTCTGTGGAGGGAGTGGGCGCGTTCCCGTGCCGGCTGCCGCCCGGTGCCGTGGACGTGACCGTCCTGCGCGGCGCCGCGTGGCGGCTGGCGGGCCGGCCGCGGGCACGCCGGGAAACGCGGTGCCGGCCGGCTGTCCAGTGGTGTGCAAGGAGTCCGGCGAGATGGAGCACGGTACACGGCGCTGACGGTCCGCTACGACGTCACCGTGCTGCCGGCGGCGATGCCGGACTGCTTCCGCTCCGGCTCCCTGCCTCCTCGTGAGCAGTACGGGGACCAGTGGAACCTCGGCCCCTGAAGCCCCTGAAGCCCCTGAAGCCCCTGAGGGCCTCGGCCCCGGACCGAGAGCGGCGTGTGCAGGCGACAGTCACCAAGAAGTGATCAACCGGAGACTTCCGTCCGCTCGCCCGGCTGCAAGACTGGCCCTGGTCAGGACGGCGGCAGCCGGCTGAGCAACGGACAAGCGGACGGCCCGGGCAGGAGGCGGAGTTGAGTATCGGCGTCGAGGGGCAGATCGACATAACGGGACCGGTGGGCAAACTGCTCCACCGGCGGAAACTGCAGAACGCCACGGTGATGCAGTCCTTCGGCATCGACCCGGTCACCGGCGACATCTTCGTCCTCCAGGTCGTCGAGGGCGGGCTCACCCTCCCGGGAGAGTCCGGCCCCAGGACCGGCGCGCAACGGGCGTACGCCGGCGACCTTGCCGTGACCCGCCTCGACCAGGCGGGCGCGATCACGGGGCACATGTACCTGCAGGGCTTCGGCCACGGAGTGTCCATGGGCGTCGAACACCACGACGGGGTCTCGCGTTTGTGGACCGAGACGGCGTCCGTCCCCATGGGCACCAACGTGCCGGAAGAGGAGAAGGAGGGCTACGGCACGGCCGTCACCCACTTCGAGTTCCGTGACGGAACCACCATCGGCTCCGGCTCCTCGCAGCTCGCCGAGCCGTACCGGCCCGTGGCCGGTGCCACCAACGTCACCTGCACCATCGACCCCACGACGAACCGGGTGATCGTCCGCTTCAAGAGCGGCAGCATGACGTTCGAGTCCCATGACCTGGACAAGGCCAGGGCCGGCGACTGGACGGCTCCGCTGGCCCGCATCAACCAGCCCGACGCGCACGGAACCTTCCAGGGGTACGCCTCCCTCGGCGGCGTGCTGTACATGCTGGCCGGCAACGGATACTCGGCCACGCTCGACCCGCCCGGCAACACGTGGCTGACAGCGGTGGACTGGGCCACCGGTGCCGTCCTGGACCAGCAGTTCACCGCCGCCGCTCCGGGCCTGGAACTGCGCGAACCCGAGGGCATGGCCGTGTCGGTGCGGAACGGGGTGCCGCATCTGCACTTCGGCTTCGCCGGCGAGGAGCCCGGCCCGCGGACCTGCACCATCCTGTCGCTGTCCGGGGCCCCGGAGGTCGACGGGGTGAAGGTACTGGCCGACTGGCAGCCGATCCCGCTGGCGAGCGGGGTGACCGCCGACGTCCGCGCACCGCAGGGGCGGCTGATCAGCATCGCGGGCACGACGGTGCTGCAACTCGGTGGCGGGGTGAAGGGGACCTTCGACGCGGACGTCCGGATCGGTACGCTGCCCGACGCCCTGGCCCCGAGCATGGCGACCCAGGGCAGCGTGCCGCGCAACAACAGCGGCGGAGTGTGCACCGCACGGGCGGAGGCGAACTCCGTCCGCGAGCTCTGGCTGTACGGCGGACGCTCCACGAACCCCATCACGTGGGCCCAGCTGGACAACTTCAGCGCCGTCTGGCGCTGAACGACGTCCCGTTCCTCCCGCCC
>NZ_JACBGN010000411.1 GCF_013401435.1 Streptomyces sp. BR123
CCCGTACCCGGCCCCGGCCCCGGCCCCGGCCGCGGCCGGGCCGATGCGCCGGGGGTGGAAGCTCCCGGCCGGATCCGTCGGCGCCTCCGGGCGCGCGCTCCCGCGCCCGGAGGCCGGCAACGGCGGGAGGCTGCCGGGCCGGGCCCGCGGCCCCGACCCGCCCGGCGGACCGGCCCGAAGCGCCGGCCGGTGCCGTCGGCACCCCCGGGCACCCGCCCCCGGGGCGGCTCCGACGGAGGCCGTGGACCGTGCTCCGTCCCCTGTCCGCCGCGCGAGTGATCCGGCCCCGGGCGTCACCGGCACACGCGCCCTGCCCACGCCGGAGCCCGGCGTCCCCGCGCCGGGCTCCGGCCGGTACGCAGGACCGGGGGTCAGAGCGCGTCGGCGGCGATGCCGGCCGCGACCTGCTCCAGCAGCGGGCCCGCGTTCGCGATGCACTTCGCCGGGTCCGGTTCGAGCGCCGACAGCGGGTACGCCCGGCGGATGCCCGCCTCCTGCAGTGCCGACTGCTCCAGCAGGAGCCGCCCGCACACCGCCACGACCTCCTTGCCCGCCGCACGGGCCGCGGCCGCGACACCGGCCGGGGCCTTTCCGTGCAGCGTCTGCTCGTCCAGCGAACCCTCACCGGTGATCACCAGCGTCGCCCGCTCCAGCGCCGGGGCGAAGCCCAGCACCTCCAGCATCAGCTCGATGCCGGGCCGGAAGCTCGCGCCGAGCAGCAGCGCCCCGTAGCCGATGCCGCCGGCGCCGCCCGCCCCGGGGGAGGCGGCCAGCTCGGTGGCCTTCGGACCGATCGCCTTCTCCAGCACCAGCGCGTAGTGCGCCAGCGCCGCGTCCAGCGCCGCGACGTCCTCCGGCGAGGCGCCCTTCTGCGGGCCGTACACCGCCGCGCAGCCCTTCGGGCCCGTCAGCGGGTTGTCCACGTCGCCGGCGAGGACGAAGTCCACCTCCGCGAACCGCGGGTCGACCGCGGACAGGTCCGCCGAGGCCAGCCGGGCCAGCGCGCCGCCGCCCGGGCCGACCGGTTCGCCGTCGGCGTCCAGGAACACCGCGCCCAGGGCGGCCAGCATGCCCGCGCCGCCGTCGGTGGTGGCGCTGCCGCCGACACCGAAGACGATGGTGCGCGCACCGGCGTCCAGCGCGGCCTTCAACACCTCGCCCGAGCCGTACGTCGTCGCCGTCAGCGGCGCGAAGACGCCCGGCGGCAGCAGCTGCAGCCCGGAGGCCTCCGCCATCTCGACCACCGCGGTGCCGTCGCGCAGCGCGAAGGCGGCCGTGACCTGCTCGCCGAGGGGCCCGGTGACCCGTACCTCCCGGCGTTCGAACCCGGCCGCAACCGCGGCCGCGACGGTGCCGTCGCCGCCGTCCGCGACGGGGAGGGTCTCGACCTCCACGCCCGGTACGGCCCTGCGCAGGCCGGCCGTCACCCGCTCGGCGACCTGAACGGCCGTGAGCGAGCCCTTGAACTTGTCCGCGGCGATGAGCACGCGCGCGGCCTCGGTTACTGCTCCGTCCGTCACCTTGCTATCCCTTGCTTTCGAACAGTGCAGTCGCGCCCCCATGAGCCTATCCGGAGGATCCTCCTATGCCCATGGGTGACCTGGGTCACATCAGGCACCCCGTGCTCACGAACAAGGACACAAGCACGCATGCCGGGTTCGGTGCGGTCCGGAGCCGCGGAGGGATCCGCCGCCGCACCCGTGATCGCGCACCCCCTGCGCTCGATAGGGTGACCGGGTGACCACCACGGATGACTACGCCACGTACATTGCGGGCCTGCCCCGGGTCCTGGCCGGCTCGGCGGCCCTCTTCCGCGACGCGGACGGGCGGGTGCTGATCGTCGAGCCCAACTATCGCGAGGGCTGGGCGCTGCCGGGCGGAACCATCGAGTCCGACCGGGGTGAGTCCCCCCGGGCGGCCGCCCGCCGCGAGACCGCCGAGGAGATCGGCCTCGACGTGCCGCTCGGCCGGCTGCTCGCCGTCGACTGGACGCTCGGCCCCGGCAGGCCGCCGCTGGTCGCCTACCTCTACGACGGCGGTGTCCTCGGCGAGGCGCAGCTCGCCGCGATCCGCCTGCAGGAGGAGGAACTGCTCTCCTGGCGCCTCGTCGAGCCCGCCGCGCTCCCCGGCTTCCTCCTCGGCCCGCTCGGGCTGCGCGCCGTCGAGGCCTGCCGGGTCCTGGACTCCGGCGAAGGCGTCGTGGAGCTGGAGAACGGCCGCCGCCCGGACGCATCCTGACACCGGGTCAGTGACGCCGGACTTATCCAGAGCAGGAAACAATCGACTGATGATCACGATGTACGCCTGGCCGAGCACGGCCGACGGGCCGGACGCCCTGCCCATGGTCCACTTCACCACCGACCGCCAGGAGGGCGGCGAGGTCACCCCCGACGGGACACCGGTGTGGCTCTTCGACACCGCGATACGCGAGGGCGGCTGGGCCCTTTTCACCGACTTCGACGGCTGGGCCACCCCCGCCGAGGGCTGGCGGGCCCTCTACCGCCGCGAGGACGACCTGCTCGCCGTCTCGGGGCCCGGCTCCTGCGAAGGCTGGTACCAGGGCAACCTCGGTGCCGACGCCGACTGGGTGGAGGCCGCCACCGCCCGGCAGAGCGTGGTCCTGCTCGCCGCCCCCGTCCAGCACCCCTCCCTGTTCCCGTACGCGGTGGAGGCGGGCGCGGCCTTCGCCCTGCTGGTGCCCTTGGCCGTCGTCTAGCGCACCGGCCGGAAGGGTTCGCCGGCTCGCGGCGTCCGGTGCGGTGCATCGCAAGGCGGTGGGCCGCAGCTCGTGCTCATGATCCAGGCGCGAGCCGGCCGCCGCCGGTCGGCGCCCCTCCGCCTCACGGATCAGAAAAGGGCCCCCGCAGCCGGGGCGGCGGCTGCCCTGCCGGACTCGAACTCCAGCAGCCGGACCTTGCGGCCGACACCGCCGCCGTAGCCGGTCATGCCGCCCGAGGCGCCGATCACGCGATGGCAGGGCACGATGATCCCGATGGGGTTCCTGCCGTTGGCCAGGCCCACCGCCCGTGAGGCGTTCGGCTTGCCGAGCCGGGCCGCGAGCTCCCCGTACGACCAGGTCTGCCCGTACGGGATGCGCAGGAGCTGGGCCCACACGCTCCGCTGGAACGCGGTGCCCTCCAGGCGCATCGGCAGGTCGAACTCGGTCAGCTCCCCGGCGAAGTACGCGGCGAGCTGCCGCGCCGCCTCCGGGAACGGCTCCTCGGCGGCGGCGACCCGCTCCCCGAAGGTCTCCTCGGCCGGGCGGTGCCGCTGCCCGGTCATGTACAGGCCGCTGAGGACCCCGTCCGTGGCGACGAGCGTGAGCGGCCCGTAGGGGCTGTCGACGACGGTGTGCTGCTTGGTGTGCGTCATGGTGCTGCGTGCTCCTCAGGCGGGCAGGTGGTTGATCGGGTGGTCGTAGGTGGCCCACAGGTACTGGACGGCGTACGCACGCCAGGGACGCCAGCCGGCCGCGCGGGCGGTGAGCGCCGCGGGCGTGGACGGCAGCCCGAGTCCTGCGGCGGCCTTCCGCAGTCCCAGGTCGGACGGCAGGAAGGCGTCGGGGTCGCCCAGCGCCCGCATGGCGATGACCTCGGTGGTCCAGGGTCCGAAGCCGGGCAGGGCGGCGAGCCGGGCGCGGGCGGCCTCCCAGTCGCTGTCGACGCCCAGCGCCAGCGAGCCGTCGGCCAGGGCCGCGATCAGGGTGGTCAGCGTGGTGCGGCGGCTGCGGGGCAGGGCGAGCTGCTCCGGGTCCAGGGCGGCCAGCGCCTCCGGCGACGGGAACAGGTGGGTCAGCCCGCCCTCGGGGTCGGCCACCGGTTCGCCGTGCGCGGTCACCAGCCGGGCGGCGTGCGTCCGGGCCGCCGCGGTGGACACCTGCTGGCCCAGGACCGCCCGTACCGCGAACTCGGCGGCGTCGACGGTCCGCGGGACCCGGCGCCCCGGGGCCTTGTCCACGAGCGGGGCGAGCAGCGGGTCGGAGCGCAGCTGACCGTCCACCGCCTCGGGGTCGGCGTCGAGGTCCAGCAGCCAGCGGCAGCGGCTGATGGCGAGGGTGAGGTCGCGCAGGTCGGTGAGGGCCAGCTGGCAGCCGATGTGGTCGGGCTGCGGGGTCAGGGCGACGACCCCGGTGCCGTAGGGCAGTCGCAGGGTCCGGCGGTAGGCCCCGGCCCGCCATTCCTCCACGCCGGGGACGGCGGTGGCGGCGAGGTGGCCGAAGAGGTTGTCGGGATTGAGCGGGGCACGGTAGGGCAGCCGCAGGCCGATCGTCCCCGGAATCCGCGGCTCCGGCGGGCCGGCCCTGCCGGCGGCCCGGGCCCGCAGCTCGCCGGGGGCGAGGGCGAACACCTCGCGCACGGTCTCGTTGAACGTCCGGATGGACGAGAACCCCGCGGCGAAGGCCACATCGCCCATGGGCAGGCCGGAGGTCTCGATCAGCAGCCGGGCGGTCTGCGCCCGCTGGGCCCGGGCCAGGGCGAGCGGGCCCGCCCCGAGCTCGGCGTTCAGCTGCCGCTCGACCTGCCGGGTGGAGTACCCGAGCCGGGCCGCGAGCCCCGGCACGCCCTCGCGGTCCACGACGCCGTCCCGGATGAGCCGCATGGCCCGGGCCACGGCGTCGGCGCGTGCGTTCCACTCGGGGGAGCCGGGGGAGCTGTCGGGCCGGCACCGCTTGCAGGCCCGGTAGCCGGCCTGCTGGCAGGCGGCGGCACTGGGCAGGAAGGTCATGTTCTCGACCTTCGGCGGCACGGCGGGGCAGCTGGGCCGGCAGTAGATCCGGGTGGTCCGGACCGCGGTGAAGAACCACCCGTCGAACCGGGCGTCCTTCGACTGCACGGCCCGCACGCAGCGCTCGGTGTCGGTGTACATGGCTCAAGGATCCCGGCCGTCGGGGACGGGGGCTGGCGGTTTTCCGACATCAAGCGTAGCGGGGCCAGGGGCGGGCCCCTCCGCCCTGCGGTCACGCCCCGGCGGCCTGACGGGGGCCGCCGGCGGTCCGTCGGCGGACCGGCGGCGGT
>NZ_JACBGN010000412.1 GCF_013401435.1 Streptomyces sp. BR123
CCGCAGCCCTGGCCACACCGCCCCCCACCCCGACAGAACTCGCCGAGGCCCCCGGGACGGCCGAGGCGGCACGGGCATCCGAGACCGCTGGGACGGCTGAGACGGCCGAGACCGCTGGGACGGCTGGGATGGCTGGTTCGGCTGGTACGGCTGAGACAGCCGAGACTGCTGGGTCCATCAAGACCGTCGCGGCGGACGAGACCGTCGAGACCGTCGAGGCGGACGAGCTCGCCCAGGCGGCAGATGCTGCCGAGTCGGCCGAGCCTGCCGAGGTGCCCGAGTCGGCCGGGGCCGTCGGGGCCGGGGTCGATGTCGGGTGGGTCGGCGTCGAGGCGGCGTTGACGCTGCTCACCTCGCCGCTCGGCGGGATGGACGCCGCCGACCTGCGCCGGCTCGGGCGCGCGCTGCGCGACGAGGAGCGGGCCGCCGGGGTCACCGTCCCCGCGCCCTCGGACGTGCTGCTCGCCCGCGCCCTTGCCGAGCCGGAGCGTCTCGTCGCGCACGACCCGGCGTACGCCCGTGGCGCGCAGCGCCTCGGCCTGCTCCTGCGCAAGACCCGCGAGCTGCTCCAGGGCGGCGGCACCGCCGAAGAGGCCCTGTGGGCCCTCTGGGACGGCACCCCCTGGCCCCAGCGGCTGGAGCGCAACGCCCGCCGCGGCGGCCCGGCCGGCCGCAACGCCGACCGGGACCTCGACGCCGTCTGCGCCCTCTTCGACACCGCCTCCCGCGCCGAGGAGCGCACCGGCGGCCGCGGCGCCCTCAACTTCCTCGAACAGCTCGAGGCCGAGGACATCGCCGCCGACACCCTGACCCGTCGCGCCACCCGCCGCGAGGCCGTCCGGCTCATGACCGCGCACCGCTCCAAGGGGCTGGAGTGGCAGCTCGTCGTCGTCGCCGGCGTGCAGGAGGGCCTGTGGCCCGACCTCCGGCGCCGCGGCTCCCTCCTCGAAGCCGACCGGATCGGCCGCGACGGGCTCGCCGAACCCCTCGGCCCCGGCTCCCTCCTCGCCGAGGAGCGCCGCCTGTTCTACGTCGCCGCCACCCGGGCCCGCGAGCGACTCGTCGTCACCGCCGTCAAGGCCCCGGCCGAGGACGGCGACCAGCCCTCCCGCTTCCTCACCGAGCTCGGGGTCACCCCCAAGGACGTCTCCGGCCGGCCGCGCCGCCCCCTGTCCGTCCCCGCGCTCGTCGCCGAACTGCGCGCCACCACCGTCGACCCGGACGCCTCGCCCGCGCTCCGCGACGCCGCCGCCCGCCGCCTCGCCCGCCTGGCCGCACTCACCGACGAGGACGACCGGCCGCTGGTCCCCGCCGCGCACCCGCAGCGCTGGTGGGGCCTGTACGAACCGACCCGCAGCAGCGTCCCGCTCCGCGACCGCAACCGGCCCGTCACCCTTTCGGGCAGCGCCCTGGACCAGCTCGCCAACACCTGCTCCCTCCAGTGGTTCCTGGGCCGCGAGGTCAAGGCCGACGCCCCGGCCACCGCCGCCCAGGGCTTCGGCAACGTCGTCCACGTCCTCGCCGACGAGGTCGCCTCCGGCCGCACCCCCGCCGACCTCGCCGTCCTCATGGAGCGCCTCGACTCGGTCTGGGACGCCCTCGCCTTCGACGCGCCCTGGAAGTCCCGCCAGGAGAAGGACAACGCCCGCGCGGCCCTGGAACGCTTCCTGCGCTGGCACACCACCGACCGCGGGGGCAGGGCGGCGGTCGCCACGGAGCACGACTTCGACGTCACGCTCGAAGCGGGCGAGTACGCCGTCCGGATCCGGGGTTCCATGGACCGGGTCGAGGCGGACCCGCAGGGGCGTGCGTACGTCGTCGACTTCAAGACCGGCAAGTCCGCGCCGACCAAGGACGAGGTGGCCCGGCACCCGCAGCTCGCCGTGTACCAGCTCGCCGTCCGCGAGGGCGCCGTCGACGAGGCCTTCGACGGCACGCGGCCCGCCCCCGGCGGCGCCGAGCTGGTCCACCTGCGCCAGGGCGCTGCCGTGCGCGACGGCGGCGCCACCGTCCCCAAGGTCCAGGGGCAGGAGCCGCTGTCGCCGGGATCCTCCGGCGAGTGGGTCGGCGACCTGCTGGCGACCGCCGCCGGCCGGGTCCTCGACGAGCGGTTCGCCCCCGCGCCCGGCCGGCACTGCGGCCACTGCTCCTTCCGCAGCTCGTGCAGCGCCCGCCCGGAGGGCCGCCAGACCGTGGAGTGACCCGGTCGGCCCCGGTCGCGGACCGCGGAGCGGGATCACGTCGAACCAGTCGCCGCCCACGCCGGACTGCGCGGGCAAGTGACCCGCGTCGCAGCAGCCCGGGGTGTGAGACGGATCGCGGGGGAATGTCGGCCCGGACGGCTAGCCTTTCCGGGTGTCCGCGCGCCCCTCCTCCCACCTCACCGACCCCGAGCAGCTCAAGGAGCTCCTCGGCATCCCGTTCACCCCCGAGCAGCTGGACTGCATCACCGCCCCGCCGGCCCCGCAGGTCATCGTGGCCGGAGCCGGGTCCGGCAAGACCACGGTCATGGCCGCCCGGGTGGTGTGGCTGGTCGGCACCGGAACGGTCGCGCCCTCCCAGGTCCTCGGCCTGACCTTCACCAACAAGGCCGCCGGCGAGCTCGCCGAGCGCGTACGGGCGGCCCTCGCGCAGGCCGGCATCACCGACCCGGACCCCTCCCCGGCGGACACGGCCGGCACCGCCCGCGTCTCCGTCTCCGGCCTTGGTGCCGGTGCCGGTGCCGGTGCCGACGCCGCGGCGGGCGGCGAGCCCCGCATCTCCACCTACCACGCCTTCGCCGGCCAGCTCCTGAAGGACCACGGCCTGCGCATCGGCCTGGAGCCCAGCGCCCGGCTGCTCGCCGACGCCACGCGCTTCCAGCTCGCCGCGCGCGTGCTCCGGGAAGCCCCCGGCCCGTACCCGGCGCTCACCAAGTCCGTCCCCGACCTGGTCAGCGACCTCCTCGCGCTCGACGCGGAGCTGTCCGAGCACCTGGTCACCCCCGAGCGGCTGCGTGCGTACGACACCGCGCTGCTCGACGAACTCGCCGGCACCCGCCTCGGCAACGAGGAGCTGCGCAAGATCCCCGAGGCGGTCCGCGGCCGTCTGGAACTGCTGGAGCTGACCGAGCGCTACCGGGCCGCCAAGCGCTCCCGCGACCTGCTCGACTTCAGCGACCAGATAGCCCTGTGCGCCGAGCTCGCCACCACCCGCCCCGAGGTGGGGGCGCTGCTGCGCGAGGAGTTCCGCGTGGTCCTCCTCGACGAGTACCAGGACACCTCCGTCGCCCAGCGGCTCCTGCTGTCCGGGCTGTTCGGCGGGGGCACCGGGCACGCCGTCACCGCCGTCGGCGACCCCTGCCAGGCGATCTACGGGTGGCGCGGCGCGTCCGTGGCCAACCTCGACGACTTCCCCGAGCACTTCCCGTACGCCGACGGCAGCCCCGCCACCCGGTTCTCCCTCAGCGAGAACCGGCGCAGCGGCGGCCGACTCCTCGACCTCGCCAACGGCCTCGCGGCCCCCCTGCGCGCCATGCACGAGGGCGTCGAGGCGCTGCGCCCCGCGCCGGGGGAAGAGCAGGCGGGTTCCGTCCGCTGCGCCCTGCTGCGCACGCACGCAGAGGAACTCGACTGGCTCGGCGACTCGGTCGCGCACCTGGTGCGGACGGGCACCGAGCCCCGGCAGATCGCCGTGCTGTGCCGGGGCGCGGCGGACTTCGCGCAGATCCAGGCGGCGCTGGTGGCCCGCGACGTGCCGGTCGAGGTGGTCGGCCTCTCCGGGCTGCTGCACCTGCCCGAGGTCGCCGACCTGATCGCGGTGTGCGAGGTGCTCCAGGACCCGGGCGCCAACGCCTCCCTCGTCCGCCTCCTCATCGGGCCGCGCTGGCGCATCGGCGCCCGCGACCTGGCCCTGCTGGGCCGGCGCGCCCGGCAGCTGGTCGGGCGCGCCCAGCCCGGGACGGACCCGGAGGGGCGGCTGGCCGCCGCCGTGGAGGGCGTGGACCCGGCCGAGATCATCTCCCTGGCCGACGCCCTGGAAACGTTCCTGGACGGCGCGGGGGGCGAGGCGTCCGGCTCCGCCGGCTCCGTGGACGACCTGCCGTTCTCGGCGGCCGCCCGCATCCGCTTCGCACACCTCGCCCAGGAGCTGCGCGACCTGCGGCGCTCCCTCGCCGACCCGCTGATGGACGTCCTGCACCGGGTGCTGGCCGCGACCGGCCTCGACGTGGAGCTGTCGGCCTCCCCGCACGCCCTGGCCGCGCGCCGCCGCGAGACCCTCTCGTCGTTCCTCGACGTGGCCGCCGGCTTCGCCTCCCTCGACGGCGAGGCGTCCCTGCTGGCCTTCCTGGCCTTCCTGCGGACCGCCGTCCAGTACGAGAAGGGCCTCGACCACGCCCTGCCGGGCGGCGAGAACACGGTCAAGGTGCTCACCGCCCACAAGTCCAAGGGGCTGGAGTGGGACGTCGTGGTCGTCCCCGACCTGTGCGCGGGCTCGTTCCCGAAGCAGAAGCCGCCGGAGGCCTGGACCTCGTACGCGAAGGTCCTGCCGTACGCGCTGCGCGGCGACGCGCCCACCCTGCCGGCCGGTCCCGAGTGGACCTCGGCGGGCATGAAGTCCTTCAAGGCGGCCCTGAAGGAGCACAAGGAGGTGGAGGAACTCCGCCTCGGCTACGTGACCTTCACCCGCCCGCGCTCGCTGCTCCTGGCCTCCGCCCACTGGTGGGGCCCGACGCAGAAGAAGCGGCGCGGGCCGTCGCCGTTCCTCCGGGCGCTGTACGAGCACTGCGTCGCGGGCCACGGCGAGATCGACGCCTGGGCCGAGGAGCCGGCCGAGGACGAGGAGAACCCGGCCCTGGCCGCCGGGTCCGCCCGGGAGCACTCCTGGCCGCTGCCCCTGGACCCGGATTCGCTGGCCCTGCGCCGCGCGGCGGCGGCCCTGGTGGAATCCCACCTGGCGACCACGCGCCCGGAGCCCGCCCCCGCGCCCCCGGACGACCACCTCCGGCC
>NZ_JACBGN010000413.1 GCF_013401435.1 Streptomyces sp. BR123
GACCAGGCCCGCACGATGCTGGAGCGGGCGGCGGAGGGCGTGGCTGCGACCGGAGCCGTGGGGGTGGGCGCGACGGCGACCGGTGGCACTGCCGGGGCCGGCTGCGCCGGGTTCTCCTCGGCGGCGCCGGACGCCACCCGCTCCAGCATCGTGCGGGCCTGGTCGGCGGTGGGACGACTCTCCGGCTCCTTCGCCATCAGCGCCGACAGCACCGGCGCGAGCGGCCCGGCCCGCCGCGGCACGGGCAGCGGTTCGGCGACGATCGCGGACAGCGTCGACCACACGGAGGTCCGGCGGAACGGCGAGACGCCCTCCACCGCCGCGTACAGGGTCATCCCCAGTGACCAGATGTCCGAGGCGGGTCCGGGTTCCCTGCCCTGGGCCCGTTCCGGCGGCAGGTAGTCGAGCGAGCCGACGATCTCGCCGCTGCGGGTCAGCTTCGCCAGCTCCTCGTCGCCGGGAGCCTGCATGCTGGCGATGCCGAAGTCGGTGAGCACGACCCGGCCGCCGCGCTCCAGCAGCACGTTGCCCGGCTTCACGTCCCGGTGCAGGACGCCGGCCCGGTGCGCGGCGTCGAGCGCGTCCATCAGCCTGGCGCCGATGGCGGCGGCCTCGTACGGGTCCAGCGCGCCGCGCTCGGCGACGACCTGGTCGAGCGAGGGCCCGTCGACGAGTTCCATCACGATGACCGGCAGGCCCCGCTCCTCGGTCACGTCGTGCACGGTGACGACGCCGACGTGCCGGATGCGCGCGGCGGCCTGCGCCTCGCGCCGCATGCGGTTCCGCAGGTCGGCCTGTTCGGCGGGGCTGGCGTCGGTGTAGGCGCGCAGCAGCTTGACGGCGACCTCCCGGCCCAGCACCTCGTCGACCGCCCGCGCGACCACGCCCATGCCACCGCGGCCGATCACCTCGGTCACCCGGTAGCGCCCCCCGAGTGCCCTGCCGACCAGGTCTCCGCCATTCGCCTGCTCCGATGGCACCGGCACCGCCCGCTCCGTTCCCTCACCGGCCGTCCGTCGACAGCCCTGCCGGGGGCCAAGCGTAAGGGCATGGCCACGCCAGGCTTCACCTGCCCGCTGACAGCGCCTCAGCCGGGGCCGCTCCGGGGCGGCTCGGACGTGGCGTCCTCGTACGGGCCCTGCCCGGTGCGGCCCGGGTGATCAGCACCAGCGGACACCTGCCAGCGGGCCGGCCGTGGCCGCCGGGGCCGGGCCGGCCCCCGCCGCCGAGGCCGGGCGCCCGAGGACTTCGTGCCGGGGACGGTGCAGTGGGACGGTGCGGTGGGACGCCCGAAGCGCTGCCTACCGGCGCACCCACGCGGTCATCGAGATCCGGTCTGGTCTCTCGCTCCCCGTAGCCCGCCTCGCCGAAGACCGTGCGTTCCCCCGGTCCGCGCTTCACCGCCGGCTTTCAAGGGCACCGCGCCTGTCGGCGCGCGGGCCGCCCGCTTCCTGCGGCAACACGATGAACGCGGTGCCCGCGGTCAGGTCGATGCTGGAGCGAGGCGGCGCACCGTCGCTCTCGTCGCCCCGCCTCAGCAGCTCCACCCGCCGCTGCTCCAGCTCCGCCGCCTTGTTTCCGTTCACGACGGCCGTGAATTCGTCGAAGACCGTGCTCGACAACGACCGCCCCGTGCGCCTGCGCAGCCACGGCATCAAGCCCAGCCCCGTGAACCATCGCCACGCGCTCTCCACCAGGGCGAACAAGACCAGCAGACACACGAACGCCGGAAACGACATGAGCCACATCGTCACAGCCGGCTCCTCATCGTCCGCAGCACAGGGGACCGGCGGGAAACGGCGGACGGGGCGGCGGCGCTCCCCTCGGAGGTGCGGACCGGGAGAACCCGGGGATCCGGACACCGGTGCGCGCGGGGACCGCTCGCACCGGAACTCCGGCCCCCGTCCCGGCAGCGTCGCATGTCACCCCCCAGGGGTGTCGGCCCGTCCCGGGGGCCGTGCGCTCTGCCCGGAGCGGCTCCGGCCGCTCGGGCGGCCCGGGCAGCTCGGGCCCCTCGAACGCCGCCGTTGGACTCGTCCCGCTGATTTCCATGGGATCACTGTTCCGGATCCAGCGCACGCAGGGATCGGGCCGACGCATGATCCGCCTCCCCCCTGCGGGGGAGGCGCTTCGACTGGCCACCGCACCGTTCCTCACACCTGACGACCCGACACCCTGCTGACGACCAACCGCTGCCGCCACCCCACTCACCTCCCGGAGTCCCCTGATTCTTTGATCTCTCCGGGGCAACCGGCCGGCCCCGGGGTGGGTCGTACAGGGGTCGGGTGCGTTTGAGTGCCTGACTCAGCTGACACCAGGGACCCTCTTGATGCGGTTGAACCGCAGGCGCAGCACGGCCGAGCAGCGGATCGGGGCGGCACTGGCGGCCGGCGCGCTGGTGCTGGGCGCCGCGGCTGCTGCCCAGGGGCGCCGTCGCCGGGCCCGGCGGTCCCGGACGCCTCGGCGGCCGGGAGGCAGAGCCAGAACGGGTCGAGGGGCTCCCCGAACCGTTTCCACGGCCTCGTCACCTCCGAGGAACTCCTCGACGCCGCGGTCGAGAACGGCCAGAAGCAGAGCCTCCGCCTCGGCTTCATGGTCATCGCCGACAAGCCCGTCCAGGGGGCGGAGCTGCCGACGCCGGATCCCCCGCACCGGCAGCGGGCGGGCTCGCCGCCGCGGCCGTGGCGCTCGGCGCAGCGCTGTACGCCGCGGCCCGGCGGCGCCGTGAGCAGCGGTGGGGGGCGATAGCCGTTGGCCGGGGCCGTTCCGGGCGGTTCAACGCCCGGAACGGGACGACTCCGCTCACCGGATCCGGGCTGCGGTGGGCCTCGGCCGGCCCGCCGCGTTGCGGACACAGCGGCACCGCCCGCCGGCACTGGTCGCCCTCCGGCAACAGGCCATGCGCGTGCCGGCTTCGTGCTCAGCGGAAGGTCGGTCGGCACGGGAGGGCCCCTGCACACCCTCTCGGTCCGCCGACAGACCCTCGGCACGCCGCCAGGACACCGACGACGGCTCACCGCCGGAGATCACGGTGCCGTCGAGCGGGGTGCCGAGACCGCTCTCCAGGATGCCGACACGTTCGCCGAGACTGTCCGCAGGACCGCCCGCAGGCCTCCTCGTCCGCGTCGGGCTCCGCACGGAGGATCCACTCGCGCAGTTCGGCGAGCGTGCGCCCTTGACGGTGGCGGACGGGCCGACGACCGGCGGCGTATCCACGTCGGCCGTCGTCCAGGCTGATCCCGTGCGGCGCGCGGGGCGTGCCGGGCGCGTGCCGCGCGTGGGTGGTGGAGGAGGCGGCCCCTTCGGTAACAGGGCGTCGGATGTGACGCGGGAAGCTCAGCGCCTTCAGCCCACCCAAGCATCGAAATGAGACATTCATGTTCCAGGATTGAGTGGTGAAGGCCCAAGATGGGTGACGATCCGTTACGTTCGGGACATGAGCAGTGCAGCTGTGGAATCCGGAACGCGGAGTCGTACGCGTCGCGCCATCCTGGGCGCGGCCGCGGAGGTGCTCGCCCGGGACCGCGCCGCGACGCTCGCCGACATCGCCAAGGCCGCCCAGGTCGGGCGCAGTACCCTGCACCGCTACTTCGCCGACCGGGAGGTGCTGGTCAAGGCGGCCGCCGCCGACGCCTATCTGGTGATCCAGCAGTCGATCCTGGGCGCGGCGGTGGACGAAGGCCCGCCCCTGGAGGCGATGCGCCGGCTGGTCGCGGCGATGGTCGGCGCGGGGGATCGGCTGCTGTTCCTGTACGGCGACTCCGCCGTTCTCGAAGGCTTCGAGGCGGGTGACGAGCCGGACTCCGTGGACCGGATGGTCGGCGACCTGATCACGCGCGGCCAGGCGGAGGGGGTGTTCGACCCGGACGTCGCGGTGCAGTGGATCCAGGGCACGCTGTGGGCGCTCGTCTACGCGGGCTGTGAGTCGGCCAGTCGCGGCGTCCTGCCGCGGCACGGTGTCACCGCAACGGTCATCCGCACGCTCGAAAACGGCATCCGAGCGCGGGGTTGAGGGGCGTGGTACGCAATGACGATCTTGGTGACGGGCGCGACCGGGCACGTGGGACGGCGTGTGGTCGGACAACTGATGGAGGCCGGTGAGAGCGTACGCGCGCTGACCCGCAGGCCGGACGGCTCCGGGCTGCCCGCCGGGGTCCAGGTCGTCGCGGGCGACCTGGCGCAGCCCCGGACGCTGCCGGACGTCCTGGCGGGGGTGGAGAAGATGTTCCTGTTCCCCGTCCCGGAGACGGCCCGGGAGGTCGTGGACCTGGCCGTGAAGGCGGGAGTGCGCCGTGTCGTGGTGCTCTCCTCCGCCACCGTCACCACCGGCTGGGACACCGAGTACCACCTGCCCGTCGAACGGGCCGTGGAGGCATCCGGCCTGGAGTGGACCCATGTCCGGCCCGGCGAGTTCGCCGTCAATTCCCTGCACATGTGGGGTCCGTCGATCCGCGCCCGCCGCACCGTCGTCGAGCCGTACCCCGCCCTGATCGGCACCCCGATCCACGAGTGGGACATCGCCGATGTCGCCGCCGCCTCGCTGGTCGAGGACCGGCACGTCAACACCGTCTACACGCTGGCCGGTCCGCAGACGCTCAGTCGGCGCGAGCAGGTGGCGGCCATCGCCGAAGCCCTCGGCGAGGAGATCCGCCTCGAGGAGGTCACCGTCGCCGAGGCCCGTGCCTTCTACCACCGGCAGGGCGGCTGGGCCGCGGCGAACGCCGACTTCCTCCTCGGCTACGAGGACTACTCCGGAGTGGAGTCGGTCCCCGACGAACCCGCCGTCCGGGAAGGCGCCGAGCCCCCGGAGGCCCCGGGGACGGGGACGGTCACCGCCGACGCGGTCACCGGCAGGCCCCCGCGCCCGTACGGCGAATGGGCCCGCGACCACACCGCCGACTTCCGCTGACCCGCCCCGCCC
>NZ_JACBGN010000414.1 GCF_013401435.1 Streptomyces sp. BR123
CCCCCTCACCTCCCGCGGTGACGGCAGCCGCGCGGCCACGGTCGTCCTGCCCGCCCACAGCCGCCACTCGTTCCGCTACCTGGCGGCCGGCGGCTACTGGTTCGACGACGACCAAGCCGACGGCCACGACGGCGCCAACAGCCGCGTCCACACCTGACAGGGCCTGACCGTGGATGCGGTCGTGCTGCTGCGCGAGGACCACAGGACGGTCGCGAAGCTGTTCAAAAGGTTCGAGAAGACTTCCGGCGGCGACACCGCCGAACGCCGCAACATCGCCCACGGGGTGACCGAGGAGCTCGAAGCCGGAAAGAAGGAGACGCCGCGCGATCCGCTGGCCGTTCCCGGCACCGCCTCCAAATGACGTGGGCACGCCCACGGCGGGCCGGGGGCCGGTACGTGCCGTTCCCGGCGGCCGCGGGCTGCACGCCGCGGCGCGACCAGCCCTACGACTGCATGCTCAAAGGGGCGTGAGACGGTGCGGTTCCTCTTCGTCGCCTGCCTGCTGGTCATCCTCGGCGGGCTCGGCTACTTCATCACCATCGGGGTGCTACAGCGATGACCGGCAGCCGCGAAAAGCACAGGGGGTTCTGGCGGGAGAACAGCCTGACCCTCGCCTTCGGCATCGCCTTCCTCGTGGTTCTCGCCGGCCAGGCCATCGCCGGGCACGCCGAGTTCAACGAGCAGATGACCGTGGACGGCCTTCAGCCGATCACCTTCGCCGACTACCTGGCCTCCTCGGACTTCGCCGTCGATGTGACCGAGAACTGGCAGTCGGAGTTCCTGCAGTTCTTCCTCTACGTCTTCGGCACCGTCTACCTCGTCCAACGAGGCTCCCCGGAATCCAAGGAGATCCACAAGGCAGGCGTCGAAAGCGAGCAGGAGCAGCGCATGGGCGAGCACGCCCGTCCCGACTCGCCCCGCTGGGCCGGCACCGGGGACTGGCGGCAAAGCCTCTACGCCCGTTCCCTGGGCACCGTCATGGGAGTGCTGTTCGCGCTGTCCTGGCTGGCCCAGTCCGTCACCGGCACCGCCGCCTACAACGACCAGCAGCTCCGCCGGCTGGAGAACCCCGTCAGCTGGGCCGACTACGTCGCCACACCCGATTTCTGGAACCGGACCCTGCAGAACTGGCAGTCCGAACTCCTCGCGGTCGCCGCCATGGTCGTACTGTCCATCTACCTCCGCCAACGCGGCTCCCCGGAATCCAAACCGGTCGGTGCCGCCCACGCCGCCACGGGCATCGAGGGCTGACCACCCCCGTGGCACGACATGCCGCGAACGTACCGCGTCGGATCCGCGAGTACGGCCCGCACCGCGGACGGGGCGCCGGACCAGCCGATGACGGCGGACATTCCGGTTCGCCGGCCGTACCGGGGGCACGCGCACCGTGGGGGCAGGGAGCAGCAGCACGGACCCACGGAACTGCGACAGGGCCGTCGGCAAGGAGGCGTCATGAGGGCACTCACATGGCACGGCAAGCGGGACGTACGCGTCGACACCGTGCCCGACCCCGCGATTCGGGACCGCGATGACGTGATCGTCAAGGTCACCACGACCGGCCTGTGCGGCTCGGACCTGCACCTCTACGAGGTCCTCGGCGCCTTCCTCGACGTCGGCGACATCCTGGGCCACGAGCCCATGGGCGTCGTCGAGGAGGTGGGACCCGAGGTCACGCACGTGAAGCCCGGGGACCGGGTGGTGATCCCCTTCAACATCTCCTGCGGAACGTGCTACATGTGCGCCCGCGGGCTCCAGTCGCAGTGCGAGACCACACAGGTCCACGAGCACGGCACCGGAGCCTCGCTCTTCGGCTACACGAAGCTCTACGGGCAGGTACCGGGCGGCCAGGCCCAGTATCTGCGGGTCCCGTTCGGCAACACCCTCCCCGTCCGGGTCCCGGACGGGCCGCCCGACGACCGCTACGTCTACCTGTCGGACGTCCTGCCCACGGCCTGGCAGGCGGTCGAGTACGCGAACGTGCCGCCCGGTGGCAGCGTCGCCGTGCTGGGCCTGGGGCCCATCGGCGACATGAGCTGCCGCATCGCCGCCCACCGCGGAGCCGGCACGGTCATCGGCATCGACCTCGTTGCCGAACGCCTGGACCGGGCCCGCCGGCGCGGGAGCCACGCCCTGGACGTCCGGCAGAGCGGCGACGACCTCGCCGACGCCGTCCGCGAACTCACCGGCGGACGGGGCCCCGATGCCGTCATCGACGCCGTGGGCATGGAAGCCCACGGCAGCCGCGTCGCCGCCGCAGCGCAGGGCGTGGCCACGCTCCTGCCGGACGCTCTCGCCGCGGCCGTGATGAAACGCGCCGGAGTCGACCGGCTCGCCGCGCTGGACGCCGCGATCGAGCTCGTCCGACGCGGCGGAACCGTATCGGTGTCCGGGGTGTACGGAGGCGCGGCCGATCCGCTGCCGCTGCTGACCATGTTCGACAAGCAGCTCACCCTGCGCATGGGCCAAGCCAACGTACGCCGCTGGGTCGACGACATCCTCCCCCTCCTCACCGACGAGGACCCCCTCGGCGTGGACGACTTCGCCACCCACCGGCTGCCCCTCGAGCAGGCTCCCGACGCCTACGAGATGTTCCAGAAGAAGCAGGACGGCGTCGTGAAGGTCCTCTTCACGCCCTGACAGCGGGCCGGCGACCGGAGCGGCGTCGCCGACACCTCCGACCGGGCTCCGCGCCCTCGACGAGGTGCATCCCATTGGAGCGGTAGGCGCCGGACGGACGCAGCGCCGGGACCGGCCCACGCGCGCACACCGGGACCCCGCCGGCGAGAGGTGAGACGGCCCGCCGCGCGGGCGGGCCCGCGGATGACGGCCGTGCCCGGCAGTCGGGCGGGGAGAGGCGCCGTCGGGGGCGCGGGCGGCTGCGCCCGAACACGCGCTCCCGGCGGATTCGGGCGGCCGTACGAGCGCCCCCTCGGGAGCGGGAAGCGCCCGGTGAAGTTCCCCAACTGGGCGTCAGCGGCGGGATTTCCACGGTCTGGCGTGGGTATCGGTGATCAACACCGGGCCCGGAATCCATGGGGGCCCGGATCCACGTATGAGGACGCCGATGTCCGGACTCCGCGCCGCCCGCCACACCCCGTCGAGACATGCCGCCACCGGTCCGGGGCGGCAGATACGGCCCCGGATGGTGCGCGCCGCCGTGCTGCCCACCCTCGCCGCCGGTCTCAGCGGAACCGCCGCGGTGATCTTCACCCTGCAGCTCGGCGGCGGGGGCGGGCACCGGGACGCCCGGCTCTGGCCCGTCCTCTTCGGCTGCGCCCTGCTCGTCGTCGGCGCGCTCGCCGCAGCCCTGCTCGGCGCCCGGCGCAGCGCCGAGGCGGTCCGGGACCGCTGCGAGGCCCTGCGCCGCTCCAGCGTGCGCGGCCGCCAGGAGCTGCGGGCCAGCGCGGAACGGCTCGAACGCGGCGAGCAGCCTGCCCGGCCCTTCCGCGGCGGCCCGACCGCGCTGCCGCCCGGTACCGACCCCGGGCAGGTCGACGAGTTCTGGCTGCTGTCCCAGGAGCTGCGCGGCGCCCGGGAACAGGCGCACGCCGCCCTCGTACGGCTGGCCGCACCGGCCGCCCCCTGCGACAGCGAGCGGAAGGTCGAGGTCTTCGCCAACCTCGCCCGTCGCCTCCAGTCCCTCGTACACCGCGAAATCTCGCTGCTCGACGGGCTGGAGGACACCGTCGAGGACCCCGACCTGCTGAAGGAGCTCTTCCACGTCGACCACCTGGCGACCAGGATCCGCCGGCACGCCGAGAACCTCGCCGTGCTCGGCGGCGCCGGCTCCCGCCGCCAGTGGACCCGCCCCGTCGACCTGAGCGAGGTGCTGCGCTCGTCCGTCGCGGAGGTCGAGCAGTACACGCGGGTCAAGGTGGTGCCGCCGGCCGGGGGCACCGTCCGCGGCCACGCCGTCGCCGACGTGGTGCACCTGCTCGCCGAACTGGTCGAGAACGCCACGGTGTTCTCCGCCCCGGACACCGACGTGGTCGTGCGCGCCGAGCGGGTCACCGCCGGCATCGCCGTGGAGGTCGAGGACCGCGGGCTGGGCATGCCGGCCGCGGAACACCACCGGATGAACGCCCTCCTCGCCGATCCCGACCAGGTCAGCGTGCGGCACCTGCTGGCGGACGGGCGGATCGGCCTGTACGTGGTCTCGGCCCTGGCCCGGAGGCACGGCATCGCAGTCGAGCTCAAGGCCAACATCTACGGCGGGGTGCTCGCCGTGCTCGTCCTGCCGCAGGACCTGCTCGGTGCCGAGGCGCCCGGCGCCGCCGACGCGATCGGCGGCTCCCGGGCCACCTCGTGGGGGACCGGCGCGGGGACCGGATCCGGAACGAGGACGGGGCCGGGGACGGGGGCCGGGCCGGGGCAGCCCGGGATGCTGCCGCTGGAGCCCGCGCGGGTGTCGGTGCCCCGTCCGGCCGCAGCGCCTGCCGCCCGGCGGCCCGCGGCACCGGCCCGGGCGAAGGCCGCCCCGGAGCCGCGGCCCGGCCGTACGGGGCCGACGGTAGCGGTGGCCTCGCCGCCGGCTCCGGTCCAGGAGCCGGCCCCTGCTCCTGCCGCGGTCCGGGCTCCGGCGGTGGTGCGGCCGCCACAGCCGCAGGTTCCGTACGCCGCCGAGGCCTGGGCGGCGGGTGCGGGAGGGGCGGCTCCCGCCCCGGCCGCGCGGCCCGACCGCGGGCCCGCTCCCGGCGCGGCCCCGGTCCTCGGACCGGATCCGCGGCTCGGCACGCACCCGGCGGACCCCTGGCCGGTGGCCGGGGCCCGGGCAGGGGGCTCGACCCGGAACGCGGCGCCGGCAGCCGCGTCCGTGCCGGCCGCCCGGACCCACCCGGACCGGCCGCCCCTTCCCCGTCGGCGGGCCCAGGCCCACCTGGCCCCCGAGCTGCGGGAC
>NZ_JACBGN010000415.1 GCF_013401435.1 Streptomyces sp. BR123
CCCCGCAGGCCCCGACCGCAGCCGGAGCGCCGGCCGCCGTCGGCTCCGGGGTGTCCGCCCCCGGTGCGGCCCTCGCGGTCCGCACCCCCGGCCCCGTCGCCCGCCTGCGCCGCGGCGCGGGCGACCGCGGCGCGCTGGGCCCCTGGCTCCGCCGAGGCCGGGAGCACTGACATGCCCACCCCCAGACCCGCCACCGGATCCCCGCCGAGCCGCCCGGTCCCGCCGCCCGGGGCGGCCCCCAGCGCCTGCCGGACCACCGGCGACCCCGTGGCGGCGGACCGGGAGCCCGAGTCCGGCCGGGACCCCGGGGCCACCGGTGCCCGCAACACCGACCGGTCTCAGGCCGCGGCCCGGGGCCACCGCGTCCTCCGGCCCCGCGGCGACCGCGGGCAGGTGGCCGTCGAGTTCGTCGGCATGGTCCCGCTGATCCTGCTGCTCGTCGCGGCGGTCTGGGAGTGCGTCCTGATCGGCTACGCCTTCTCCCTGGCGGGCAACGCCGCGGACGAAGCGGCCCGCGCGGGCGCGGTCAAGGGCGGCGGCGCGTGCGCGGCAGCCGCCGCCGAGCACATCGGCAGCGCCTGGAACATGACCTCCGGCTGCACCGAGGCGGGTCCGCTCTACAAGGCCACCGTCACGCTCGAAATCCCGGTGCTCCACCCGTCGCTGAGTTTCGGCCGCATCACCGGCGAGGCCGGCGCGGCCATGGAGAGGGAGGAGGACTGACATGACGGGCCACCCCCACTGCAGGCCCGGCCGCGAGGGTCGAGCCACCTCCACTGGTGTCTCCGACACGGCCGGAAGCGGCGAACCGCCTTCGTTCGACCGGCCTTCGCTCGACCGGCCTTCGCTCGATCGGCCTTCGCCCGGGCCGGCCGAGACGCCCCCGCCCGGGGTGGACACGGCGGCCGGGTGCGGCGCTGCCGTGACCGCACCGGTCGGCGGGGGTCGCAGGGACCGGCGGGCGTGCCTGCGGACAGCCGGCGACCCCGACGTACGGCCCGGCCGTGAGCGCCGGCCCGCCCCGGCCGTCGGCATGGGCCCGGCCCCCGCGCACCGGGCCGAAGGCAACACCCCCGATCCCGGCTGCCCGGGCAGGGGCCCCGGCCACCACCACCGGCGTCACGGCGGCGCCAACCGGCAGGCCGGACGCCGCCTGCGCATGCCGCGCGGCGACCGCGGGCAGGTGGCGCTGGAGTACATCGGGTTCATCCCGGTCCTGCTGTTCGTCGCGCTCTGCGGGATCCAGCTCGGCTGGGTCGCGTACGTGCACGAGCAGGCCGACACCGCGGCGCGGACCGCGGCCCGCGTCGAGGCCCGCAAGCCGGGGGCCGGCGCGGCTGCCGGGCACGCCGCGATCCGCTCCGGCCTCGACGCGACCATCGACGTGGGTCCGAGCGGCGCCGACGCCGTCACGGCCACCGTGACCATCACAGTGCGATCCATCGTGCCGGGACTCGGCCTCGACCCGGCCAGGGCAACGGCCGTCATGCCCAACGACGACCCCGACCCCGACCGCGACCTGAAGGGATCCCGACCATGAGCCTGCGCTCCCGGGTCGCGACGCCGGACGACCGGCACGGCCCCCGCGAGGACGGTCTCCTCGTCTCCTCCTACCGCGCCAAGCTGCTGGAGGAGATCGACCTCGCCGAGATGTCCGCGCTCAGCCCCGCCGAGCGGCGGACCCGGCTGGAGCGCGTGCTCGGGCACATCATCAGCCGCGAGGGCCCCGTCCTCTCCACCGCCGAGCGGGCCCAGCTCATCCGCCGCGTCGTCGACGAAGCCCTCGGCCTCGGCGTGCTCGAACCCCTCCTCGAAGACCCCTCCATCTCCGAGATCATGGTCAACGGCCCGGACCAGATCTTCGTGGAGCGCGCCGGCCGCGTCGAGCAGCTCCCCCTCCGCTTCGCCTCGCACGAGCAGCTCATGCAGACCATCGAACGCATCGTGTCCACCGTCAACCGCCGCGTCGACGAGGCCAATCCGATGGTGGACGCCCGCCTGCCCAGCGGCGAGCGCGTCAACGTCATCATCCCGCCGCTCTCCCTGACCGGCGCCACCCTCACGATCCGCCGCTTCCCGCGCGCCTTCACCCTCCACGAGATGATCGCGCTCGGCTCGCTCGACGAGCAGATGCTCCTGCTCCTGTCCGGCCTGGTCCAGTCCAAGATGAACGTGATCGTGTCCGGGGCCACCGGCACCGGGAAGACCACCCTCCTCAACGCCCTCTCCGGCCTCATCCCCGAGGGCGAGCGCGTCATCACCATCGAGGACTCCGCGGAGCTCCAGCTCCAGCAGGCGCACGTCATCCGCCTCGAATCCCGCCCGGCGAACGTGGAGGGCAAGGGCCAGATCACCATCCGCGACCTCGTACGCAACAGCCTCCGCATGCGCCCCGACCGCATCATCGTCGGCGAGGTCCGCGGCGGCGAGACCCTCGACATGCTCCAGGCCATGTCCACCGGCCACGACGGCTCCCTCGCCACCGTCCACGCCAACAGCGCCGAGGACGCCCTCATGCGCCTGCAGACCCTCGCCTCGATGTCCGAGGTGGAGGTCCCCTTCGAAGCCCTCCAGGACCAGATCAACAGCGCGGTGAACGTGGTCGTCCAGCTGACCCGGTTCGGCGACGGTTCCCGCCGCGTCACCGAGATCGCCATCCTCGACTCCCACGGCCGCGAGCCCTTCCGCATCACCACCGTCTGCCGCTTCGCGGCCCGGCCGATGGGCGCGGACGGCCGCGTCAACGGCTGGTTCGAGTACCACCCGCTGCCGCGCCGCATCGCCGAGCGCCTCTACATGAACAACCAGCCGATCCCGCAGGCGTTCGGAGTCGCCACTTCGGACGACCAGCTCGCCACCCGCATCACCCGGACACCCCTGTGACCATCACCCGGACCGCCCTGACCGTGAACCCAATCGTCCTCCTCACCCTCGGCGCCACCCTGCTGGCCTGCGTCCTCGCCATCGCCGGCGTCCACGTGTACATGGCCGGCCGGGCCCGGCGCGCCGCCCTCATCGAACGCCTCGCCGCCGACGGCGCCCCCGAACCGCCCGGCCGCAGACGCCGCTTCACCGCCGTCGACCGGCGGCTGCGCAGGACCGCGCTCGGCAGGCGGATCGAGGTGAAGCTGGCGGTGACCGGCCTCGACCTCACCCCGGGCGAGTTCCTCGTCTACGTGCTCCTGTCGGTCGCCGGGGTGTGGCTGGTCGCGGCCAGCCTCCTCGCCCCGTTCTTCGGCCCGGTCGCCGGCCTGATCGGCCTGTGGGCGGCGGACGCCTTCCTCAACTGGCAGCGGGCGCGCCGCACCGAGCGGTTCATCAACCAGCTCCCCGAGCTCGCCCGCATCCTCGCCAACGCCACCCAGGCCGGCCTGGCCCTGCGTACGGCCATCGCCATCGCGGCGGAAGAGCTGGAGGCCCCGGCGGGCGAGGAACTCTCCCGGGTCGCCGACCGCCTCGCCGTCGGCCACTCCATCGAGGAGTCCCTCGGCGAGATCGCCGAACGGCTCCCCTCCCGCGAACTGGTCGTCCTCGTCTCCACCCTCGTCCTGTCCGCACGGGCGGGCGGCGCACTCGTCGGCTCCCTGCGCAACCTCACGGTCACCCTGGAGCAGCGCAAGGAGACGCGGCGCGAGATCCGCACCCAGCTGTCCCAGGTGACGGTGACCGCCTACCTGGTCCCGGCGATCGGGCTCGGCTCGCTGCTGCTGGTGAACCTGATGATGCCGGGCGCCCTGGACCGGATGACCGGCGCGTTCCTCGGGCAGAGCGCGGTGCTCGTCGCGATCGGGCTGTTCACGATCGGGTTCGTGCTGATCCGCCGCCTGTCGAAGATCGACGTGTGAGAGGGCGGACGACGACATGACCGCGATCCCACTGTCCCCGGCCCTCGCCCTCGCCCTGGCCTCGGTCCTCGGCCTGTCCGTCCTCGGCATCTTCCACGGCATCCGCCTCTACCGCGCCGAGACCAAACTCCCCTCAGACCTGGCCCTCGCCCTGGAGGTCGGCGCCACCCGCACCACGGCCGTCGGCTCCGCCGTCGACCGCCTCGGCATCCGCTGGGCCCCGCTGGTGCTGCGGCTGATGGGCCCGGAGCGGGTGGCGCGCAAACGCCGCCAGATCGACATGGCCGGCAACCCGGCCGGCCTCACCATCGACCGCTACGCCGCCCGCCGCGCCGTGTACGGCTTCCTCGGCGCGCTCGGCGCCTTCGCGATGCTGATCAACGGGCAGCTCGTACCGGCCCTCCTCATGGTCGCGTTCGGCCTGTTCTGGATCGAGGTCGGCCTGTGGTCGGCGATCCGGATCCGCCGCGACCACATCGAGCGGACCCTGCCCGACTTCCTGGACGTCCTCGCCGTCGTCGTCAGCGCCGGCCTCGGCTTCCGGCAGGCCCTGGAACGGGTCGCGGCCAAGTACGAGGGCCCCTGGTCGGACGAGATCCGCATCACCCTCCAGCAGATGGACATGGGCGTCAGCCGCCGCCAGGCCTTCGACGAACTGCGCCGGCGCAACGACTCCGAGCAGGTCGCCCAGTTCGTCACCGCCCTCCAGCAGGGCGAGGAACTCGGCTCCCCGATCGTCGACACGCTGATCGCCATCGCCGAGGACATGCGCCGCACGGACGCGCAGAACGCCCGCCGCCGCGCAGCCCGCGCCGTCCCCAAAGCCACCTTCGCCGTGACCATGTTCATGCTGCCCGGGACGCTGATCCTGCTGGTGTGCGGGTTCGTGTACGGGGCCGACGTCGACTTCGGCGCGCTGTTCGGGGGCGGGTGAGCGCCGATGCCACTGCTGCCGGACACCACGGCGCCTCGGCCTCGGCCACGGCCGCTCCCGCTGCCGCTGCCGTGGCCGCGTCGCGCGGGAGGGAGGCGGGGCCGAGGGGCAGGGG
>NZ_JACBGN010000416.1 GCF_013401435.1 Streptomyces sp. BR123
GCCCCGGACCCCACCGCTACGGACCCGACCGCCACGGACCCGACCGCCACGGTCCGGACTGCCACGGACCCCACCGCCACGGACGCCACTGCCAAGGGCCCCACCGCCACGGACGCCACTGCCAAGGGCCCCACCGGCACGGACGCCCCCGACCCGGGCCCCACCGCCAAGGGCTCCGCCCCGGACCTCTCCGGCGCGGACCCGGTGCCGGTCGTCCGGTTCGAGGGTGTCGGGCTGACCTATCCCGGCCCGCCGCCCGTCCAGGCTCTGCGGCCCTGCGACCTGACGGTGGACCGCGGCGAGTACGTCACCGTCGTCGGTCCCTCGGGCTCCGGGAAGTCGACGTTCCTGAACGTCGCCGGGCTCATCGACGCCCCGACCGGCGGCCGCTACCTGCTCGACGGCATCGACACCGGCTCCCTCCCCGACCGCGACCGCACGGCCCTGCGCGGACAGCGCATCGGGTTCGTCTTCCAGTCCTTCCACCTGCTGCCTCACCGCAGCGCCCTGGAGAACGTCCTCCTCGCGATGGTCTACAACGGCGTCCCCCGCGGGCAGCGCGCCGACCGGGCCCGTACCGCCCTGGAGCGCGTCGGGCTCGGCCATCGCAGCGGCCACCTCCCCACCCGCATGTCCGGCGGCGAACGCCAGCGCGTGGCCATCGCCCGCGCCCTGGTCTCCGAGCCCTCGCTGCTGCTGTGCGACGAGCCGACCGGCAACCTCGACACGGCGACCGCCGGTGCCGTCCTGGCCCTGCTGGACGAGCTGCACGCCGACGGGCTGACCCTGCTGGTCATCACGCACGACCCGCACGTCGCGGAACGGGGCCGGCGCACCGTGTCCATCCGCGACGGGGTCCTGAGCGAGGTGGTCCGGACATGAGACGGCCTCGCGGGAGCATCCGGTGGCGGCGCTGGGCACGCGGCGGGGGTGGCGGCGCCCCCGCTGCCATCGCCCCGTCCCGGCTGTCGCTGCGCGACCTGCTGTCCGAGGCGCTCGCCGGCATGCTCCAGCGGCCCGCCCGGTCGGCGCTCACGGGCCTCGGCACGGTGCTGGGCGTGGGCACGTTCGTGGCGATCCTCGGCCTGACGGCCACCGCGTCCTCGCAGATCGACAGCCGCTTCAACGCCCTGACGGCCACCGAGGTCGGGGTCCAGGACACCGCGGGCGGCGGGGATCCGCAGCTCGCCCGGCAGGTCCCGAACGCCTTCCCGAAGGACGCCGACACCCGGGCGGGCGCGCTCAACGGGGTCACCGCCGCCGGGGTGTTCTGGCCGGTGCCGCTCGGCGAGACGACCGTGCGGTCCGCCCCGGTCGCCGGGGCCGCGGGGGAGCGGATCCCGGTCGTCGCCGCCTCCCCCGGCATGCTGCGCGCGGCCGGGCTCACGCTCGGCGCCGGCCGGGCCTACGACGCCTTCCACGACGGGCGCGCCGAACAGGTCGCGGTGGTGGGCTCGGCGATGGCGGCCCGGCTGGGCATCACCACGCTGGAGAGCCGGCCCGCGGTGTTCATCGGCGACCACGCGTTCACCGTGATCGGGATCGCGGGCGGCGCCGAGCGCAAACCCGACCTGCTGCTGTCGGTGATGGTGCCCCGGGGCACCGCGGAACGGCTGTGGGGGCCGCCCGACAACGCCCAGCGGGCCCGGATGATGGTGGTGACCGAGCTGGGGGCGGCCCAGCAGGTGGCCTCCGAGCTGCCGCTGGCGCTGCGCCCGGACCATCCCGACTGGCTGACCCCGGCGCCGCCGCCGGATCCGCGGACGCTGCGGGCCGGAGTGACCTCCGACCTGGACCAGCTGTTCCTGCTGCTGGCCGCGATCTGCCTGGTCATCGGGGCCGTGGGGATCGCGAACACCACCCTCGTCGCCGTCCTGGAGCGGACCGGGGAGATCGGGCTGCGCCGGGCGCTGGGGGCGCGCGGGCGGCACATCACCGCCCAGTTCCTGGCCGAGTCGGCCGCGCAGGGCACGGTCGGCGGCCTGGTGGGCACGACGCTGGGCACCCTGACCGTGGTCGGGGTGTCCGCGCTGCGCGACTGGACCCCGGTGATGTCGCCGCTGACGGTCTCCGTTGCGCCGCTGATCGGGCTCGTCACCGGGGTCCTCGCCGGGCTGTACCCGGCCTGGCGGGCCTCCCGCACCCAGCCCGCCGAGGCCCTGCGCCGCTAGCTCCGCCGGCGGTCCGGTCATGGAACCGCGGGCCGGCGGGGGCCTGTCGCGCAGTTCCCCGCGCCCCTACGCCACGGGGCGCGACCGAGCCCGTCAGGAGTGCTGCTCCACGGTGCTCGTGTGCTCCCGGGCGGTGGTGGGGATGGTCCCCAGCCGGCCCGCCTGGAAGTCGTCGAACGCCTGCTGGAGCTCCTGGCGGCTGTTCATGACGAACGGCCCGTAGTGCGCCATGGGCTCGCGGATCGGGCGGCCGCCGAGGAGGACGACCTCCAGGTCCGGGGTGTGGGAGTCCTGGGAGGCCTCCGCCCGCACCGTGAGGGAGCCGCCCTCGCCGAACACCGCCGTCTGGCCGGTCTCGACGGGCCGCCGGTCCGTGCCGACGCTGCCGCGCCCGGCCATGACGTAGGCGAGGGCGTTGAAGTCCTCGCGCCACGGCAGGGTGAGCTGCGCGCCGGGCCGGACCGTCGCGTGGATCATCGTGATCGGGGTGTGGGTGATGCCCGGGCCGCTGTGGCCGTCGAGCTCACCGGCGATCACGCGGAGCAGGGCGCCGCCGTCGGGGGTGGTCAGCAGCTTGACCTTGCCGCCGCCGATGTCCTGGTAGCGCGGGGGCATCATCTTGTCGGAGGCGGGGAGGTTCACCCACAGCTGGAGGCCGTGGAAGAGCCCGCCGCTGACGACGAGGGACTCCGGCGGGGCCTCGATGTGCAGGAGGCCCGAGCCGGCGGTCATCCACTGGGTGTCACCGCCGTTGATGACTCCGCCGCCGCCGTTGCTGTCCTGGTGGACGAAGGTGCCGTCGATCAGGTACGTGACGGTCTCGAAGCCGCGGTGCGGGTGCCACGGGGTTCCCTTCGGCTCCCCCGGCGCGTACTCCACCTCGCCCATCTGGTCCATCATGATGAACGGGTCGAGGTAGCGGTAGTTGATCCCGGCGAAGGCGCGGCGCACCGGGAAGCCCTCGCCCTCGAAGCCGCTCGGCGCGGTCACGACGGCCAGCACCTTGCGGGCGGCGGTCTCCTGGGACGGCGGTGCGGCGACGCGGGGAAGCGTCAACGGGTTCTCGACGGTCACTGCAGGCATGGTCGGCCTCCTTCTGCCTCGAGTTTAGTTGAAACTCGAACTTTCTGCCACACCTGCCGAAACGCAAGCGGCCCCGAGGACATTCCCCCGGGGCCGCCAGGCTCCGTGCGCCGTCGTTTCAGCAGATCACGGCGTGATGCGGACCGAGTTGACCGGCGTGAGGTTCTTGATCATGTAATGGCCGGCCGGCAGGTACCCCGTCGAGCAGCGGGTCCCGTTGTAGCCCTCGCAGGTCCAGAACTTCCACCCGTCGGTCTGGTTGTTGTAGATCAGGTGGTCGTCGTACATGTTCGAGAGGTTGTACGTGCCTGCCCGGGACCGCTCCCAGATGATCGGCGAGCGCTCGCTGGTGCCCGCGTAGATGCACACGGAGCCCACCGGGCAATCGGCCCAGCCGGACGCGGCAGCCTGCGCCGGGGCCGCGGCCAGGACGGCGGTCCCGGCCGCCAGGGCTGCCGCAGCCGCTGCTCCGAGCCTCGTGCGGATCGACGTACGTGCCATCGCTTCGTCTCCTCATCCGTCGGCGGGGCGGCCCCCGTGGCGGGCCCCGCGGCACCGATGGTCGAGCGCAGGGGCCGGGACCCGCGATGGTTTCGGCGCCCGCCGAAACGTCGGGTATCAGCGGCCGCTGTGGAGGAGGTCCACGCCGAGGGCGGTGGCCGAGTGCAGGACGGCCTTGCCGTCGCGCTCCGTGGTGATCAGCCCGGCCGCGCGCAGGGTGCGGGTGTGCTCCGAGACCGAGGGGAGGCTGATGCCGAGGGCACGGGCGACCTCGGTCGTCGTGCGCTGCTCGACGAGCAGGTGGAGCACTGCCGCCCGGGTCCGGCCCAGCAGCGCGTCCAGCGGGCCCTCGGCCGGCTCCGGCCCGACCAGCGGCAGCGGGGTCAGCGCCGGGTAGAGCAGCACGTGCGCGCCCGAGGGGTGGCCCGCCAGCAGCGGGCGCCCGGTCCAGAACGACGAGGGCATCAGCACCAGGCCGCGCCCGCCGAGGCGGGCCTCGTGGTGCGGGGGTGCGGCGACCTCGAAGACCGTGCCGTCCCAGCCGGCCCGCGGGTGGAGGCCGGCCATGCAGGCCCGGATGCCGTGGGCGGCCAGGAGCCGGGTGCGCCAGGCCACGTCGGCCCGGAAGGACTGCCGGATGCGGGGCCAGTGGGGGGCGACCACGGCCTCGTACGCGGACCGCAGGGCACCGTCGAGCCGGGTCCACGCCTCCCGGTCGCCGTCCCACAGGGCGCGCAGCCAGGACGCCGAACCGGGCGCCCGGGCGGCGGCGCGGTGCAGTTCCCGGCCGGTGAGGCGCCCGGCCGCGGCGGCCACGTCGGCGAGGCCCTCGTCCAGGGTCCGGGCGTACGGCTCGACGAACGGAGGGTTGTCGCCGTCCGGGCGGAGCAGGTCGAACAGGGGCCGTGCCCGGCCGGGCAGCTCGCGCAGGGCCCGGTGTCGCCAGCGGCCGAAAACGGCCGGCGCGTCGGTGCGCTGGACGGCGGCGAGGGCGAGCCCGAGCTCCACCAGCGGCAGCGGCTCGGGGGCGAAGGTCACGTGGAGAAGGTCCTCGGCCGTGAAGTGCACCCTCAGCATCGCCCCGCCCCCGGCCGTGCGCCCCGCTTC
>NZ_JACBGN010000417.1 GCF_013401435.1 Streptomyces sp. BR123
GAGCGTCGTCGGCAGCGTCAGTTGTGTATAAGAGACAGCGGGCGGGCAGGGCGGCCCGCAGGTGGACGGCCGCGTCGCGCAGGGGCGGGGGGACTCCGGCGGTGCGGCACAGAGCCTCGGCCGTCCTGCCGAGTGTTTCGGTGGTGCGGGCCGAGCCGATGCCGGCGGCCCGGGGGGCGAGGTCGGTGATCAGCTGCTCGGCCTCGGTCCAGGCGCCGGCGCCGGCCAGCGCGGACAGCAGCTGGGCCGTGAACAGGTGCCGGTACGAGGGGCCGGGGGCGGTCGCGGCCCGGTGCAGCAGCGGAATGGCCCGGTTCCATCGGCCCAGCCGGGCTTCCACCCAGCCCTGATGGCCGGTCAGCTCGGTCTCGTCGATCCACCAGGCCCAGTGCGGGTCGTGGGGGGAGACCCCGTCGAGGAAGCGGCTGCGGGCCCGGTCGATGAGGTCCAGGGGCGCGCGGCGGGCGCCCAGCAGCGCGGTCGCGTGTGCGCGGCGGATCAGGGTGAGGCTGTGGACCCGGGCGGGCAGCGGCCGGGCGCCGGGCACCCGGGCGACGGTGTCGAGCGCGGCGCGGGCCCGGCCGGTGTGGGTCTGGAGCATGGCGTGGTTGAGGTGGACGAGGCGGGCGGTCCAGTGGTCCCCGGCGAGGTGGGCGAGGTGGAGCGCCTGCCGGTTGGCGGCGTGGGCGGGCCCGTAGCGGCCGGCGTCGAAGAGGATCCAGCCGATGACCTCGCACAGTTCGGCGAGGGCGGCCGACCGGTCGCGGTCCCGGTGCCGGGTGGGCATGCTGCCGGGGGTGGCGGTGAGCTCGGGGAATTCCCGTACGGCGGCCCGGGCGGCGGGGACCGCGGCCGTGGCGCCGTGCTGCGCGTCCAGGGCCACGAGCCGCTCGACCGCACGGAGGGCGGCGCGGCTCACCGGGTCACGGTCCGCGGACCGGTGCCGGTGTCGGTATCGGTTCCGGTTCCGGTGTCCGTGCCGCTGCCGCTGCCGGCGCCCGTACGCGTTCCCGTGCGGCCGAGGGAGCGGAACGCGGCGGCGACCTCGGTCAGCCAGGCCACTTCGGCGCGGAAGTCCTCGTACGGGGGCCGGGCGGGCATGTCGGAGGGCTCGGACGGCTCGGCGCTCGGGGTGGTCGGGCAGTCCACGGCGGCCCGCAGCTGCAGGGCCTCGCCGAGGGGGGTGGTCGGGTCCTCCGGCAGGCCCAGGGAGCGGGCGACCCTGGAGAACTCGGCCTGGGAGAGCCCGGCCCGCAGCATCAGCTGGCCGTCGCGGATCTCGACCACGCGGCGGTAGAGGCTGTAGTGCGGGTCACGGGGCGGCAGCAGGTCGCGCGGCCAGGAGCGGGGCGGGTCGAGGGCGATGTCGGGCGTGGCCCGGTGCAGGGCCTGCCACAGGGGCCGGAGCCGGAGGTAGGCGCGGTAGCTGCGGATCCAGCCGCGGGCCCGGGTGAGGTGGATGCCCCACGAGGGGATGGTCCAGCCGGTGACCTGGAGCAGGGCGCCGACGCTGCCGCAGGTCCACTGGACGGGGTCGAGGGCGGCTCCGTCGAAGTGCAGCCGGGTGCCGGCGATCTGGATGCCGCGGGTCACGCAGTAGACCAGGATGAGGCTCGCGCCGACGGTGACCGTGCGCATGCCGACGACGAGCCACTGGCGGTTGGCGACCCGGGTGAAGCGCAGCGACAGCCGCACGGTCTCCCACTGGCCGATGGCGCAGATCAGCAGGTAGCCGGACATGTAGAGGGCGTATCGGCCGTCCTGGATGCTGAGCAGGATCGTCGACGTGGCCGTCTCGGACTTGGCGACGGGGCCGACGTGGAACGAGGCCGTGACCAGGGCGGCGAGCGCCGCGGCGTAGAACAGCACGCGGCGGCGGCTCCTGCGGCGGGCCTCGGCGGGCGGCGCCGACCAGTGGACGAGCACGACCTGCTGGGCGGCGGTGAGCACCACGACCGCGACCTGGGTGATGAGGGAGGTGATGTTCGGCAGGCCGAGGAAGGCGGAGATCTTCAGCCGGATCAGGTCCAGGTCGACGAGGAAGCTGATGCCGGAGCAGAGGAAGTAGACGCACAGCGCCCACAGGGCGGTGTCGCGCGGCCGACGGCGCAGGTCGGGCAGCCGGTAGGCGAAGGCGGCGAGGCCGACGAAGGTGCAGATCCACGCCAGTGCCGTGTAGAGCGCCGTCACGGCTGGTCCGTACGGCCGAGGCCGAGTTCGATCCGGGCCACGACGTCGGCGGCTTCGGCCGGAGCGCTCCAGGCGGGCTCAACCCAGCGCCGGCCGGCGCGGGACAGCAGCAGTGATGCCAGGGTCTCCGCCTCCTGTTCCTCGTCGTCGCTGTAGCGGGAGCGCTTCAGCAGGCCGCGTACCGCCGCCGGGTCGACGTCGGACAGCAGGCGGCTCGAATCGTCCTGGCTCAGCTGTACGGGGCCTTGGTGGTCGAAGGCGATGTGGGCGAGTTCGTGGGCGATGATGTGTTCCTTGTGCGCCGGGGAGGCCGACTTCTCGAAGGCGACGATGTCGAATTCGTCCAGCTTCAGCCAGATCCCGAACAGATGGCGGTCCGGGAATGAGGTCGGAATCAGATGGATCGGGCGCCCGCGCCGCGCGCACAAATACCGGTGGAGTTCGTCGATTCCGAATCCCTGCTCCATGCCCCACTCCGCGATCCGCGCCTCGCACGTGCGGCGGACCTGCTTGAGCCGGCGTCTGAGCAGTCTGCCCTCCGAAGTCGGTAATCCTGCGCCAGGTATCTTCATCCCCATCTCCGAGCAGACGACGCGGCCATGATGCCACAGCGACAACTCGCCACCGGCCGGGGCGAGTTCGATTCAGCCAGGGGGACTTCGGGCGGTACGGGCGGAATTCCCGCACCGCGTACCGGATTTCGGGTGCGGGCGACAGGACTCCCGGCAAATGCCGCCTGGTTCGCGGAGGCGGCTGGGGCGGCCGCGACGCCGGCTGCGGTCCCGGCTCCCGCACCGGCGGGCGGGCGGCCGCGCGGGATTGGCCGGAACGCCGCGCCGCCGCAGCCGGACCGCCGGGCGCCGGTCCGTCGCAGGGCCGCCGGTGTGCGGTTTCCCTGGAGCACCCGGCGCTGTACGCTACCGTACACATCATTTATACGGTGCCGTATGGAAACGGGGAGGCCCGTCGTGCCGGGACGTACAGAAACCACCCACGCCGGGAAGCGGCTGGTCCGCTGGGCGAGCGGGATCCTGATCGGGCTGGGGGCGGGGCACCTGACCCTGCTGGCGTTCGCCGCCTGGGAGGACATCGCCGGATGGGCGGACCGGGGCATCTGGGCCGCCGTCCCGCTCGCCCTCGTGGAGGGGGGTGCCGGCCCGACCGTGGAGTCCCTGGAAAACCGGCTCACTTTCTGGGCCGGTCCGGGAAGCTTCGCCGTGCCCCTGGTCCTCCTCGGCTGCCTGATGTGGCACCTCGCCGGGCGCGGGGTGGCGGTGCCCGCCGCCATGGGGTGGGGAATTGCCGCCTGGTGCGTGCTGGGCGGGGTCCTGCTGGTCCCGTCCCCCTACTTCGCCGGGACCGTCGCCGGTGTGCTCGTCGTCCTCGCGGCGCGGCGCGGGGCGGCCGGCCCCGAGGCCGGCTCGGGCTGAGCCCTGGATGCCTCCCGGGTGGCTCCGGGGTGACTCCGGGCGGCAGCCCCCGGGTGAGCCCGGGGCGCCCGGCGGCGCGCCGCCGGGCCCGAGGGGCGGGCTGCGCCGAGGATGGGGCCCCCGAGCGGCTGGAGGCGCCGTGGAGATCAGCGAAGGGACCGTGCCCTTCAGGGGCCGGCGCACCTGGTACCGGATCGCCGGACCCTGGCCCGCCGAGCAGGGGCGGCCGCCTCTGCTGGTGCTGCACGGCGGGCCCGGAGTGCCGCACGGCTACCTCACCGACCTGGACGACATGACCTCCCTCGGCCGTACCGTCGTCTACTACGACCAGGCGGGCTGCGGGCGTTCGGATCCCCTCGACGACCCGGCGGAGTGGACGCCGGACACCTTCGTCGAGGAGGTCGGCGCCGTCCGCGACGGGATCGGGCTCGACCGGATCCACCTCTTCGGCCATTCCTGGGGCGGCATGCTCGCCCTCGAATACGCGCTGCGGCGCCCGCCGGGCCTGGAGAGCCTGATCCTCGCCGGGACCAGCGCGAGCGTCCCGCTGCTCGCCTCGGAGGTGCGGCGCCTGATGGAGCGCCTCCCGGCCGCGGTGCGCGAGACACTCGCCCGGCACGAGGCCGCCGGGACCACCGGCAGCCCGGAGTACCAGGAGGCCGCGGCCGCGTTCTTCCGGCTCTGGATGTGCCGCATCACACCGCTCCCGGAGCACGTGGCGAAGGCGACCGGCGCCGTCAACGCGGAGTTGTACGCGGCCATGCTCGGCGCCGAGTGGAACGTCACGGGGACGCTCAAGGACTGGGACGTCACCGCGCGCCTCGGCGAGCTCGACCTGCCGGTACTGGTCACGACGGGCCGGTACGACGAGATCACCCCCGCCGCCGTCCAGCCCCTGGTGGAGGGGATCCGCGGGGCCCAGTGGATGGTCTTCGAGGAGAGCGCGCACCTGTCGACGGCCGAGGAGCCCGAGCGGTACCGGGCCGGGCTGGACTCGTTCCTCTCCCGCGTGGAGAGCGACGCGGGACACCCGTAGACCGCCGCGGCGTGTGACCGGACGCGGGGCGGCCCGCACCACGCCGGGTGGTGCGGGCCGCCCCGCGGGGTGCCGGCAGGCCGGCTCAGGGGGACGGGTGGCCCGTATGC
>NZ_JACBGN010000418.1 GCF_013401435.1 Streptomyces sp. BR123
TCACCCGCCCCGGCCCGACCCTTCCTCCGGGCCCCTCATTCGCCCGCAGCGGTTCCCGCGCGGCCGGCTCAGGCCGCGAGGCGTGACCGGATGAACCGGGCCAGGACGGCCGCGGAGAGGCAGCCGGCGAGCACCTGGCCAGCGTAGGTCAGGAAGATCATCGGCGAGACGCGTTCGGCCTCGCCGAACTCCAGCCCCAGCACCGCCAGGAGCAGCCACAGCCCCCAGCCCAGCGCCGCCGACGACCCGATCCAGGCGAGGGCCAGCGGCCACCGGGTCCGCAGCGCCCCGCCCCGGGCCAGCAGCAGCGCCCCGGCACCCGCCGCCAGCGCGCACAGCCCGTGGACCGCCGAGACCACGCCGTTCTCCGCCGAGTACTGCGCCACCTGCTCGGCACTCCGCCCGGTGGTACCGCCGAAGGCCCAGTACAGGTGTACCGCTCCCACCGCCGCGCCGACCGCGGCCGCGGCCCCCGCCACCACCCCCGTGGATGACGGGAGCCGCGCGCCCGGCGCGCCCTGCCCGCACCGCCCCCAGCGCTCGCGCGCATAGGGGACGAACAGCCCGGCCAAGGCGATTCCTTGGATGATGAAGCCGGGGTAGACGACGAGGTACACCCAGTCGTCGAGGAACGGCTCCCGCGCGGCCTTGACCGCTTCACCGGCTCCCAGCCCCAGCGCTCTGAGGAGGAGTTGGCCGGGGAAGGCGGTCATGATCGGGGTGAGCAGTCCGGTGGCCGTGAACACGGGGACGATCAGCAGCCACCCCGGTACCCGTCTGCCCCAGGGCCGGGTGAGCAGCAGCGCGAGCACGATCACACAGGTGTCCATCGCGATCGTGACGGCGTTGGCCACAGTGGTGAACAGCCCGGACTGCAGCAGCACGCTGCCGTCCGGTATGCCGATGTGGCTCCCCGCCAGCCACGCCGCCTTCAGGGCCAGGTAGGGCACGGTGGCGATCATGGCCGCCGCTCGCAGGACCCTTTGGATCGGGGTCGCCGGGGTGGCCGAGCCCGCCGCGGCCGCCGGAAGGTTCGGGTCCGCCGGGTTCATCGGGTTCGCCGGGTCGGTCGGGTGGTTCGGGTTCGCCGTGCCGGTCGTGCGTCGCACCGCTCGTGTCGTCATGGCTCAACAGTCGCGTGCCGTGCGCCCCGCCACCTCCCCCGCGAAGGTGAACCGCCTCCCCTGCACGGGGGAGGAGCCCCTCCGCCCCCGTTCCGCCTCACATGCGCCGGGTCACCACCGACAGCCGGTCCCGGGCCGCGAACAGCGCCGCCTTGATCGCATCCTCGTGGTCCGCCGTCAGCCGGGCCACCGGCACCGAGCAGCTCACCGCGTCCCGCGCCGGCGTCCGGTACGGCACGGCCACGCCGAAGCAGCGCAGCCCGAGCGTGTTCTCCTCCCGGTCCACCGCGTACCCCTGCTCCCGCACCACCGCCAGCTCCTCGATGAGCTGTTCCCGGTCGGTGACGGTGTGCTCGGTCACCGCGTCCAGCCGGCGAGGCAGCAGCGTGCGCACCTCCTCGTCGGAGTGCGTGGCGAGCAGCGCCTTGCCCAGCGCGGTCGAATGCACGGGCAGCCGCCGCCCCACCCGGGTGAACGGCCGCAGGTAGTGCTGGGACTGGCGGGTGGCCAGGTAGACGACGCTCCGCCCGTCCATCCGGGCCAGGTGAATCGTTTCGGTGGTGTCCTCGGAAAGCCGGTCCAGGGTGGGCCGGGCCGCGGCGACCACCTCGTCCCCGTCGATGTAGGAGCTGCCGACGAGCAGGGCCCGTACACCGATGCCGTACCGCGTGCCCGTGGCGTCCGTCTCCACCCACCCGAGGTTCACGAGCGTACGCAGCAGCATGTAGAGGCTGGACTTGGGCAGGCCGAGATCGTGCTGGATGTCGGCGAGGCTGTGCAGGCCGGGCCGCGCCGCGAAGTGCTCCAGCAACACGACCGTGCGGACGGCGGACTTCACGGCCGCCGGGGCCGCGCCGGCCGCGCCGACGGCCCCCTCGGAACGGCCGCCCCCGCCCGCTGCCCCTGCCCCTGCTTCTGCCGCTGCCGCTGCCGCTGCCGCTGCCGCGGCGAACTCGATGCGCCCACCTCTGGCCATTCGCCCTCCTGCCCCTCTTGTTCTCTTGTCCTTGTTCTCTTGTCACGCGAAAGACGCGGAAATAGAGTCCGGAACGGATGGAGATCATTCACCCATCGGAACGGCGTTCAGAATACTGAACGCCACCGCACAGGGCGGCGTAGATCCAGGAGGCAGTGCGGCATGGCAGGGACACCAGTCTGGAGTGTGGACCCCCGCACCGGGAAGCAGCGGGCGCAGGTTGCGGTGGAAGCCGGATCCCCCGAGGTCGACGAAGCCGTCCGCGCGGCCCGGGCCGCCCGCCCGGCGCTCGCGGACCGCACCGCCCGCATCGCGTTCCTGCGCGCCGCCGCGGACCTGCTCGACGCCGCCGCGGACCAGGTCGTCGAGGCCGCCGACGCCGAGACCGCCCTCGGACCGGCCCGGCTCACCGGCGAGCTCGCCCGCACCACCGGCCAGCTGCGCGCCTTCGCCGACGCCGTCGCCGACGGCGGCTACCTCGACATCCGGATCGACCGGCCGGACCCCTCCCTCACCCCGCCGCGCCCCGAACTGCGCCGCTACAAGGTGCCGCTCGGCGTCGTCGCCGTCTACGCCGCCTCCAACTTCCCGCTCGCGTTCTCGGTCCCCGGCGGGGACACCGCGAGCGCGCTGGCCGCCGGCTGCCCCGTGGTCGTCAAGGCGCACCCCGACCACCCGGCCACCTCCGAGCTGTGCGCCTCGCTGCTGCGCCGGGCAGCGGTGGCCGTCGGGCTGCCGGGCGAGGTCGTCACCGTCCTCCACGGGTTCGACGCCGGCCTGGAGCTGGTCCGCCACCCGCTCGTCGCCGCCGCCGGCTTCACGGGCTCGCTCCGCGGCGGTCGGGCGCTCTTCGACGCGGCCGCCGCGCGCCCCGTCCCCATCCCCTTCCACGGCGAACTCGGCTCCCTCAACCCCGTCGTGGTCACCCCGGACGCCGCCGCCGAGCGCGCCGAGGAGATCGGCGCCGGGCTGGCGGGCTCGGTCACCCTCGGCGTCGGCCAGTTCTGCGTCAAGCCGGGCCTGGTCCTCGTCCCGGAGGGCGCGGCCGGGGACCGGCTCACCGACTCCCTCGCCAAGGCGCTCGGCGAGACCGGTCCGGGTGTTCTGCTCGACCACCGGATGCGGGACAACTTCATCGCGGGGGTCGCCGAGCGGGCGACGCTGCCCGGTGTCACCGCACCCGTCACGCCGGGCCCCGCCGGGGAGCACACCGTCGGCGCGGGGTACCTGGCCGTGCCTGCCGCGAGCCTGCTGGCGGGCCCGGCCCACGAGGTGCTGCTGGAGGAGTGCTTCGGCCCGGTGACCGTCGTCGTCCGGTACGCCGACCAGGAGGAGGCCGGCGCGGTGCTCGACCGGCTCCCCGGCAATCTGAGCGCCACCCTCCAGCTCTCCGCCGCCGAGGCGGAGGGAGCCCCCGGCCCTGCGGCGGAGCTGGTCTCCCGCGTCACGGCGCTCGCCGGGCGGGTCGTGGTCAACGGCTGGCCCACCGGCGTCGCGGTGGCCCCGGCCCAACACCACGGCGGCCCGTACCCGGCCGCGACCTCGCACTCCACCTCGGTCGGGGCCACCGCGATCGAACGCTGGCTGCGCCCCGTGGCCTACCAGTCCGTGCCGGACCCGCTGCTCCCGGCCGAGCTGCGCGAGGCGAACCCGCTGGGTCTGCCGCGCCGCGTCACCGAAGCCGCGGGCCGGGCCGGCCGCTGAGTCCGGGAAATTCCGTTGCCCGCCCCGCGCCTTGCGGGGCAGGCTGCGGCCCATGCCGAGACCGCACGGATTCACGTACGAGCGAAGAGGCGACGGAAGCGTCGTCATCACCCACCGGGGCCGGGCCGCGGGCACCTTGCGCGGAGCCCGCGCCGAGAAGTTCCTGGCCGAGGTGGAGACCGGCGACGCGCAGCTCGCGATGGCCCGCTGGACGGGCGCGTACAGGTTCGGGAACGAGCGCACGGCCAAGAACCACCCCCGCAACCGCCGCTGACGGCTCCGCCGGCACGGCACGTACCCCGGCACCCGGAACACGCCGGCACCCTGCCGCCCGCCCGTCCCCCACCCGGCCCCTCCGCGCGGACCGGGGGGAACGGCACGGCACCCCCGGTCGTTCTCCGGGCATGACCGCTATGACCCCTGGTTCCAACCTGCCGCTCAATGCCGTCCGGGTGACGGTGGACGTGGCTGCCCCGGTGCGGCTCGACGTGTCGGGGCTCCTCCTCACGGCCGACGGCAAGGTGCGCTCCGATGCCGACTTCATCTTCTACAACCAGCCGTCCGGGCCCGGTGTCAGCCACCGGTCCGGCGGCGGTGCGGCCCCCGACTCCATCACCGTGGACACCGGCGGGCTGCCGCCCGGCATCGAGCGGATCGTGGTCACGGCCAGCCCCGACGCGGCGGGGCAGACCTTCCAGGGCATCGAGCCCACCGCCACCGTGCGGCACGCGGACACCGGCGCGGTGATCGCCACCTTCACCCCGCCGCAGCTGGGCACGGAGACGGCGCTCGTGGTCGTCGAGGTCTACCAGCGCGGCGGCGTGTGGAAGGTGCGCGCGGTCGGCCAGGGGTACGCGAACGGCCTCGCCGGCATCGCCACCGACTTCGGGGTCTCGGTGGACGAGGAACCGGCCCCTGCGCCCGCCACCGCCCCGCAGGCC
>NZ_JACBGN010000419.1 GCF_013401435.1 Streptomyces sp. BR123
GGTGTGGTCGTGGTGATGTAGAGGTTTGCGTCCAGGCCCAGGACTGCTGTGGTGGTCGCGCCCGTCTGTTCGGCGACGCCTGACGGGGCGCCGGCGTACAGCATCCTGGATTCCGTCCAGGCCGGGGGGCCGCCCAGGCTCGTCGTGCCGACCGCGCCCGTGCCCGACCGGCCGGACAGGAGGCGGCCCGCCACGCCGACCGCACCGTAGCCCGCCCGGCCGCCCGCTTCGGAGACGCCGGAGACCTGCGGCTTCGAGCCGGCGCCGTGGCCCGGCGTCACCAGGGCCGTGCGGACCACGCCCGAGTCCGGGCGGCGGAAGTACAGGCGGATCCCCGCGCCCTCCGGGGCCACCGTGAGCGGGACCGTGGTCGCGGGCAGGCCCGTCGGGAAGGGGCCCTCCAGGGGTGCGCCCGGGGCGGGGCGGATCCAGGCCAGGACGGTTCTTCCGGTGGTGGCGTACACGTGGAGCCGCCCGGCGGAGTCGGTCGCGGTCGCCGGGTCGCTCTGCAGGTCCTCGCCGCCCAGGTTCCGCCAGGGGCCGAAGGCGCCGTCGGGCTGCTGCTCGCGGGCGCGCAGGGTGCGCCGGGAGTCGCGTACGTACACGGTGAGGCGTCCGTCGGGGGAGACGTCCGCCGCCGGGGTGCTGATGGCCGAGGTGCCGTCCTCGTCGGCGGTCTCGGGCGTACCGAGCGACTGCCACGGGCCGAACGGGCCGTCGGGCGCGGACTGGACGGCGTACACCGCCTCGCGCCGGTAGCCGGGGTGGAGCGTGGTGCGGGTGGCCAGGACGGCGACGCGGCCGTCCGGGAAGCGGGCGGTGGTCACGCCCGGGTCGATGCCGCCGCCGGGGAGCAGGGCCGGGCCGGTCCACCGGCCGGGGGCGCCCTGCCGGGTCCAGACGGCCATCCGGCCGTCGAGGGCGGCGAAGGCCCAGAGCCGGCCGGGGGTGCCGGCCGTCAGCCAGGAGGCGTTGTCACCGTGCGCGTAGCGCAGGGACTGGGCCCAGTCGCGTCCGGTGGGGCTGCCCGCGACCTTGCGGTCGCCGCAGCCGGAGGGGCTGCCGCAGTGGTTCTCGCGGTCGTGCCAGGCGTACGTCTTGAGGTAGCCGATCTTCGTCTCGGCGGTCTGCGGGTCCAGGGAGTGGGGCAGGGAGCCGTTGTGGTAGCCGAGGTAGCTCTGCACCGTGAACCGCGGGCGGTCGGTGACCCGCTCGGCATACGCGGCGGTGGCGGCCTGCACGAAGCGGGCGCCGTACATGTGGTCCTGGTGGTCGGTGTACTTGCCGGTGTCGGGGTAGCGGCCCGGGGTCGGGTCCTGCATGCGTATCGTCGTCGGCCGGTACCGGTCCAGGATCCCGGCCACGGCCCGTATCACCTGGTCCTTCGTGTACGCGTACGGCTGCTTGACGGGGCTTCCGGAGGACAGCTGGGCGCCGAGCGCGGGTATCTTCCCGTTCCACAGGCCGCGCAGGCTGTCCGGATTGTCGGCGGTCGGGTTGCGGGCCTCGCGCAGCTGCAGCCAGACGAGGTTGACCTCGGGCTTGGCGACGAGGACGTCGAGCTCGGCGAAGCCGCCGCCCTCGGTGGGTATCGCGGTGCGCTTCCACGCGCTGGTGCGGTCGCCGGTGGCCATCTGGGCGTAGGCGGCGCGTATGCCGTTCTGGCGGGCCTCCGCGTAGTGGGCGTGGTCGGCGGGCTGCTCCGGGTCCCAGGCGCCGCCGCCGCGGGCCTCGTTGCGGCCGTCGGCCTCGCCGGAGGTCAGGTAGACGGTGGTGAGCGTGGTGCGGGCGCCGGCAGCGGTGAGGGTGCGGCTCAGGTCCGGGTTCATGAAGAACAGGTCGTCGTCGGGGTGGGCGACCACCTGGACGACCGAGCCGCTCGTGACGCCGGCCGGGAGGACCGCGGCCGGACCGCCCTCGTGGGTGGCCTCGGCCGCCGTCTGCTCGCCGGTGGCGATGGCGAGCACGCCGGTGGCACCGACGGTGAACACCGGGAGCAGGGCCGCGAGGAGGAAGCGTCGACGGGCAAGGGGCATCGTCAGGCCTGGCCTTCGGGTCGTTCCGGGCGGGAAAAACCGCTGAGCAGTCAGTGAGAGCCCAAAACACGCGACTCGGTTCACCTTTCTCGCCGATCACTCCGACTTTTCGGCGAGGTGTGACGGGTCTCCTACGGTCTTGTGGCGCGCGGGGCGACGGCCGGGCCGCCGCCGTCGCCGATGCGCTGCCATGGCGTCAGGTACGTCTGCCCGCTCTGCCCGCTCTGCCCGCTCTGCCCGGTCTTCTCGGCCTTCCCGCTCTTCCCGGCTTTCTCGGTCTTCCCGGCCTTCCTGGTTTTCCCGGTCTCCTCGGCTTTCTGAGTCTTGTCGGCCGTCTCGGTCTTCTCGGTGTTCTCGCCGCCGGGCGAGGAAGTCACGTACAGCCGCGCGTCCAGTCCGACGACGGCCAGGCTGACCGTGTTCCGGCCGTTCGGCGTGCCGGTGACCGCCGCCGAGGGGGCGCCGACGAACATCAGCGGCGAGCGCGCCCACGGCCGTCCCCGGCCCAGGTCCGAGCCCAGCTGCCCGCCGGCCGCGCGGCCCGCCAGGACGTGCCCGCCCGCCGCGACGGCGCCGAAGCCCTGGAGTCCGCCGAGGTCGGTGACGGGGCCCGTTGTCAGGGCGGTGGTGCTGCTGCCGGTCGGGCTGCCCGGCTTCTCCTCGGCGGTGAAGAGGGTCGTGCGGACGTCGCCCGAGCCCGGCTTGCGGAACCACATCCGCACGCCGCCCTCGCGCCCCTCCACCGTGAGCGGGAGCGTGGTGTCCGGCAGCCCGGTCGGCGCCGCCGGCCCCAGCGGGGCGCCCGGCTTCGGCTGCACCCAGGCCGTCACCGACCTCGTCGTCGCCGCGAACACCATGCGCCGGCCGGCGGCGTCGGTCGCGGTGGCCGGGGTGCCGTGCAGGTCGGTGCCGCCATGCTGCTCCCACGGGCCCCAGCTGCCGTCCGCGCGCTGCACCCGCCCGCGCAGCGTGTACGCGCCGTCGCGTACGTACGCCGCGAGCTGCCCGCCGCCGTCCACCGAGACGGCCGGGGCGCTGATGTCGGAGGTCCAGTTCTCGTCGGCGGTCTCGGGGGTGCCGAGGGACTGCCAGTCGCCGAACTCCTCCGTCCCGGGGCGCTTCTGGACCGCGTACACGACCTCGCGCCGGTAGTCCGCGGCCCGGGCGCCGAAGGAGGTGCGGGTGGTGAAGACCGCGATCCGGCCGTCCCCCAGCGTGACGGCGGACACGCCCGGATCCATGCCGGTGCCGGGCAGCAGGCGCGGGCCGGTCCAGGGGCCGAGCAGTCCGGCCCGGTGCCAGACGGCGACCTGGCCGTCGAGCGCCTTGAAGGCCCACAGGCCGTGCTCCTTGTCGGAGGTCAGCCAGGAGGTGCCGGAGCCGCGCGCGTAGTTGATGGAGGAGGTCCAGTTGTTGCCCTCGGGGCGGTCGGCAACCTTGAGGTCCCCGCAGCCGGCGGTGCTGCCGCAGTGGTTCTGCCGGTCTATCCAGGCGTATATGCCCATGATGTCCAGCTTTTCCTTGGCCTCGTCGGCGGCGAGGTTGCCGGGCAGGGAGCCGTTGAAGTAGCCGATGTAGTTCTGCACGGCGAAGTGTGGGCGGTCGGTGACCCGTTCGGCGTACGCGGCGAGGGCGGCCTGCACGAAGCGGGCGCCGTAGAAGTGGTCCTGGTGGTCGGTGTACTTCTTGGTGTCCGGGTAACGGCCGGGGGTCGGGTCCTGGGAGCGGACGGTCGTCGGCTTGTACTGCTCCAGCACGCCGACGAGGGTCTGGACGACCTGCTCCTTCGTGTACGAGAACCGCTGCTTGACCGGGCTGCCGGAGGCGAGCACCGACTCCAGGCGGGCCGCCTTGCCGTCCCACAGGCCGCGCAGGCTCTCGGGCACGGCTTCGTACACGGTGCCGGCCTCGCGGAGCTGGAGCCAGACGAGGTTCACCTCGGGCCTGGCGACGAGCACGTCGACCTCGGCGTGGCCACCGCCCTTGGTGGGGACGGTGGTGCGCTTCCACGCGCCGGCGCGGTCGCCGGTGGCCATCTTGGCGTAGGCGGCGCGTATGCCGTTCTGGCGGGCCTCGGCATAGGCGGGCTTGTCGGGCGGGGTGGTGGCCTGCTTGGCGGCGCCGGCGTTGATGCCGTCGGCTTCACCGGAGGTGAGGTAGACGGTGGTGACGCGGTGTCCGGCGGCGAGGGAGTACCGCAGGTCGGGGTTCATGAAGTACAGGTCGTCGTCGGGGTGGGCGACGACCTGGACCACCTGCCCGCCGGCGCCGGGGGCGATGCCTGTGGCTGCGGGGTCGGCTGTGCCTGTGCCTGTGCCTGTGCCTGTGGCTGCGGAGGCTGCGGCTCCGGATGCGGCCGGGGGGAGTGCGGGGAGGCCGGGCGCTGCGGCCGGGTGCGCGGGGCCGGGCGTGGTCGGCCGGGCGGCGCGGACGCCGGCGAGGGCGTCGCTGCCGCGCAGTACGAACATGCCGGTGGCGGCGAGGGCCGCGAAGACCCCGACGAGCCCGACCACCCGCCGCCCGTGGGCGCGGGCGGCGGGGGTGTCCGTACGGGGTCGGCGGCGCGTCCGGCTGCCCCGGCCGGAAGGCTCCTCGGCGTCGGCCGTACGGGTACGGCGGGTGGCGGCACGGCGGGTGGCGGCACGGCGTCCGCCGTCGGGCCGGCCGAGGACGACGGCGGTCGGGGCGGGCTGCGGTTCCGCGGGACG
>NZ_JACBGN010000041.1 GCF_013401435.1 Streptomyces sp. BR123
CCGCCCACCCTCAAACCCCCGGACGTCGACACCCTGTACACGCTGGCCCGGGACGCACGGACGTGGCTGGGGCGGTGACCGGGCCGGGGCGGTGAAAGGGCCGACGGGCAGGCCCGACCGCCGGGGATCCGGAGATCCGGTGCGCAGTGGCCGTGCCGGGCGGGCGGCAGCGCCGTCCCTATGCCGAGGCCCGTTTCCGCGGTGTGGCCTTCTTCGCGGCCGTCGTCTTCTTGGCCGCAGTCCTGCCGCCGCCGTCGCTTGCCGACGTCTTCTTGGTCGTCTTGGCGGCCTTCGCCGTCTTGGCCGTCTTGGCCGACTTGGTTGCCTTGGCCGTCGACTTGGTCGCGCCGGCCGGGGTCTTCGCCGACTCGGCCCCCTTCGACGCAGCGATGGATTTCCTGGCTCCCGCCGTCTTCCTCGCCGCGGCAGTCGACGCGGTCGACTTCTTCCCGCCCACCGCTTTCGGCGCGGCCGGCGCCCGCTTGCGGGACGCGCTCCGGCGGAGCGGTGTCACGTCGGCCTCCTCGGCCTCACCGGCCGCTGCCTCGCCCTCGCCCTCGCCCTCACCCCGGGACGCCTTGGCGGCCCGTACGCTCTTTTCCAACGCTGCCATCAGGTCGATCACCCTGCCGCCGGCCGGTTTCACCTCCGCCTCCGGCGGCGGTTCGAAGGCGCCCTCCGCCTTCGCCTCGATCATCGCCTCGACCGCCTCGCGGTACTCGTCCGTCAGCGACGCCATGTCGACCTCCCCCAGCGTCGCCATCAGCGCATCCGCGAGGTCCAGCTCCGCGTCCCGGACGGACACCGAACCCTCCGGGGCGACGCCCTCGGGCTCCCGGATCTCGTCCGGCCACAGCAGCCCGTGCATCGCGATGACGTCGTCGACGACCCGCAGCATGCCCAGCCGCTCCCGCCCGCGCAGTGCGTACTTGGCGATCGCCACCCTGCGGCTCCGCTTCAGCGCCTCGCGCAGCAGCGTGTACGGCTTGGCGGCCGTCGCCCCGTTCGCCGCGAGGTAGTACGCCGCATCCATCTGCAGGGGGTCGATCTCATCCGCCGGTACGAACGACACGATCTCGATGGTCTTCGTCGTGGCGATCGGCAGCCGGGCCAGGTCCTCGTCCGTGATCGGGATGATCGAGCCGTCGGCCTCCTCGTACCCCTTGCCGATCTCGTCGCCCGACACCTCCTCGCCGTCCAGCTCGCACACCTTGCGGTAGCGGATGCGCCCGCCGTCATCCAGGTGGATCTGGCGGAAGGAGATGGAATGGCTCTCCGTGGCGTTCACCAGTTTGATCGGGATGCTGACCAGGCCGAAGGAGATGGCCCCGTTCCAGATGGATCGCACGGTTCCTCCCGTTTCGTGGCACTCTCATCGTATGACGCCGATCACGATGGTGGAGGGGCGTCGCATCTCGCTCAGCAATCTGGACAAGGTGCTGTACCCCGAGACCCGGTTCACCAAGGGCGAGGTGTTGCACTACTACGCCACCGTCGCCGGTCCGCTGCTGGCCCACATCCACGACCGGCCGGTGTCGTTCCTGCGCTATCCCGACGGTCCGGAAGGCCAGCTCTTCTTCACGAAGAACCCGCCGCCCGGTACCCCCGCCTGGGTGAAGACCGCCCCCGTGCCCCGCTCCGACGACCCCTCCGCCGAACAGGTGGTCGTCTCCGACATGGCCTCGCTGATGTGGGCCGCCAATCTCGTGGTCGAGTTCCACACCCCCCAGTGGCCGGCAGGCAGCCCCGCCGTCGCCGACCGTCTGATCCTCGACCTCGACCCCGGTGCGCCCGCCACCGTCGTCGAGTGCTGCGGCGTCGCGCTCTGGCTGCGCGACCGGCTTGCCGCCGACGGCCTGTCCGCGTACCCGAAGACCTCCGGGGCGAAGGGGCTGCACCTGGCCGTGCCGCTGGAGCCGACCCCGTCCGAGGTCGTGTCGGCGTACGCGAAGACGCTGGCCCAGGAGGCCGAGCGCGAGCTCGCCGAACTCGTCGTGCACCGCATGGCCAAGTCCCTGCGTCCCGGCAAGGTCTTCGTCGACCACAGCCAGAACGCCGCCGCCAAGACCACCGCCGCCCCCTACACGCTGCGCGCACGGGCCCGGCAAACGGTTTCCGCCCCCGTCTCCTGGGCCGAGGTCGAGGCCTGCCGGGTCCCGTCCGACCTGGTCTTCCTCGCCGATGACATCCCGCCGAGGGTCGAGCGTGACGGTGATCTGTTCGCGCCGCTCCTGGACCCGGAGGGTGCCCGCCCTCTTCCCGGGGCCGGACCGTGATCCAGGTGGCCCTGGCGGCCCCCGTACGGAGCCTGCCGCGCGGCGCGGGCCTGGCCTACGAGCCGAAGTTCGACGGGCACCGGCTGGTGGTCGTCCGTACGCCCGGGGACGTACTGCTCCAGGCGCGCTCGGGCCGCCTCGTGACCGGGGCCTTTCCCGATCTGGTGGCCGCGGCCCGCCGGTTGCCCGCCGGCACCGTCCTCGACGGCGAGGTCGTGGTGTGGCACGGGGGGCGTACCGACTTCGCCCTCGTCCAGCGGCGGGCGGCGGCCGCCACGACCGCCAGGGCCGCCGTCCTCGCCCGGACCCTGCCGGCCTCGTACGCCGCCTTCGACGTCCTCGAACTGGCCGGGGAGGACGTGCGCGGGCGGCCGTACGAGCGGCGCCGGGCCCTCCTGGTGGACCTGCTGTCCCCGCTCGGCCCGCCGCTCCAGCCCGTCCCGATGACCACCGACCCGGAAGTGGCCGAGACCTGGTACGAGACCCTCCCCGCCAGCGGCATCGAAGGCCTGGTCGTCAAACGGCTGGACCAGGCGTACCCGGCGGGCCGCCGCGGCTGGCGGAAGCTGCGGCACACAGAGGTGCGGGACGCGGCGGTGATCGGCTACACGGGCACGGCGCGCCGCCCCCGGGCGCTGGTGCTGGCGCTGCCGGTCGAGGACGAGACGCCGCTGGTGTCGAGCCCGCTGACGGCCGTGCAGCGGGCGGAACTGGCGGCGGAACTCGCCCGGCGGGCGGAGGAGGCCGACGGCAGCGCCCCGGCGGCGGGCACAGAGGCGGCGGCGGAGGCCGCGGAGGCCGCGGAGGCGACGCTGGTCACCGAGGCCACGGCGACCGCGATCGGGATCGGCGAGGTCCCGTACCACCCCCTGGATCCGCCCCTGGCGGCCGAGGTCCGGCACACCTCGACCCGGCACCCGCCGCCCGAGGTGCTCAGGCTCCGCACAGACGCCTGACCTGCGCCGCGGGCAGACGGCGCAGGTCAGAGACGGGTGAGCGAGAGGGCGGCGGCGGGCGCCCGGACCCGGGGCGGTCAGGCGTGGGCGCCGCGTCCCGCGTCCGGGGGAGAGCCGGGCTGGGGATGCGGTCCGGGGCCCACGGGGCGCTCGTAGCCGGACTCGCGCCGCCTGCGGACCTCGTCGGGGTGGGCGGACTCGGTGTCGCCGAAGTTCCCGTAACCCTGCATCTCGTGGGGGCGCAGGCCGCCTTCCGGGATCTCCACCTGGTCGCGCTCCTCGCGCACCTCGTGGACCGCTCCGCCCTCGGGCAGGTGCGGCTGGCTCTCGGGGGTGGGCGGCGGGGGCTCCTTGGCCCGGACGCGCTGGCCCAGCTTGAAGCCGGCCAGCAGGAACCCGGCGATCACGATGCCCACGAGGAAGAACCACGCGGCCCTGCCGAGCGTCGCGTCGACCGCGAGGTAGCTCAGTGTCGTGTTCATACAGGTCATATTCCCGGCTTTGGTCGGGATTCGCCCGACAAGGGGCAGAAATATGGCCGCCGCGGGACTGGCGGCCGGTGCGGCGGGTAGGCGGGCAGGAGTCCGGATCGGAAGGAGGGGGTCAGGCCATGCCGCGCGGATCCTCCCCCAAGCGTGAACGCCAGTACGAACACATCAGAGAGGGTGCCGAGGAACGCGGCGTCCCCGAGGAAGAGGCCAAGGAGATCGCCGCCCGGACGGTCAACAAGGAACGGGCCCGCGCCGGCGAGTCCGAGACCGCGAGCCGCCTCTCCCTGGAGGACATGTCCTCCTCGCGCCGCGGCGGCCTGCGCTCCCACTCGGGCGCGCAGGGCCCCACGCACGCACAGCTCTACGAGGAGGCCAGGAAGCGCAACATCCGCGGCCGCTCGGAGATGACCAAGGCCCAGCTCAAGCGCGCCCTCGGCAAGTGAGGAAGTGAGGAAGTGAGGAAGTGAGGCACGGCAGCTCGGCAGCATCCGGCGGGGACGCTGGGCACCGAGCAACGTCAACCCGGGTCGCCCAGGTCGAGCCCGATCGGCCCGTGCACCCGCGCGACCTCCGCCTCCGCCACCCCGGCCGCCCGCAGCCCCTCGCGCCGCCGGGCCGTGGTCTTCCGCGAGCCGAGCGCCCCCACGTACGGATCCCGAACGCGAGCGCCGCCCGCAGCGTCGGCACCTCGAACCGGATCGGGGCTGCCCCGCTGCCGACCTGCGCACGTCCCACGGATCACCGGGACCACTTGCACAAACGCCCCCGATGAGTTCCTCTCGAAGAAGGGGTCGAATCGAACGCCAAGACGAGGCGGCGAGACCAGGTGCTCTTCACCGACCGCGACGACGCGGGACGACGACTCGCCGAGGCCCTCCGGAAGTACGAGCCGGCGAACCCCGTGGTCCTGGGCCTGCCCCGGGGCGGCGTCCCGGTGGCCTTCCACGTGGCCCACGCCCTCCGCGCCCCCCTCGACGTGATCGTGGTCCGCAAGCTCGGGGTCCCGTACCAGCGCGAACTCGCATTCGGCGCGATCGGCGAGGGCGGCGTACGCGTCATCAGCGACGACATCGTCCGCCGCGGCCGCCTCACGCCGCAGGACATCGCAGAGGTGGAGGCGGCGGAACAGGCGGAACTGGCCCGCCAGGCCCACCGCTTCCGGGCCGGCCGCTCCCGCGTCCCCCTGCGCGGCCGTACGGCGATCCTGGTCGACGACGGCATCGCCACCGGCGCCACCGCAGCCGCCGCCTGCGGGGTCGTACGGGCGCAGGGCGCGGCCAAGGTGGTGATGGCGGCCCCGGTGGCACCGCCGGACGCCGCGGCCCGTCTGGCGGAGGCCGCCGACGACGTCGTCTTCCTGGCCACACCGGCCGGATTCTCCGCCGTGGGCCAGTGGTACCAGGACTTCTCCCAGACCTCCGACGAGGAGGTCATCGCCCTCCTGACCCGCGCGGCGAGCGAGACCCCTCCCCCCAACCCACCGAAGGCACCGCCATGAGCCCACCCACAACGACGATCGACGTCGTGATCGACGCGGCGGGCTTCGCCCTCCCCGGGGAACTCACCCTCCCGCCGGACGCCCGCGCGGTGGTCGTCTTCGCCCACGGCTCGGGCAGCAGCCGGCACAGCCCCCGCAACCGCCAGGTGGCCGCGGCCCTGAACCGCGCCGGCCTGGGCACCCTCCTCTTCGACCTCCTCACCCCGGCCGAGGAGCAGAACCGCGCCCACGTCTTCGACATCCCCACCCTGTCGACCCGCCTCACGGACACCACGACCTGGCTCCACACCCGCACCCCGACCCTCGACCTGGCCTACTTCGGCGCCAGCACGGGAGCCGCAGCAGCCCTCACCTCAGCGTCACGGCCGGACTCCCCGGTCTACGCGGTGGTCTCCCGCGGCGGTCGCCCGGACCTGGCGAACTCCCTCCCCGCGGTCCGCGCCCCGACCCTCCTCATCGTCGGCGGCGACGACACCCAGGTCCTGGCCCTGAACCGCGAGGCCCAGGCCCAACTCCGCTGCGAGAACCGCCTGGAGGTGGTGGAGGGCGCCACCCACCTCTTCGAGGAACCGGGCGCCCTGGAAGAGGTCGCCACCCTCGCCACCACCTGGCTCACCGCCCACCTCCCCCCGAACTGAGGGCCGGCATCCGGCAACTCCCCGGACCGGCACCGGACCTGTTGCCGCCACTGCACGGCGCTGCCGACTGCCGAGCCGAAGCGCGGCCCCGACGCACCGCAGCCCGGGCACGGCGGGCGCCTTGGACCGCCGTGCTCCCGTTCGCCGTTGCGGAGTTCCGCCGACAGGCCCGCGCGGCCACGCCGCCTCGATACGCTGCCGGGGTGACCATCGCCACGCCGCTGCTCGCCGATCCGGACTCCTTTCTCGCCCGCGCCGAAGAACGCGGCGCCCCGCTGGAAGCCAGGGCGGCCGAAGCCGTCCTCGGCCTGCTCGTGCTCTGCGAGGCCCGCCGCCGTACCGGCTTGCCCGAGCCCACCGAGGAACTGGCGGCCGAGCTGCTGCACACCCTCCTCCCCCTCTACGTGAGCGCCACCGAGAGCGAGCTGCCGGACTACGTGGCGGCGCTGGTCGCGCTGGCCGACCACACCCGCGAGGCAGGCCGGCTCAACGCCAAGCGGCACGCGAAGCTCGTCGCCCGGGTGCACGAGCTGGCCGAGGGTTTCCTCCAGGCGATGACCAGCCCCCGCCGTCTCACCTGGCCCCGGCTGTACGGAAACCTGCTGCGCGCCGACGGCGTGGACACCACCGACCGCCAAGCGGTGCGCGATTGGCTGGATGCCTTCGCGCAGCGCCCGCACGCCGAGCGGCACGCCGCGCTCGGCTTCGCCGCGTCCTGCGCGCAGGAACCGCTCGCCGAAGCGGCCTGGGCGGAGGCGCTGTGCGCCGAGCGCTCCAGGCAGGCCCGGCTGTTGCTCGCCGGACGGCTGGAGGCCGTGGCGGTGGCCGAGCGGGAGCGGCCCCGGCCCGGCGAGGGCCCGTCGGTCGCCGCCGCGCCGGCCGACCTGTCCGACGACGAGCTGGACGACTGGTACGGCGAGCAGGCGGCCGTGCTCGCGGACCGCTGGACGGCGGCCGGACTCGACGCGCTGCTGCAGGGACCCTTCGCGCATCTGGCGCCGGGCGGCGAGGCTCCCGTGCCTCTCCTCACCCTCGTCGAGGCCATGGCCGGGACGCACCTGGAGATGAACGGCGGCGAGTTCGCGCCGCTTCCCCCGGCCCCGTTGCCCGTCTCCGCGGAGGACCAGGCCGCACGGCTGCGTGCCACCGAGCTGCCCCGGCTCCTGGAGCGAGCCGCCGCCGACCCGGAAGGCGCGGACGAGCGGACGCGCGAACTGGCGCTGGCGAGCGGATTCCTGGTGCGTGGGCAGGACGGCGTGCTCGGCCCCGGACCGTCGGCCGAAGCCTGGAGTGACGGCGGTCCTGCGGAACTGACCGGACTGGCGCTGACCATGCTGGGCGCCCTGCTGTCGCGACTGGCCGAGGAAGAGGGGACCGCAGAGGAGTACGACGGCGAGCACGTGCTCACGCTCTACCTCCTGTGCGGAGAGGCCGGCACGGCGCAGTCCGTGGCCCGCCTGGCCGCCCTCGGCGACATGTGGTTCGTCCCACCCGAGCACGAAAGCGCACCCCCGGCGCCCGGCGGCCCGGAAACCGGGGACTACGAACTGCCCGATCCCCAGGCCCTGACCGAGATCCTCGGCATTCCCACGCTCACCGCGTCCGACCGCGAGGGCCTGCAGCCGGCAGCCACCCGCCTGGTGCGGCTGATGGACGGCCTGGCCGCTCTGGGCGTCACCGAACGCACCGGAGACGCCCTCCGCCTCACGCCCCTCGGCTCCGCACTGCTGCGCGAGGCCCTCGTCCTGGGCCTCGAAGGCCCGGCCGCCGATGCCTTCCCCACCCGGGAGCAGGTGCGCGGCTGGGACGCGGGGCGGCTGGTGGCGGCGGCCCGGTACTGGCCGAAGCCCGTCGCCCGGCAGACGATCGGCGACTGGCTGGCCGCGCACGGCGCCGAAGGATGGGCCCCTCTGTTCGAGGCGCTCGCCGCCCCCTGCCCCGGGCCGGATCCCGCCAGGAGGCGGTCCCTGCTCACCACGCTCGATGCCGCCGCCGTACCCGAGGAGACCCTGCACCGGCTGCTGGCCGACCCCGTGCTGGGCGGCTGGGCCGAGCACCTCCTGACCGCACGAGGACAGGCACCGGCCGCTCCCGCCGTGCCGCTGTCGGCCCGTGCGGTACGTCTCCTCGACGAGCTCGAAGCCGTGCGGCTGGCCGCATCCCTCGACCACCGCATGACCGCGGCCACCGACGAACCGGAACCCGAGCCCTTCCCTGAACTGCTGGCAGCCTTCGACAAGGCCGCCGCGGCTTGGCCCGGTGGCGGCCAGGCCCTGCTCACCGCCCTCGCCGCGGCGGACCCGTACACCACCGCCGCCCTCGCGCAGCAGCTCTCCCACCACCCCGACCGCGCCACCGCCGAACAGGCCCGCCGAGCCTGGCGGACCTCCCTCGCCGGCAGTGCGGAGTACGTCGGCTCCCGGCGTACGAAGCAGTCCAACCGGCGCGCCGACAGAAAGCGCAAACGGGGCTGACCGGCATGACGTCCTCAGAAGATGGCCGCAGTGATCCGGGTCGCCATGCCCGGGACGGCGGAGGGGATATCGACCGATGAGCCACCACCCTGCGGCTCCGACCGGTGCCGGGAGGCGGAAGCCCTGGCAGCGACGCCTCGCCATCGGCGCCTGGTTGTTCTCGGGCCTGTGTGTTCTCGGCGTCCTCAGCCTGGTCCTGATGATCGCGTACGAGTTGCGCTACCCCAGCGAGGAGCAGAAGAAGTGCTGCTGGGAGGAGAACGTCACGCCCGACTGGATGGCGGGGACGATGGGCTTCCAGGTACCGGAGACGGCCACCGACCGACGGGCCGGGCTCCACACCAACGCTCAGTACGATGTCGCGCTGCTTGCTTCACCGTGACGACCACGGAGGCGGACCGCTTCCTCAAGCCGCTGCAGCCCGAGGGTACGCAGATGGTCCGCAACACCCATCCCAAGGAGCCGGGGTACACCCGAAGTGACGGGTTCAGTCACCTTGGCCTCCCTGAGCCCGAGACCTTCGTCGATGGCATGCGCATCGGCGGCCTTTGCCGTGGTGACACCAAGACGCCAGAAGGAAACGCGGTCCAGTTCTGCACGGACATCCACGCACACGAGTTCCAGCCCGGCACCACCCGCATCTACCTCTGGGCCAGCAGCGACGCCCCCATCAAGCCGCCGACGGCCTGACCGCGGGACCTGTCGCCGCCCCGGGCAGGCGGCGGCCGGGCTCCGGTCCGTTCGGCCTCTGGCGTCCGCTGAGTGTGACCTGGCGGACGGCGTCGGGCCGAGCGGCCTTGGGGACTCCTGGCGGGTGAGGAGATGCGGCTGTCGTTAACGACGACCAATGCCTGTGCCCGGGTGCTCGCGCTGCCTCCCGAAAAGGCCACCTCCCCGCGGGCGCGCCGCCCGTACGACCTGCGGTCCACCTGCATCACGAACTGGCTCCGCGCCGGGCTGCCCGTCGCCGAGGTCGCCCGCCGGGCGGGGAACTCTCCAGAGGTGATCCACCGGAACTACACCGGCTGTCTCGACGACAGCGAGGGGGAGAACAACAGGAAGATCGAACAGGCGGCACGGCTGACCCGGGGCGCTCGCCGCGGTCCCGGCCGACGCCGGGGCGGCGAAAAGCCTGTGCGCGGGGCCGACGGAACCGGGTAGCGTCGTTGTCATGTTCTTCCAGACACCGGTTTACGAGTGAGAGCGTGACGGGCTCTGCCGACATCGTCCGACGTCGCCGCCCGTCACCCACCGACGAATCCGTACTTCACTTCACATCAGGACCGGGAGAACCCGTGACCAAGAGCAAGAACATCAACAACCCCGTGGGCCAGGGCGGCGGCCAGCGCAAGCGGCTGTCCCGCGCCGAGCGGCAGAACAACGGTCCGCACCGCAACCTCGACCGCCAGGGTGCAGCCGACAAGAAGGCGGAGCTGCTGCGCAAGATGCGCGAGAAGACCGGCGCATCCGAGGGCGCCGGGCAGGCGGGCGAGGACACCGCACAGAGGTGACGCACCGCCGCCCCAGGGCGGTACCGCACGGGGCAGGGCCCGGACCGCGACGAGCGGTCCGGGCCCTGCTGCCGTATGGGGGAGAGCGAACAATCCCCCGTGGCGCCGAGGCGCGGCGTGCGGGCGTGAGCCGCTCACGCCGCTCACGCGCCACTCACGCGTGAACAGTGAGAGACAACGAGAAAGCCCCGGACTCAGTGGGACTGAGTTCGGGGCTTCGTCTTTGGCACTTCTTGCGAAGTGCCCCCGGCAGGATTCGAACCTGCGCACACGGCTCCGGAGGCCGTTGCTCTATCCCCTGAGCTACGGGGGCGTGTCGTTCGCTGTGCGGCGACGGGTTGAACACTACCAGCTTCCGCGGGGTGATCAGAAACCGTTTCCGGAGGAGGAGCGCCCGGGTCGCTCGGACGGGGTGGAAGTGGCAAAAACCCGGACGCGGGGGCGAGCGCGGACCTACTCTCGAGTTGTGCCAGGCGCCTCGGGCCGGGTGCTTGTTGTCGACGACAACAAGGTCATCCGGCAACTGATCAAGGTCAATCTCGAGCTGGAGGGCTTCGAGGTCGTGACCGCGAGCGATGGTGCCGAGTGCCTGGACGTGGTGCACGAGGTGGCTCCCGATGTGATCACGCTGGACGTGGTCATGCCACGGCTGGACGGGTTCGGGGCCGCTGCGCAGCTCAAGGCCGATCCGCGGACGCGCCATCTGCCCGTCGCCATCGTCAGCGCCTGTACGCAGCACGAGGTGGAGAACGGGATCGAGGCCGGGGTCGACGCGTTCATCGCCAAGCCCTTCGAGCCCGCCGAGCTGGTGCAGGTCGTCCGCAGGCTCGTCGAGCGGCGCGATCGGGAAGGGCGTGAAGGGGCTCCCGCCGGGAGGGGGAGGGGCTGAAGGCCTCTTCGTTTCCGTGCACTGTTCCTTTCGGCCCCGAGCATCGTTCCTTTTCGGGTTCGTGCGTCCTGCCCGGCGGGCGCGGGGTGTCCTGCCCGGTCGGGTCGTCCTGGGGCGGATCTGTTCGTCGGGCCTGTTCACATGGCGAAACCGTTCGCGTGACCGCGGGGTGTCTCCCCTAGGCTGGGTTCCGTGACCCCCGCCGATCTCACCCGCACCGTCGTGCGCGCCGTGCGCTGCGCCGTCGAGGACGGGGAGCTGCCCGCGCATGCCGCGGTGCCCGCGCGGGTGGTCGTCGAGCGGACCCGCCCCGGCGGGGTGGGGGAGTACGCCACGCCCGTCGCCTTCCAGGTCGCCAAGGCCGCCGGCCGCCCGCCCGGTGAAGTGGCCCGGGTGCTGGCCGGCCGGCTGGTCGCCGAGGCAGGGATCGCCCGTGTCGAGGTCACCGGCGCCGGCTTCCTGAACTTCGTCCTGGAGGAGCGGTCCTCCGTCGACGCGGTGCGCGACGCGCTGCGCCTCGTGGGTGCTTTCCCCGCCGTCTGCGCAGCACCTTCTCCTGCCGCCGGCGAGTTGCGCGCCGTGGTCGTCGGGCGGGCCGTCGGGCGGATCCTGGCGAGTCAGGGGATCCCCGGTGGGGAGCCGCTTGCGAACATCGCGCCCGTCGCACGGCGGGACGGGGACGTCGTCGCGCGGTTCGGGGAGGACGCCGCCGTCTGGGCCATGCTGTGCGTTCCGGCCCATGAGACGCCTTCGTTCCGGGACACGCTGCTCGTGCAGGACGAGTCCAGCGAGTTCTTCCGGGTTCGGTACGCGCATGCCTGTGCTGTGGGGCTGGTGCGCAACGCCCGGCTGCTCGGCTTCGGGCCCCGGCTGATGCCCGCCCCGTACGGCGACTGCGCCGGGGTGCTGCGCGTCCTCGCCGACCATCCGCTCGTCCTCGATGCCGCCGCGCACCACCGTGCGCCCGAGCGGCTGGTCAGGCACCTCGTCGAGCTGGCCGACGCGCTGCTCGACTTCCAGTACCGCGTCCTGCCCAAGGGGGACGAGAAACCCTCGGCCGCCCACCGCGCCCGGCTCGCCCTTGCCGAAGCCGCCGGGACGGTGCTGGCCGGCGGCCTGGCCCTGCTCGGCATGAACGCACCCGACTGCCTGTGATCCGCGAAGAGAGAGACCGATGAGCCGTTCCGCGCACCCCGCCGGCCCCCGCCATGCCGACGTCCTGCCCGAGGGCCACTACACGCCGCCGCCCGCCGACCTGAACGCCCTCGACGAGAAGGTGTGGTCCCGGACCGTCCGGCGCAACGACGACGGCGTCGTCAGCATGGGCGGGGTCGACGTCACCCGGCTCGCCGAGGAGTTCGGGACGCCCGCCTACTTCCTCGACGAGGCGGACTTCCGGGACCGGTGCCGGGCGTGGGCCCACGCCTTCGGGCCGGATGCCGATGTGTTCTACGCAGGGAAGGCGTTCCTCTCCAAGGCCGTCGTGAAGTGGCTCAAGGAGGAGGGGCTGAACCTGGACGTGTGCTCCGGCGGGGAACTGGCCACCGCCCTCGCCGCGGGGATGCCCGCCGGGCGCATCGCCTTCCACGGCAACAACAAGTCCGTGGCGGAGATCACCCGCGCCGTCGAGGCCGGCGTCGGACGGATCGTCCTCGACTCCTTCCAGGAGATCGCCCGCGTCGCGCACATCGCCCGTGAGCTGGGCGTACGCCAGCCCGTGCAGATCCGTGTGACGGTGGGCGTGGAAGCGCACACCCACGAGTTCATCGCCACCGCCCACGAGGACCAGAAGTTCGGCATCGCCGTTGCCGACGGTTCGGCGGCCGAGGCGGTGCGCCGCGCCCTCGGGCACGACTCGCTGGAACTGCTCGGCGTCCACTCCCACATCGGCTCGCAGATCTTCGACATGGCCGGCTTCGAGGTCTCCGCCCGCCGCGTGGTCCGCCTGCTGGCCGCCGTACGCGACGAGCACGGCATCGAGCTGCCCGAGATCGACCTCGGCGGCGGCCTCGGCATCGCCTACACCTCCTCCGACGACCCGCGCGAGCCCCACGAGATCGCCAAGGCGCTGAAGGAGATCGTCGACCGCGAGTGCGAGGCCGCCGGGCTGCGCGCGCCCCGCATCTCCGTCGAGCCGGGCCGCGCCATCGTCGGGCCGACCGCGTTCACGCTCTACGAGGTCGGGACGATCAAGCCGCTGGCGGGGCTGCGCACGTACGTGTCCGTGGACGGCGGCATGTCCGACAACATCCGCACCGCCCTCTACGACGCCGAGTACTCCGTCACCCTCGTCTCCCGCACCTCCGACGCCGAGCCGGTGCTCGCCCGCGTCGTCGGCAAGCACTGCGAGAGCGGTGACATCGTGGTCAAGGACGCCTACCTGCCGGCCGACCTGGCCCCCGGCGACCTGATCGCCGTACCCGCCACCGGCGCGTACTGCCGCTCCATGGCGAGCAACTACAACCATGCGCTCCGCCCGCCCGTCGTCGCCGTGCGCGACGGGGCGGCGCGGGTGATCGTCCGGCGCGAGACGGAGGAAGATCTCCTGCGTCTCGACCTCGGATGATGAAATAGCTGTCTCATCCAATGGACCGAGGATGGAAACTTGTGTCCATTGGGTGAGACTGGTTCAAACCCGGCGCGCAACACCGCCCGCCGGGAGCCGAAGAAAGATCGAAAGGCGTAGGTCGAATGATGCGTACGCGTCCGCTGAAGGTGGCGCTGCTGGGCTGTGGAGTGGTCGGCTCAGAGGTGGCGCGCATCATGACGACGCACGCCGACGATCTGACGGCGAGGATCGGCGCGCCCGTCGAGCTGGCGGGCGTCGCCGTGCGCCGTCCCTCCAAGGTGCGCGAGGGCATCGACCCCGCGCTGATCACCACCGACGCGACCGCCCTGCTCAAACGGGGCGACGTCGACGTCGCCATCGAGGTCATCGGCGGCATCGAGCCGGCCCGCAGCCTCATCACCACCGCCTTCGACCACGGCATCGCCGTCGTCTCGGCGAACAAGGCGCTCCTCGCCCAGGACGGCGCCGCCCTGCACGCGGCCGCCGAGCAGGCCGGGCTGGACCTCTACTACGAGGCCGCCGTCGCCGGCGCCATCCCGCTGATCCGCCCGCTGCGCGAGTCCCTCGCCGGCGACAAGATCAACCGGGTGATGGGCATCGTCAACGGCACGACGAACTTCATCCTGGACAAGATGGACTCCACCGGCGCCGGCTACCAGGAGGCCCTCGACGAGGCCACCGCCCTGGGCTACGCCGAAGCCGACCCGACCGCCGATGTCGAGGGCTACGACGCCGCCGCCAAGGCCGCCATCCTGGCCGGGATCGCCTTCCACACCCGGGTCCGGCTCGACGACGTCTACCGCGAGGGCATGACCGAGGTCACCGCCTCCGACTTCGCCTCCGCCAAGCGCATGGGCTGCACCATCAAGCTGCTCGCGATCTGCGAGCGCGCCGCCGACGGCGGGTCCGTCACCGCGCGCGTGCACCCGGCGATGATCCCGCTCAGCCACCCGCTCGCCTCCGTCCGCGAGGCGTACAACGCCGTCTTCGTCGAGGCGGAGGCCGCCGGGCGGCTCATGTTCTACGGGCCCGGCGCGGGCGGTTCGCCGACCGCCTCGGCGGTCCTGGGCGACCTCGTCGCCGTCTGCCGGAACAAGCTCGCCGAGGCAACGGGGCCCGGCGAGTCGGCGTACACCCAGCTGCCGGTAAGCCCCATGGGGGACGTCGTCACCCGGTACCACATCAGCCTCGATGTGGCCGACAAGCCGGGTGTCCTCGCCCAGGTGGCGACGGTCTTCGCGGAGCACGGTGTCTCGATCGACACCGTCCGGCAGAAGGGCAAGGACGGCGAGGCCTCCCTCGTCGTCGTCACCCACCGCGCACCCGACGCCGCCCTCTCGGGGACCGTCGAGGCGCTGCGGAAGCTGGACACCGTCCGCGGTGTCGCCAGCATCATGCGTGTTGAAGGGGAGTAAGGACCCATGAGCAGCAATCGCACCCACCAGTGGCGCGGCATCATCGAGGAGTACCGGGACCGCCTGCCGGTCACGGACACGACGCCGGTGGTGACGCTCCGCGAGGGTGGTACTCCCCTCGTGCCCGCGCAGGTCCTGTCCGAGCGCACGGGCTGCGAGGTGCACCTCAAGGTCGAGGGCGCGAACCCCACCGGGTCCTTCAAGGACCGCGGCATGACCATGGCGATCACCAAGGCCAAGGAGGACGGCGCCAAGGCCGTCATCTGCGCCTCCACGGGCAACACCTCGGCCTCGGCGGCCGCCTACGCGGTGCGCGCCGGGATGGTGTCCGCCGTCCTCGTGCCCCGCGGGAAGATCGCGCTCGGCAAGATGGGCCAGGCCCTCGTCCACGGCGCGAAGATCCTCCAGGTGGACGGCAACTTCGACGACTGCCTCGACCTGGCCCGGGCGCTCTCCGACAACTACCCGGTGGCGCTGGTCAATTCCGTCAACCCGGTGCGCATCGAGGGCCAGAAGACAGCTGCGTTCGAGATCGTCGACGCGCTCGGCGACGCCCCCGACGTCCACGTGCTGCCCGTCGGCAACGCCGGCAACATCACGGCGTACTGGAGGGGCTTCAAGGAGTACAAGGCCGACGGCCTGGCCTCCCGTACGCCCCGCGTGTGGGGTTTCCAGGCCTCCGGTTCCGCTCCCATCGTGCGCGGCGAGGTCGTCAAGGAGCCGCAGACCATCGCCACCGCCATCCGCATCGGCAACCCGGCCTCCTGGGAGTACGCGCTCGCCGCGCGCGACGAGTCGGGCGGTTTCATCGACGAGGTGACGGACCGCCAGATCCTCGCCGCCTACCGCCTGTTGGCCGCGCAGGAGGGCGTGTTCGTCGAGCCCGCCTCGGCCGCCTCGGTCGCCGGCCTGCTCAAGGCCGCCGAGCTGGGCCTGGTCGACCCCGGCCAGAAGATCGTGTGCACGGTCACGGGCAACGGCCTGAAGGACCCCGACTGGGCGGTCGCCGGAGCCCCGCAGCCCGTCACCGTCCCGGTGGACCCCGAAGCCGCGGCCGTCCGCCTCGGCCTGGTCTGACGGCTGTCCGCCGCGGCCCGGCCGACACCGGCCGGGCCGCGGCGGGGTCGCCGGTGGGGCGGCGCCGATGCGCCGTCACGGTGCCGCGGCACCGTCGAAGCCCCGGCGGTCCACGCCGAGTTGCCGGATTCAGCCCCCTTCTGAGGCCTTCCGGGGCCTGCCCGGCCGCTCCGGATCCGCTCCGGACGCCTCGCGGAATCCGGCAACTCGGGTCGTACGGCGGCAAAACCAAACCGAATCCGGGGTCCGGGACGCGACACGCATCGTGCGCCTCCCGTGCGCCCTATGTCGCGGGAGAACCTTCCTTCGATACGCTGTACTGACATCCGCCACCGCGCATATGACCGCGGTGCTGCCCCGAGGGCCCCCGGGTGTCGTACCTTCTCCAGTACATTCACAGCGAACTTCTCGCACGGTCACAAGGAGTGTCATCGGACGATGGCCGGTCCAGCGTTCCGCGCCGCCGCCGTACGGGTGCGCGTCCCCGCCAGCAGTGCCAACCTCGGCCCGGGCTTCGACGCCTTCGGTCTGGCCCTGGGGCTCTACGACGACGTGGTCGTCCGCGTGGCCGACTCCGGCCTGGACATCGACATCGCGGGTGAGGGCGCCGACACCCTCCCGCGGGACGAGAGCCACCTGCTCGTACGCTCCATGCGCACCGCGTTCGACCTGCTGGGCGGGCAGCCGCGCGGCCTGGAGGTCGTCTGCGCCAACCGCATCCCGCACGGCCGCGGCCTCGGCTCGTCCTCCGCCGCCATCTGCGCCGGCATCGTCGCCGCGCGCGCCGTCACCATAGGCGGCGAGGCCAGGCTCGACGACACGGCCCTGCTGGAACTGGCCACCGAGATCGAGGGCCACCCCGACAACGTCGCCGCCTGTCTGCTCGGCGGCTTCACCCTGGCCTGGATGGACGGCGGCAGCGCCAAGGCCATCCGCATGGAGCCTTCCGACTCCGTCGTTCCGGTGGTCTTCGTCCCCGCCAAGCCCGTCCTCACGGAGACCGCGCGCGGCCTGCTGCCGCGCACCGTCCCGCACGTGGACGCGGCCGTCAACGCGGGCCGCGCGGCCCTCCTCGTGGAAGCCCTGACCAGGCGCCCCGAGCTGCTGCTGCCGGCCACCGAAGACCGACTCCACCAGGAGTACCGGTCCCCGGCGATGCCCGAGAGCGTGGCACTCGTCAACCGACTGCGGGCGGACGGCATCCCCGCGGTCATCTCCGGCGCGGGCCCCACGGTCCTCGCGCTGGCCGAAGGCGGCGCGGCCGACAAGGTCGCGCAGCTCGCGGGCGAGGGATGGGCGGCCAACCGGCTGGCCCTCGACGCCGCGGGCGCGAGCGTACTTCCGCTGGGAACCCAGGGCGGCTAGCCCGTACGGGCCGGTCGGTCAAGGGGCGGGCGGCCAGGGCGGGCCGCCCGCGCGGATGGCGCGATTGCCGGTGATTGAGAGGGGGAATATCTGTTGGATCCGGTAGTGTTACTCTCAAGTGCGCAGCCGAAGCCGCCTTGGCTCGGCGCTCAGTGTCCCCATCAGGGACCACCTTTCTTCCGGGAGCCTCCCCGACTGCTCTGATCACTTCCGGCAGTTTCGAGCACCGCTCCGGAATCGGAATCGGCGTGAACTTCCCACGCTTCCAGCTCGGGGGCCTCTCGCCGGAACCACTCATGCACGTTTCTCTCCGCCGTACTTCTACCGGCGGACCACCGCCCCGGCTCAGTCCACACACCTAGGACTGCTGCCGGACAGCACAACCGGTCGCCGAGCCAGACAGGCCGACGTCCGCTCCAGGGAAGGACCCTTCGTGAGCGACACCACCGATCTGATGGGCGCTGCCGACGCTTCTGTCGACACCAGCGCTCCCGCCGCGGCCTCCGCGCCCAAGCGCCGCCGCTCCGGCACCGGCCTCGAAGGCATGGTCCTGGCCGAGCTGCAGCAGGTCGCGTCGGGCCTCGGTATCAGGGGCACCGCGCGCATGCGCAAGAGCCAGCTGATCGAGGTCATCAAGGAGGCGCAGGCGGGCGGCAGCACCGCCAAGGCCGCGGCACCCGCCGCCGACGCCGCCGAGGCCAAGCCGAAGCGCCGCGCCACCAGCAAGGCCCGCACGGGCGAGGCCGCCGCCGCGGCGCCCGCCGAGAAGCCCGCCGCCCCCGCGCAGATCGAAATCCCGGGCCAGCCGGCCGGGGGCACCGCCCGCACGGGCGAAGCCGAGCGCGGCGCAGAGGAGGCCCCGGCCGGCGAACGCCGCCGCCGTCGTGCCACCGCCCCCTCCGGCAGCCCGGAGAACGCGGCCGCCGCCACCGTGACCGTCGAGGCCAAGGCCGAGACCGCCACCGCCGCCGCGCCCGCCGAGACCAAGGCCGAGGCCGCCACCGCCGTCTCCGCGCCCGCCCAGGGCGGCCAGGAGGGCGAGGGCCGCGGCCGCCGCGACCGCCGCGAGCGCGGGGAGCGCGGGGAGCGTCAGCGTGACCGCCGCGAGCGCGGTGCCAAGACCGACGAGCAGGGCCAGGGCGCCCAGGGCGGCCAGGGCCAGGGCGGCGGCCGGGGCGACCGCGACCGCCAGCAGGGCGGCCGGGGCCAGGGCCAGCAGGGCGGCCAGCAGGGCCGCCAGGACGCCGGGCCGCAGGACGACTTCGACGACGAGGGCGGCCGCCGTGGCCGTCGCGGCCGCTACCGCGACCGCCGTGGCCGCCGCGGCCGTGACGAGTTCGCCCCGGGCGAGCCGCAGGTCGCCGACGACGACGTCCTGATCCCCGTCGCGGGCATCCTCGACATCCTCGACAACTACGCGTTCATCCGGACCTCGGGCTACCTGCCCGGCCCCAACGACGTGTACGTCTCCCTCGCCCAGGTCCGCAAGGCGGGCCTGCGCAAGGGCGACCACATCACCGGTGCCGTGCGCCAGCCCAAGGACGGCGAGCGCCGCGAGAAGTTCAACGCACTCGTGCGCCTGGACTCCGTCAACGGCATGGCGCCCGAATCCGGCCGCGGCCGCCCCGAGTTCCAGAAGCTGACCCCGCTCTACCCGCAGGACCGGCTCCGCCTGGAGACCGACCCGGGCGTGCTGACGACGCGCATCATCGACCTGGTGTCGCCGATCGGCAAGGGCCAGCGCGGTCTGATCGTGGCCCCGCCGAAGACCGGCAAGACCATGATCATGCAGGCGATCGCCAACGCGATCACCACGAACAACCCCGAGTGCCACCTGATGGTCGTCCTCGTCGACGAGCGTCCGGAAGAGGTCACCGACATGCAGCGGTCGGTCAAGGGCGAGGTCATCTCCTCGACCTTCGACCGCCCGGCCGAGGACCACACCACCGTTGCCGAGCTGGCCATCGAGCGCGCCAAGCGCCTCGTCGAGCTGGGCCACGACGTGGTCGTCCTGCTGGACTCCATCACCCGTCTGGGCCGCGCGTACAACCTCGCGGCGCCCGCCTCCGGCCGCATCCTGTCCGGTGGTGTCGACTCGACCGCGCTGTACCCGCCGAAGCGCTTCTTCGGTGCCGCGCGCAACATCGAGGACGGCGGCTCGCTGACCATCCTGGCCACCGCGCTGGTCGACACCGGCTCGCGCATGGACGAGGTGATCTTCGAGGAGTTCAAGGGCACCGGCAACATGGAGCTCAAGCTCGACCGGAAGCTCGCCGACAAGCGCATCTTCCCGGCCGTCGACGTCGACCCGTCGGGCACCCGCAAGGAGGAGATCCTCCTCAACAGCGAGGAGCTCTCCATCGTCTGGAAGCTGCGCCGGGTGCTGCACGCGCTCGACTCGCAGCAGGCCATCGAGCTCCTGCTCGACAAGATGAAGCAGACGAAGTCGAACGCCGAGTTCCTGATGCAGATCGCCAAGACGACCCCGTCGGGCAAGAACGACGACTGACGCCGTCGGGCATCCCACCGGAACCGCCCCCACCGCAGCCGCGGCGGGGGCGGTTCCGCGTCTCGGCCCGTACGGGGCCTCCGGAGCCGGTACGGCGACGGCCGGGCCCAGCCCGGCGACGAGGCCTCCGTACGGCGGCAGGCGCGCCCCCTGCGGCCCGAATACGGGCCTTCCGGCGCTGCTGCCCCGCCCGTTTCCCGAGCCCGGTGCGACCTTCGCCACATCCGCGGCCTGCGCGGGCCCGGCGGGGCCGGGCCGTGGAACCCCCGGAGGCGTTCCCCCGTCTGTGTGAGCGGGCGGGCGGGGGTAGCCCGAGGCCGGACGGACGGCCGGGCCCGCGCCCCAGGACTGAGGAGAGCATGAGCGAGGAGAGCAGGGGCGAGGGGCGGCGTGCCGCCGCGGACCGGCCCAAGGGCAAGCCGGCGAAGCGGAAGGCCCTGTCCGTGGCCGCCTGGAGCGCGGTCGGCGTGGTTCTCCTCGGCGGGGCGGGGCTCGGCTGGTTCTACTTCAAGATCAACGGGAATCTGAAGACGGTCGACATCGACCAGGCGCTCGGTGCCGACCGCCCCCAGAACGTGGACAACGGCTCGATGGACATCCTCGTCCTCGGCTCCGACTCGCGCGCCGGCGCCAACGGCGAGTACGGCCGCGACGACGGCGGCTCCGCCCGCTCCGACACCGCGATGATCGTCCACCTGTACGAGGGCCACAAGAAGGCCACCGTCGTGTCGATCCCGCGCGACACCATCGTCAACCGCCCCTCGTGCACCACGAGCAACGGCAAGACCGACCGCGGCAGCACGCGCTCGCAGTTCAACGAGTCGTTCACCATCGGCGGGGCGGCCTGCGCGGTCAAGACCGTCGAAAAGATGTCGGGGATCCGCATGGACCACTACATCGAGGTCGATTTCACGGGCTTCAAGAAGATCATCGACAACCTCGGCGGCGTCGAGGTGACCACCACCAAGCCGATCAAGGACGACGGCAGCCACCTCAACCTGCCGGCCGGCACCAACCGCCTGGACGGCGAGCAGGCCCTCGGCCTGGTCCGCACCCGCAAGAGCGTCGGCGACGGCAGCGACCTCGGCCGAATACAGCTCCAGCAGGCCTTCATCAAGGCCCTGATCAAGCAGGTCAAGAGCATCGGCATCTTCGACAACCCCAAGCGGCTGCTCGACCTCGCCGACACCGGAACCAAGGCGCTCACCACCGACAAGTCCCTCGGCGACGTGAAGTCCCTCATGGGCTTCGCGCAGAGCCTGCAGGGCATCGACGCCCAGAACATGCAGATGATCACCCTGCCGGTGGCCCCGGACCGCTACGACCGGAACCGCGTCGCGCCGCTCACCAAGGAGTCCAAGATGGTCTGGGACGCCCTCCTGGCCGAGCAGCCGGTCCCCGCCGAGGCCACCGCGAACTCCGCCGGCGACAAGAGCCCGGCCGGCGACATCGTCCGCTGAGCGGAATAGATGCCGGGCCCTCCTGGTTGAGGAGGGCGTTCCCGGAATTTTGACAGGCAGCCCGGTCCTGGCAGACTGGTCTGTCGGCCCCGGTTCACGCACGCGGCAATTCGGCCCCTGCGACCCGGCGCCCTCCCGAATCTAGGAGACACCTTGAAGCGCGATGTTCACCCCGAGTACGTCGAGACCCAGGTCAGCTGCACCTGCGGCGCGTCGTTCACCACCCGTAGCACCCTGACCGAGGGCACCATCCGTGCCGAGGTCTGCTCCGAGTGCCACCCGTTCTACACGGGCAAGCAGAAGATCCTCGACACCGGTGGCCGTGTCGCCCGCTTCGAGGCCCGCTTCGGCAAGGCTGCCGGCTCGAAGTAGCGAGCCCACGGCGCCGGACCCCGGCCGCACCCCGCTCACGCGGGCGCGGCCGGGCCGGCGCCTTTGTCGTCCCGCAGCCCTTTTTCGTACTTTTCACCCCAGGAGCCCCCGATGTTCGAGGCGGTCGAGGAACTGGTCGGCGAGCACGCCGACCTCGAGAAGAAGCTCGCCGACCCTTCGGTCTTCTCCGATCAGGCCAACGCGCGCAAGCTGAACAAGCGCTACGCGGAGCTGACCCCGATCATCGCCACCTACCGGGCGTGGAAGCAGTCGGCGGACGACATCGAGACGGCGAAGGAGTTCGCCGCGGACGACCCCGACTTCGCAGCCGAGGTCAAGGAGCTCACCGCGCACCGCGAAGAGCTCACCGAGAAGCTGCGCCTGCTGCTCGTCCCGCGCGACCCCAGCGACGACAAGGACGTGCTGCTGGAGATCAAGGCGGGCGCGGGCGGCGACGAGTCCGCCCTCTTCGCCGGCGACCTGCTGCGCATGTACCTGCGCTACGCCGAGCGGGTGGGCTGGAAGACCGAGATCATCGACTCCACCGAGTCCGAGCTCGGCGGCTACAAGGACGTCCAGGTCTCCGTCCGCACCAAGGGCGGCAACGGCGCCACCGAGCCCGGCCAGGGCGTGTGGGCCCGCCTGAAGTACGAGGGCGGCGTGCACCGCGTCCAGCGCGTGCCGGCCACCGAATCGCAGGGCCGCATCCACACCTCCGCCGCCGGCGTGCTCGTCACCCCGGAGGCCGAGGAGGTCGAGGTCGAGATCAACCAGAACGACCTGCGCATCGACGTGTACCGGTCGTCCGGCCCCGGCGGCCAGTCCGTCAACACCACGGACTCCGCCGTCCGCATCACGCACCTGCCCACCGGCGTGGTCGCGTCCTGCCAGAACGAGAAGAGCCAGCTCCAGAACAAGGAGCAGGCCATGCGCATCCTGCGCTCCCGCCTGCTGGCCGCCGCCCAGGAGGCCGCCGAGCAGGAGGCCGCCGACGCCCGGCGCAGCCAGGTCCGCACCGTCGACCGGTCCGAGAAGATCCGTACGTACAACTTCCCGGAAAACCGGCTCTCGGACCACCGGACCGGCTTCAAGGCGTACAACTTGGACCAGGTGCTCGACGGCGACCTCGACCCGGTCATCCAGTCGTGCGTCGACACGGACTCGGCCGCCAAGCTCGCGGCCGCGACCCCGAACTGACCCCCCTCCCCCCGTACGACAGCAAGCCCGGAGGACCAGCGTGAACTTGCTGCTTGCCGAGGTGGCCCAGGCCACCCAGCGGCTGGCCGCCGCAGGCGTGCCCTCACCGCGCTTCGACGCCGAGGAGCTCGCGGCCTTCGTCCACGGCGTCAAACGGGGGGAACTGCACCGCGTCAAGGACGCGGACTTCGACGCCCGCTACTGGGAGGCCGTCGCCCGCCGCGAGGCGCGCGAGCCGCTCCAGCACATCACCGGCCGCGCCTTCTTCCGGTACCTGGAGCTCCAGGTCGGGCCAGGGGTGTTCGTCCCCCGGCCCGAGACCGAGTCGGTCGTGGACTGGGCCATACAGGCCGTCCGGGCGATGGACGTCGTCGAGCCGCTGATCGTCGACCTGTGCACCGGGTCCGGAGCCATCGCCCTCGCCATGGCCCAGGAGGTGCCGCGCTCGCGCGTGCACGCCGTGGAGCTGTCCGACGACGCCCTGCGCTGGGCCCGCAAGAACGCCGAGGGATCGCGGGTCACCGTCCACCAGGGCGACGCCCTGGAGGCCCTGCCCGAGCTCGACGGACAGGTCGACCTGGTGATCTCCAACCCGCCGTACATCCCGCTCACCGAGTGGGAGTACGTCGCCCCCGAGGCCCGCGACCACGACCCGGAGATGGCGCTCTTCTCCGGCGAGGACGGCCTCGACACCATCCGCGGCATCGAGCGGACCGCCCACCGGCTGCTGCGGCCCGGCGGGGTCGTCGTCGTCGAGCACGCCGACACCCAGGGCGGCCAGGTTCCGTGGATCTTCGCCGAGGAACTGGGCTGGGCCGACGCCGCCGACCACCCCGACCTCAACAACCGCCCGCGCTTCGCGACCGCCCGCAAGGCACGCCCGTGAGCGCCCCCCTTCCCGCCACCCACCTGCTGCACGAGGAGGCTCGCTGATGGCCCGGCGATACGACTGCAACGACGCGACGGACCGCGCGACGGGCCTGCGTGAAGCCGCATCCGCCGTGCGCCGCGGCGAGCTGGTCGTGCTGCCCACCGACACCCTGTACGGGATCGGTGCGGACGCCTTCAGCGCGGAGGCCGTCGGCGACCTGCTCACCGCCAAGGGGCGGGGCCGCAGCATGCCCACCCCGGTGCTCATCGGCTCCCCGAACACCCTCCACGGCCTGGTGACGGACTTCTCCGAGCAGGCGTGGGAGCTCGTCGACGCCTTCTGGCCGGGCGCGCTGACCCTCGTCGCCAAGCACCAGCCCTCGCTGGCCTGGGACCTGGGCGAGACCCGGGGCACGGTGGCCGTGCGCATGCCGCTGCACCCCGTCGCGATCGAGCTCCTGACCGAGGTCGGCCCGATGGCGGTGTCCTCCGCGAACCTGACCGGCCACCCGGCGCCCGAGGACTGCGACGCGGCGCGCGCCATGCTCGGCGACTCCGTCTCGGTGTACCTGGACGGCGGCCCCACCCCCGGCATCCAGCCGTCGTCGATCGTCGACGTCACCGGGAAGGTTCCCGTCCTGCTGCGCGAGGGCGCGCTGACCGCCGAGCAGCTGCGGGAGGTCGTACCCGACCTCGAGGTGTCCCCGTGAGCCCTCAGGGGCGTGGCATAGCCGAGGGGCAGCTTCCGCCCGCGGACGGCGCGGGCACCTTCCGCATCCTCCACGTCAGCACCGGCAACGTCTGCCGCTCGCCGATCACCGAGCGGCTGACCCGGCATGCGCTGGCACACCGCCTGGGCGACATCCCGGCCAGCAGCCTGATCGTGGAGAGCGCCGGCACGTGGGGCCACGAGGGCGCCCCGATGGAGGCGAACGCAGCCGCCGTACTCGCCGACTTCGGCGCGGACGCCTCCGGGTTCACCGGGCGCGAGCTGCTCGACGAGCACGTCATACGGGCCGACCTCGTCCTGACCGCCACCCGGGACCACCGGGCGCAGGTCATCTCCATGGGCCACTCGGCGGGCCTGCGCACCTTCACCCTGAAGGAGTTCACCCGCCTGGTGCGGGCCATAGACCCGGCGACGCTGCCGCCCCTGGACGACGGCGTCGTCGAACGCGCGCGGGCACTGGTACGGGCCGCGGCGGCCCTGCGCGGCTGGCTCCTGGCCCCCTCGCAGGACGCGGACGAGGTGCACGACCCCTACGGCGCCCCGATCACCTTCTTCCGCTCGATCGGCGACGAGATCAACCAGGCGCTCGATCCGGTCGTCACGGCCCTGACGGGTGTCGCGCCCCCGCACTGACCCGGGTGCGCGGACCGGCGGCCGGGGCCGGCGCAGCGGGCCGAAGCCCGCGGAGGCCCCTCGGGGCCGCGCGGGACGAGGGCCGCACGGCTGAGGGCCGCGCGGGTGAGCGACATGGCCGTCAGGGGGCCGGCGCGGGGCTCCGCGACCCGGCGGCGCCTTCCGGGCCCCGGGAGCCGTCCCGCAGGGCGCGACGGCTTCGACGGGCCTACAGTGGCGGTACCCGGTACCGCCACTGGAGTCGCGCCATGAGCGTCATCACCCCGCCCCCGGACCTGCTGCGGCAGCAGGATCCGCAGATGGCCGACGTGCTCGCCGGGGAGGCGCAGCGGCAGGCCACCTCGCTCCAGCTGATCGCCGCCGAGAACTTCACCTCGCCCGCCGTCCTGGCGGCCCTCGGCTCGGCGCTCGCCAACAAGTACGCCGAGGGCTACCCGGGCAACCGCTACCACGGCGGCTGCGAGTACGCCGACCTCGCCGAGCGGACCGCCGCGGAACGGGCGCGGGCGCTGTTCGGGGTCGAGCACGCCAACGTGCAGCCGCACTCCGGCTCCGCCGCCGTCCTCGCCGCGTACGCCGCCCTGCTGCGGCCGGGCGACACCGTGCTGGCGATGGGGCTCGCGTACGGCGGCCACCTCACCCACGGCTCCCCGGCCAATTTCTCCGGCCGCTGGTTCGATTTCGTCGGCTACGGGGTCGACGCCGAGACGGGCCTGATCGACTACCCCCAGGTGCAGCAGCTGGCGCGGGCGCACCGGCCGAAAGCCATCGTCTGCGGCTCGATCTCCTACCCGCGGCATCCCGAGTACTCGGTCTTCCGGGAGATCGCCGACGAGGTGGGGGCCTACCTCATCGCGGACGCCGCGCACCCGATCGGGCTCGTCGCCGGCGGGGCGGCGCCCAGCCCCGTCCCGTACGCCGACGTCGTGTGCGCGACCACCCACAAGGTGCTGCGCGGCCCCCGCGGCGGGATGATCCTGTGCGGCGCGGAGTTCGCGGAGCGGATCGACCGGGCCGTGTTCCCGTTCACCCAGGGCGGCGCCCAGATGCACACCATCGCCGCCAAGGCCGTCGCCTTCGGCGAGGCGGCCCGGCCCGCGTTCACCACGTACGCCCACCGGGTGGTGGCCAACGCCCGCGTGCTGGCGGAGGCGCTGACCGGGCACGGCTTCGCCGTGACGACGGGCGGCACGGACACGCACCTGATCACCGCCGACCCGGCGCCCCTCGGCCTCGACGGCCCCACCGCCCGCGGCCGGCTCGCCGCGGCGGGGATCGTGCTGGACACCTGTGCCCTGCCGTACGGGGACCAGCGCGGGATCCGCCTGGGCTCGGCGGCCGTGACCACCCAGGGCATGCGGGAGCCGGAGATGGAGCGGATCGCCGCGCTCTTCACGGCCGCACTGCAGGGGGAACCGGCGAAAACCCGCGCGGAAGTGGCCGATCTGGCCCACTCCTTTCCCCCTTACGGTGGGTAATCGGGGCAAGCAGGGTGTACCGCAACCGCAGCCGGGTTCCTCGCGTCCTCGCCACCGGGGACATCACGGCTAATGTGTGGGGCTGAGATGGCCGGCGATACATCTGGGGCAGCCCGTGCGTGAATACCTGCTGACGCTCTGCGTCACGGTGGCGGTGACCTACCTGCTCACCGGGCCCGTGCGCAGATTCGCGATCGCGGCCGGCGCGATGCCGGAGATCCGCGCCCGCGACGTGCACCGCGAGCCCACTCCGCGACTCGGCGGCATCGCCATGTTCGGCGGGCTGTGCGCGGGCCTGCTGGTCGCCGACCACCTGCCCAACCTCAACGGCGTCTTCGAGCTGTCCAACGAGCCGCGGGCCCTGCTGTCGGGGGCCGCGCTGATCTGGCTGATCGGCGTCCTGGACGACAAGTTCGAGATCGACGCGCTGATCAAGCTCGGCGCGCAGATGATCGCCGCCGGTGTGATGGTCATGCAGGGCCTGACCGTGCTGTGGATCCCCGTCCCGTGGATCGGGACGGTCGCGCTCACCCAGTGGCAGGGCAACCTGCTCACGGTGGCCCTGGTGGTCGTCACCATCAACGCGGTGAACTTCGTGGACGGCCTCGACGGCCTCGCCGCCGGCATGGTGTGCATCGCCTCCGCGGCGTTCTTCCTCTACGCCTACCGGATCTGGTTCGGCTACGGAATCGAGGCGGCGGCGCCCGCGACCCTCTTCGCCGCGATCCTGATGGGCATGTGCCTGGGCTTCCTGCCGCACAACATGCATCCCGCACGCATCTTCATGGGCGACTCCGGTTCGATGCTCATCGGCCTGGTCCTCGCCGCCGGCGCCATCTCGATCACCGGCCAGGTGGACCCGGACACGATGGCCCTCTTCGCCGGCGGTGAGCGCAACGCGACGCACGCGATGCTCCCGGTCTTCATCCCGCTGCTGCTGCCGCTGACGATCATCGCGATCCCGATGGCCGACCTGGTCCTGGCCATCGTGCGGCGCACCTGGAAGGGCCAGTCGCCGTTCGCGGCGGACCGCGGGCACCTGCACCACCGACTGCTGGAACTCGGCCATTCCCACAGCCGCGCTGTCCTGATCATGTACTTCTGGTCCGGACTGATCGCGTTCGGCGCGGTGGCCTATTCCGTGCACTCCGCCTCGATGTGGATCGTGCTGGCCATCGCGGCCCTGAGCGCCGTGGGCCTGGTCCTGCTGCTCCTGCCGCGCTTCAGGCCGCGCACCCCGCGCTGGGCGGAGTTCCTGGTCCCGCCGCGCTACCGGCACGCCGAGCGGGCCGCCGAGGCGGCCGCGCAGGACGCCTCGGGCCGCGAGCCGGAGTCCGGCCGGCGGGTCGCGGTGGGTGTCTCCGGCGTCAACGGAGCAACCGCCGTGGGCCCCCGTTCGCGCTTCCCCGACCGGCGTAAGGCCGAAACGACGCGCTGACGCCGACGGAGCATGTCGGACATGGGGCGCCATTAGCACGCAAGCCGAGGGCTTGTCGCGCACACACGGGCGCGTTCACACTCATGTGTGACAGTTGGCACACCCTCCAGGTAAAGCTCTCATCAAATAGTTTGTGATACCGTTCACTAAACCCGGTGACACAGCCGAAGGACCGTAGTGCGACGGCCCTCCGGCTCGAGGTTCTTTCTCGCGACCGGGCCTACGCTCGTCCCGTACGAGTCCCGTACGAGTCCGTGCCCCCACCACCACCGCGGAGCCAAAGCGCCATGCTGTCCGATGACGCCCGATCCCTCCTGCACGCCGCAGTGCCCACCGCTGTCGCCGGCGTCATCGCCGTTGTCGTCAGCGCCGTGGCCGCGGGCGGCAAGGGGGCCCTTGGTGCAGCCATCGCCACGGTGGTCGTGATGCTCTTCATGGGCATCGGCTTCATCGTTCTGCAACGCACGGCGAAATCGCTGCCGCACCTGTTCCAGGCGATGGGGCTCATGCTCTACACGACGCAGATTCTTCTGCTGTTCGTCTTCGTCGCCGTGTTCAAGAACACGACGTTGTTCAACCCCAAGGCCTTCGCCATCACGCTGGTCGCGACCACCCTCGTGTGGATCGCGGCGCAGACGCGTGCGCATATGAAGGCCAAGATCCTCTACGTCGAACCGGACTCGGTGAAGGGCGACAAGCCCGAAAACTCGGGGCCGAAGTCGTGAGGGGTAGGGCCGGGATAAAGGCGCGTTCGAGATCCTGCTATCGTCCGGTGCCAACTGCGGCACTGCGGGCGCGGGCATCCGAGCTGACGCCTGTTCCATCGCGAGGCTCCATGCCTGAACGCCGCCCCATCATCCGTAACACCAGTCCAGTGCCGAACCGCGGCTGTCTGCCGCGCCGACACAACGAGGTTGCCGTACCTATGCGCCACGCTGAAGGAGCCCGCGGTGAGTGCTGACCAGATGACGCTCGCCTTCGAGGCCGACTGTCAACTCAACTCCGGTTGTGGCTTCCCGGCCCCCAGCCTGTGGTCCTTCATCTTCGAGCCCATCGCCGGAGATGCAGACGGCTGGTACTTCAACAAGCCGATGCTGCTCGCCCTGCTGGGCACGATCATCATTCTGGGCTTCTTCTGGGCCGCCTTCCGCAAGCCGCAGGTCGTTCCCGGCAAGCTCCAGATGGTCGCCGAGAGCGGTTACGACTTCGTGCGCCGCGGGATCGTGTACGAGACGCTGGGCAAGAAGGAGGGCGAGAAGTACGTCCCCTTCATGGTGTCGCTGTTCTTCTTCGTCTGGATCCTGAACGTCTGGTCGATCATCCCGCTGGCCCAGTTCCCGGTGACCTCGATCATCGCGTACCCGGCCGCTCTCGCGCTGGTCGTCTACGGCATCTGGATGTCGGTGACCTTCAAGCGCCACGGCTTCGTCGGCGGCCTGAAGAACCTGACCGGCTACGACAAGTCCCTGGGCGCCGTCCTCCCGCTGGTCATGGTCATCGAGTTCTTCTCGAACGTCCTGGTCCGCCCCTTCACCCACGCGGTCCGACTGTTCGCGAACATGTTCGCCGGCCACACCCTCCTGGTGCTGTTCACGATCGCCAGCTGGTACCTCTTCAACGGCTGGGGCATCCCGGCCGCGGGCGTGTCGTTCGTCATGGTCCTCGGCATGACCGTCTTCGAGCTCTTCATCCAGGCTGTCCAGGCGTACGTCTTCGTCCTCCTGGCCTGCAGCTTCATCCAGGGCGCGCTCGCCGAGCACCACTGATCGCCCACCTCCAAGCCCCCATTCGTCCGGTGGCCAACCCCCACCGGTCCGTGAAAGAGAAGGAAGAACTGGCATGTCCCAGACCCTTGCCGCCGTCACCGGTTCCCTCAGCTCCGTCGGTTACGGTCTCGCGGCCATCGGCCCCGGCGTCGGCGTCGGCATCATCTTCGGCAACGGCACGCAGGCCCTCGCCCGCCAGCCCGAGGCTGCCGGTCTGATCCGCGCCAACCAGATCCTCGGCTTCGCCTTCTGTGAGGCGCTCGCCCTCATCGGTCTGGTCATGCCCTTCGTCTACAGCTGACGAACGCATACCTGTCCGATTCGACGAAAGGCACTGATGTGATTTCCCTGGTGCACCTGGCGGCAGAGGAGCCTCAGAACCCTCTGCTCCCGCCGCTCCCGGAGCTCATCGTCGGTCTCGTCGCCTTCCTGATCGTCTTCGCCATCCTCGCGAAGAAGCTCCTCCCGAACATCAACAAGGTTCTGGAAGAGCGTCGCGAGGCCATCGAGGGTGGCATCGAGAAGGCGGAAGCCGCCCAGACCGAGGCCCAGAGCGTCCTGGAGCAGTACAAGGCCCAGCTCGCCGAGGCCCGGCACGAGGCCGCCCGCCTGCGCCAGGAAGCGCTGGAGCAGGGCACTGCGCTCAAGGAAGAGCTGCGCGCAGAGGGCCAGCGGCAGCGCGAGGAGATCATCGCTGCCGGCCACGCCCAGATCGAGGCCGACCGCAAGGCCGCCTCGCAGGCGCTGCGTCAGGACGTGGGCAAGCTCGCCACCGACCTGGCCGGCAAGCTCGTCGGCGAGTCCCTCGAGGACCACGCCCGGCAGAGCCGCACCATCGACCGGTTCCTCGACGAGCTCGAGGCGAAGGCCGAGGCGACCCGATGAACGGAGCGAGCCGCGAGGCGCTGCACGCCTCCCGCGAGCGCCTCGACGCGCTGACGGACAACACGTCCGTCGACGCGGCGAAGCTCGCCGGTGAGCTGGCCGCCGTCACCGCGCTGCTCGACCGCGAGGTCTCGCTGCGTCGGGTCCTCACGGACCCGGCGCAGCCGGGTGAGGCCAAGGCCGAGCTGGCCGCACGGCTGCTGGGCGGCCAGGTGGGCGGGGAGACCCTCGACCTGGTGTCCGGCATGGTGCGCTCCCGCTGGTCGCAGTCCCGCGACCTGGTGGACGCGCTGGAGGAGCTGGCGGCCACCGCCGACCTCACCGCGGCGCAGAAGGCCGGCGCACTCGACGACGTCGAGGACGAGATCTTCCGCTTCGGCCGGATCCTCGCCTCGAACCCCGAGCTGCGCGCCGCCCTGACCGACCGCAAGGCGACCGTCTCCGCCAAGAGCGCGCTGCTCCGCAGCCTGCTCGGCGGCAAGGCGAACGCCGCCACCGAGCGCCTGGTGACGCGACTGGTCACCCACCCGCGTGGACGTAGCCTGGAAGCGGGACTCGAGTCCCTTTCCAAGCTCGCCGCCGAGCGCCGCGACCGCATGGTCGCCACCGTGACCACCGCGGTTCCGCTCAGCGACGCGCAGAAGCAGCGTCTCGGCGCGGTGCTGGCCAAGCTGTACGGCCGCCAGATGCACCTGAACCTCGACGTGGACCCCGAGGTCCTCGGCGGGATCGTGGTGCAGGTGGGCGACGAGGTCATCGACGGTTCCACCTCGAACCGACTGGCCGAGGCCGCTCGCCGCATGGCCGGCTGACCAGCCGAGCAGTCACCAAACAGAACACAGCATTCCTAGCGGCCCGGTTGGGCCGTGCAGAACTTGCAGAAGATTCCTGGGGGTCGCCCCCAGACCCCTAAGAAACTTCGGGCCCAACAAGGAGAGCAGGGAACCCAGATGGCGGAGCTCACGATCCGGCCGGAGGAGATCCGGGACGCACTGGAGACCTTTGTCCAGTCGTACCAGCCGGACGCGGCCTCGCGCGAGGAGGTCGGCACGGTCAGCGTTGCCGGTGACGGCATCGCGAAGGTGGAGGGCCTGCCCTCCACCATGGCGAACGAGCTGCTGAAGTTCGAGGACGGCACCCTCGGCCTCGCCCTCAACCTCGAGGAGCGCGAGATCGGTGCCATCGTCCTCGGCGAGTTCAGCGGTATCGAGGAGGGCCAGCCGGTGCAGCGCACCGGTGAGGTGCTCTCCGTCGGCGTCGGCGAGGGCTACCTCGGCCGCGTTGTCGACCCGCTCGGCAACCCGATCGACGGCCTCGGCGAGATCGCGACCGAGGGCCGCCGCGCCCTCGAGCTGCAGGCCCCGGGCGTCATGGCGCGCAAGTCCGTGCACGAGCCCATGGAGACGGGCTACAAGGCCGTCGACGCCATGACGCCGGTCGGCCGCGGCCAGCGTCAGCTGATCATCGGTGACCGCCAGACGGGCAAGACCGCCCTGGCCATCGACACGATCATCAACCAGCGTGACAACTGGCGCTCGGGCGACGTCAACAAGCAGGTCCGCTGCATCTACGTCGCCATCGGCCAGAAGGGCTCCACCATCGCTTCCGTGCGCGCCGCGCTGGAAGAGGCGGGCGCCCTGGAGTACACGACCATCGTCGCCGCCCCGGCGTCGGACCCGGCCGGCTTCAAGTACCTTGCGCCGTACACCGGTTCCGCCATCGGTCAGCACTGGATGTACCAGGGCAAGCACGTCCTGATCGTCTTCGACGACCTGTCGAAGCAGGCCGACGCCTACCGCGCCGTGTCCCTGCTGCTGCGCCGCCCGCCGGGCCGTGAGGCCTACCCGGGTGACGTCTTCTACCTGCACTCCCGCCTGCTGGAGCGCTGCGCCAAGCTCTCCGACGAGATGGGTGCCGGTTCGATGACCGGTCTGCCGATCGTCGAGACCAAGGCCAACGACGTCTCGGCGTTCATCCCGACCAACGTCATCTCCATCACCGACGGCCAGTGCTTCCTGGAGTCCGACCTGTTCAACGCCGGCCAGCGTCCGGCCCTGAACGTCGGTATCTCGGTCTCCCGTGTCGGTGGCTCCGCCCAGCACAAGGCCATGAAGCAGATCTCCGGCCGCCTGCGCGTGGACCTCGCCCAGTACCGCGAGCTGGAGGCGTTCGCCGCCTTCGGTTCCGACCTGGACTCCGCGTCGAAGTCCGCGCTGGAGCGCGGCAAGCGCATGGTCGAGCTGCTGAAGCAGGCCCAGTACGAGCCGATGCCGGTTCAGGAGCAGGTCGTCTCCATCTGGGCCGGCACCACCGGCAAGATGGACGACGTCCCGGTCGAGGACATCCGTCGCTTCGAGTCCGAGCTGCTGGAGCACCTGCGCCACAACCGCAAGGAACTCCTCACCTCGATCCGCGAGGGCGGCAAGATGTCGGACGACACCCTGCAGTCCGTCGCCGACGCGATCGCCGACTTCAAGAAGCAGTTCGAGACCTCGGACGGCAAGCTTCTGGGCGAAGACGCGCCGGTGGCCAAGTAACGACGGAAGGGACCTGACTCATGGGAGCCCAGCTCCGGGTCTACAAGCGTCGCATCCGATCCGTTACCGCGACCAAGAAGATCACCAAGGCGATGGAGATGATCGCCGCCTCGCGCATCGTCAAGGCGCAGCGCCAGGTGGCGGCCTCCACGCCGTACGCGACCGAGCTCACCCGTGCGGTGACCGCGGTGGCGACGGGGTCCAACACCAAGCACCCGCTCACCACGGGGGCGGAGGCCCCGGTGCGGGCGGCCGTGCTGCTGCTCACGAGCGACCGTGGTCTGGCCGGCGGCTACTCGTCCAACGCCATCAAGGCGGCGGACCGGCTGACGGAGCGGCTGCGCAGCGAGGGCAAGGAGGTCGACCACTACATCGTCGGCCGCAAGGGTGTCGCCTACTACGGCTTCCGTGAGCGCAAGGTCGCGGACAGCTGGACCGGCTTCACCGACAGCCCGACCTACGCGAACGCCAAGGCCGTGGCCGCACCGCTCATCGAGGCCATCTCCCGGGAGACGGCCGAGGGCGGCGTGGACGAGCTGCACATCGTCTTCACGGAGTTCGTGTCGATGATGACGCAGAACCCGGTGGACGACCGGATGCTGCCGCTCAGCCTTGAGAAGGCGCAGGAGGAGACGGCCGGCAAGGGCGAGGTCCTGCCGCTGTTCGACTTCGAGCCGTCGGCGGAGGACGTCCTCGACGCCCTGCTGCCGCGCTACGTCGAGAGCCGCGTGTACAACGCGCTGCTGCAGGCCGCTGCTTCCGAGCACGCTGCCCGCCGCCGTGCGATGAAGTCGGCGACCGACAACGCCGGTGAGCTCATCACGAACCTCACCCGGCTTGCCAACGCGGCCCGCCAGGCCGAAATCACCCAGGAAATCAGCGAGATCGTCGGTGGCTCCGCAGCCCTGGCCGACGCGAACGCGGGGAGTGACAAGTAAGTGACGACGTCTATCGATAACGCAGTGGCGGCCGCTGCCACCGGCCGCATCGCGCGGGTCATCGGCCCGGTCGTCGACGTGGAGTTCCCCGTCGACGCCATGCCGGAGATCTACAACGCGCTGACCGTCCAGGTTGCCGACCCGGCCGAGGAGGGCGCGCTCAAGACGCTGACCCTCGAGGTCGCGCAGCACCTGGGTGACGGCGTTGTCCGCGCCATCTCCATGCAGCCCACCGACGGCCTGGTCCGCCAGGCCGTGGTGACCGACACGGGTGCGGGCATCACCGTCCCCGTCGGCGACTTCACCAAGGGCAAGGTGTTCAACACCCTCGGTGAGGTGCTGAACGAGCCCGAGGCCAACGGCACGGAGACCGAGCGCTGGGCGATCCACCGCACGGCCCCGAAGTTCGAGGACCTCGAGTCGAAGACCGAGATGTTCGAGACGGGCCTCAAGGTCGTCGACCTCCTCACCCCGTACGTCAAGGGTGGAAAGATCGGTCTGTTCGGTGGTGCCGGTGTCGGCAAGACCGTTCTGATCCAGGAAATGATCATGCGTGTGGCGAAGCTGCACGAGGGTGTTTCCGTCTTCGCCGGCGTGGGTGAGCGCACCCGTGAGGGCAACGACCTCATCGCGGAGATGGAAGAGTCCGGCGTTCTCGACAAGACCGCCCTGGTCTTCGGCCAGATGGACGAGCCCCCGGGCACCCGTCTGCGCGTCGCCCTGGCCGGTCTGACCATGGCGGAGTACTTCCGCGATGTGCAGAAGCAGGACGTGCTGTTCTTCATCGACAACATCTTCCGCTTCACGCAGGCCGGTTCCGAGGTCTCGACCCTGCTCGGCCGCATGCCCTCCGCGGTGGGTTACCAGCCGAACCTGGCCGACGAGATGGGTCTCCTCCAGGAGCGCATCACCTCGACCCGTGGTCACTCGATCACCTCGATGCAGGCGATCTACGTCCCCGCCGACGACCTCACCGACCCGGCGCCGGCGACCACCTTCGCCCACCTCGACGCGACGACGGTTCTCTCCCGTCCGATCTCCGAGAAGGGCATCTACCCGGCCGTGGACCCGCTGGACTCCTCGTCCCGCATCCTCGACCCGCGGTACATCGCGAAGGACCACTACGCGGCCGCGACCCGCGTCAAGGGGATCCTGCAGAAGTACAAGGACCTCCAGGACATCATCGCGATCCTCGGTATCGACGAGCTGGGCGAGGAGGACAAGCTCGTTGTCCACCGTGCCCGCCGTGTCGAGCGCTTCCTGTCCCAGAACACCCACGCGGCGAAGCAGTTCACCGGTGTGGACGGTTCGGACGTCCCGCTCGACGAGTCGATCGCCGCGTTCAACGCGATCTGCGACGGTGAGTTCGACCACTTCCCCGAGCAGGCCTTCTTCATGTGCGGTGGCCTTGAGGACCTGAAGAAGAACGCCAAGGAGCTGGGCGTCTCCTGACCCGGGGCGCTCCTGCGAGTGCCTCCGGTTCGAAGGTTCCCTCCCGGTCACGGCCGGGAGGGGACCTCTGAGAGGGGCGGGTGTGTCCCGTCCCTCTCCCCACGCCCATTAGAATTTGACCCAACACCCGGCTGACCCGCCGGGTGGTGACCCGAGGAGCCACCTTGGCTGCTGAGCTGCACGTCGAGCTGGTCGCGGCGGACCGGAGTGTCTGGTCCGGTGCGGCCACCCTGGTCGTCGCCCGCACCACGTCCGGCGACATCGGCGTCATGCCCGGTCACCAGCCGCTTCTCGGTGTGCTGGAATCGGGCCCGGTGACCATCCGTACCAGCGAGGGCGGCACTGTCGTCGCCGCGGTGCACGGCGGATTCATCTCGTACGCGGACAACAAGCTGTCCATGCTGGCCGAGATCGCCGAGCTCGCGGACGAGATTGACGTCCAGCGGGCGGAGCGGGCACTGGAGCGCGCGAAGGCGGAGGCCGACGCGGCCGCCGAGCGTCGCGCGGATGTCCGGCTGCGCGCGGTCGCGGGGCGCTGAGCCCCGTACCGAACAGGTTGAGACCTCAGCCGCGGTCCGTTCCGGAATTTTCCGGGACGGGTCGCGGCTGAGGCGATGTACGTCCCTTTTCATGTGCGGTATGTCGATGAGCGAGGAGGTCGGTGAAGATGCTCCTCGCTCTGCTTGTGAGCGGCCTGGTCGTAGCCCTGGTGGTGATCGGCCTGTTCGTGTTCGGGCTGCGGCGCAGACTGATCCAGCGCTCCGGCGGCACCTTCGACTGCTCCTTGCGCTGGGGGGTGGCCGACAAGCCGGACCTCTCCGGCAAGGGCTGGGTCTACGGGGTCGCCCGCTACAGCGGTGACCGCATCGACTGGTTCCGCGTCTTCTCGTACTCGCCGCGGCCGCGCCGACTGCTGCAGCGGGACTCGATCGAGGTGGTCTCGCGCCGGGCTCCCGAGGGCGAGGAGGAGCTGGCGCTGCTGTCCGACGCCGTCGTGCTCGGCTGTACCCATCAGGGGACCCGCCTGGAGCTGGCGATGAGCGAGGACGCGCTGACCGGGTTCCTGGCCTGGCTGGAGGCGGCGCCTCCCGGACAACGGGTGAATGTCGCCTGAGAATTCCTTGCCCGTTGGGTGGGGGTCCCCCCGGACGGAGTCTGGGGGAGGGTGAATGTCGCCTGAGAATTCCTTGCCCGTTGGGTGGGGGTCCCCCGGACGGGGTCCGGGGGAGGGCGAACGTCGCCCGAGGGCGGCCATCGGCGTACCGGCGTACGGACCTGACGTGAGGAAGCCGGGGAGACGGGGGGCGGATCCCGTCTTCCCGGCTTCGTCGTTCACCGGCTCAGTGGGCGGGGGTCACCGCAGGCCGGCGTGGACGGCGGCGGCGAGTTCGCCGTTCGCGGTGTCGCCGCTGAACTCCCAGTAGAAGGCGCCCCTGAGCCCCTGCTGCTTGGCCCAGGCCGTCTTTCCGGCGATGGTGGCGGGGGTGTCGTAGCTCCACCAGTTGCTTCCGCACTTGGCGTAGGCGGTGCCGGCGATCGTGCCGGTGGCGGGGCAGCTGTTCTTGAGCACCTTGTAGTCCTCGATGCCCTGCTCGTACGTGCCCTGGGCCGGGCCGGTGGCGGTGCCGCCGGGGGCCGCCTGGGTGACGCCGGTCCAGCCGCGGCCGTAGAAGCCGATGCCGAGGTTGAGCTTGCTGCCCGGGACGCCCTTGGCCTTGAGCTTGGCGACGGCTTCGGCGGAGTTGAAGCCGGCCTGCGGGATCCCGGCGTACGGGGTGAGCGGGGAGTGCGGGGCGGTCGGGCCCTGGGCGGCCCAGGCGCCGAAGAAGTCGTACGTCATGACGTTGTAGAAGTCCGCGTACCGGGCGGCTCCCGCGTAGTCGGCCTTGTCGATCTTGCCGCCGTCGGAGGCGTCGGCCGTGATGGCCGCGGTGACCAGGTTGGCGGCGCCGAACTTGGCCTTCATGGCCTGCATCATGTGGGTGAAGGCGGCGGCTCCCGAGGTGTCGCAGCTCAGGCCGCAGGCGTTCGGGTACTCCCAGTCCAGGTCGATGCCGTCGAAGACGTCGGCCCAGCGCGGGTCCTCGACCAGGTCGTAGCAGGACTGGGCGAAGGCGGCCGGGTTCGCCGCGGCCTGGCCGAAGCCGCCGGACCAGGTCCAGCCGCCGAAGGACCACAGGACCTTGAGGTGCGGGTACTGGGCCTTGAGCTTGCGCAGCTGGTTGAAGTTGCCGCGCAGCGGCTGGTCCCAGGTGTCGGCCTTGCCGTCGACGCTCTGGTCGGCGGTGTAGGCCTTGTCGTGGTCGGCGTAGGCGTCGCCGATGGTGCACTTGCCGCCCTGGACGTTGCCGAAGGCGTAGTTGATGTGCGTGATCTTCGCGGCGGTGCCGGAGGTGACCAGGTTCTTCACGTGGTAGTTGCGTCCGTAGACGCCCCAGTTGGTGAAGTAGCCGAGCGTGACCTTGTCCCCCGGGTCGGGCGGGACCGTGCCGCCGGGGGTCGTGACCGTCAGGGTGCCGGAGGAGGGCCCGGTCTGGCCGGCGGTGTCGCGGGCGGTGACGGAGTACGTGTACGCGGTGCCCTTGGTCAGGCCGGTGTCGGCGTACGAGGTCCCGGTGACCGTCGCGATCTTCGCGGCGCCGCGGTACACGTCGTAGTCCTTGACGCCCTTGTCGTCGGTGGCCGCGGCCCAGGACAGGCCCACCGAGGTCTCGGTGACCGGGCCGGCGGAGGGGGTGCCGGGG
>NZ_JACBGN010000420.1 GCF_013401435.1 Streptomyces sp. BR123
GCACGACCCCGGTGCCCAGCCCCGCGCCCGGGACCAGCAGGCCCGCCGGCCCCGGGCCGGGGCCCGGCGGCCCGGTGTCGTCCGGCTGTTCCTCGGCGGGGACCGTTCCGCCGGTGAGAACCGCGATCAGGTCGCGCAGGCTGCCCACGCCGAGCACCGAGACGTCCGGGACCAGCCGCGCCTCGGCGGCGCACCGCCGGGGCACGACCACGCTGCGGTATCCGGCCTCCGCCGCGGCGAGGACCGCCGGCAGCACACCCGGTACCGGACGGACCCGGCCGTCCAGGCCCAGCTCCCCGACGAGCACCAGGTCGGCGATGACCGCGGGATCGACCGCCTCGGCCGCACCCAGCACCGCCGCGGCCACGGCCAGGTCGAAGCCGGCGCCCGATTTCGGCACCGAGGCGGGGCTGAGCCCGACCGTGAGCTTCTTCTGCGGCCAGGCGGCGCCCGAGTTCACGACGGCGGCCCGGACCCGGTCCCGGCTCTCGACGAGGGTCTTGTCGGGCAGCCCCACCAGGGTGAACGCCGCAACACCGGGCTCCAGGTCGGCCTGGACCTCCACCACCACGCCCTCGACGCCCACCAGGGCGACCGAGCAGGCCCGTGCGAAGCCCATCACGCCACCCCCCGGACGTGCTCCACCACGGCCGCGCCGCGCCGCGGCAGCAGGACGCCCACCAGGTCGATGCGCACCCCGCCCGGGGGCGGACCGCCGTGGTCGGCGAGCCAGCGCCCGGCGAGCCGCCGCAGCCGCTCGGCCTTGCCCGGCCGGACCGCGGCCATGGGATGCTCGAACGGCCCCGCCCGGCGGGTCTTGACCTCGCACACGACGAGGGCGTCACCGTCCCGCGCGACGATGTCGATCTCCCCGCTCCGGCACCGCCAGTTCCGCGCGATCACCGTCATGCCGGCCTCGGCCAGCCGCCGCGCCGCCAGATCCTCCCCGTACCGCCCCAGCGCCTGTCGCGCCACGTCCTTCGCGTTCATCGGGCACCACCTCCGGCCCCGACGATCCCGCGGACCCGCCCACCCTGTGGATCTTGGTGGATCGCGGGGCCGTTGTGGACGACCCGTTCACCCCCGAGGGGGAGGGATCAGCTGCCCGGGAGTTCGAGGTCGGTCTTGTTGAGCTCCTCGATGTTCACGTCCTTGAAGGTCAGCACCCGTACCTGCTTCACGAAGCGGGCCGGCCGGTACATGTCCCACACCCAGGCGTCGGCCATCGTGACCTCGAAGAAAACCTCTCCCTGCACCGAGTGCACCTGCATCTCGTAGTCGTTCGTCAGGTAGAAGCGGCGTTCCGTCTCGATCACGTACTTGAACAGCCCGACGACGTCGCGGTACTCCCGATAGAGCTTCAGCTCCATCTCGGTCTCGTACTTTTCGAGGTCCTCGGCGCTCATGGCATGTTCCCCTTCAGCCGTGCGTCTCCCTATTGTGCGGCAGGCCGAGGCGGCCCTAGACGATTTCCGGCGCCAGCTGCACCGGCGTGGCCGGGGGACCGTCGTCCAGCAGGGTGCGGAGCAGCTCTGCCAGCCGGTTCGGGTACACCGTCTCGCCGGCCGCCAGGAGCTCCTCCGGCGTCCACCACCGGGCCCCCGTGACACTGCGCCGCTCCAGCTCGGTGAGCCCGCGCGGCTCGGTCCTGATCTGCGCGGTCCGGGCCAGGTAGTACCACTCGTCCTGCTCCCAGCGCCGCCCGTCGAACGGGAAGGAGCAGTACCGGTGCCACAGCACCGGCCCCAGTTCCACCTCGGTGATGCCGGTTTCCTCGGCGAGTTCCCGCAGCGCGGCCTGCGCCCGGCTCTCGCCGCCTTCCAGCCCGCCGCCCGGGGTGAACCACCAGTCGACCGCCGGGTCGCCGGGCTCGAAGCCGTGCAGCAGCAGGATCCGGTCCTGGGGGTCCAGCAGGATCACCCGGGACACCTTGCGCGGGCCGTCCGCGGCCCGGTCAGCGGACACCGGCGGTCCCCTGCCTGCGGCCGCGCCCCAGGACCCGTGCGAGCGGCCCGTACGCGGCCCCCAGCACCACCAGTGCGGCCCCGGCTGCGACGGCGGCGAGCTGGATCCGCAGCGGCCCCGGCTGCGAGGTCCCGCCGGGCAGGCCGGCGTACGCTGCCGGCCGGCCGACCATGGTCATGGAGGGCCAGGCCAGGGCGTCGATGCGGCCCCGGACGGTGGAGCGGGCCACGGTCCCCTGGCCGGCCTCCTGGAGGTGGGCCCGGGAGTCGAGCGAATTGGAGCGCTTGTCGCCGAGCAGGAAGAGGTTGCCCTCGGGGACGGTCACCTCGAACGGGGTGCCGGCCGGGGAGCCCGCGCCGGGGGCCGCGCCGTCCGGCGTCGCGGGCCGGGTGCGGTCGACGTAGGGCTCTTCCAGCTCCTTGCCGTTGACGCTGAGCCGGCCGCTCTCCCCGCAGCACTTCACGGTGTCGCCGCCGATGCCGACGACCCGCTTGACCATGGGGGAGTCGCTCCACATGGCATCAGTAAAGATGACGATGTCCCCGCGCCGCACCTCGCCGCCGTCGATGCGCTGGGCGAGCACCCGGTCGCCGGGCCGCACCGTCGGCGTCATCGAGTCGGTCGGCACCGTGTAGGGCTGGTAGAGCAGCGCGGCCCATATGAAGCCTCCCAGGAAGAGCACGAAGCCGACGGCCACGGCGATCCCGGACAACACGTTGCCGACACCGCCGCGGCCGTCGCCGCCCCTGCGTATTCCCTGCGTACTGCTTGTCTGTGTAGTGCCTTTCGGCGTTTCGCCCATAGCAGCGCCCCCAGCTCCGGGATCGACGACCTGGGCGGCACCCTACCTGCCGGTAGTCCGGCCGGTCAGCCTCCGTCGGCTCCACAGCACGACCGGCACGGCTCCGGCAAGCCCCAGCGCGGCCGGGCCGGCGCCGATCGCCTTGGCCGCGGCCTGGTCCCCGAGGCCCGGCTGGTCGAACGTGTCCGGAACCGGCAGGGTCGACCAACGGGTGACCGGCCACGCGACGACCACGGCCCGCCCGACGACCTTGTCGACCGGCACGAAGCCCTGGGTGGAGTCCTGCATGTGGTACCGGGAGTCCTGCGAGTTCTGGCGGTGGTCGCCCATCACCCAGATCTTCCCCTCGGGCACGGTCAGCGGGCCGAAGGGGGCGTCGTCGCAGGGGGTGTTCCCGGGGAAGACGTACGGTTCGTCCAGCGGCTTGCCGTTGACGACGACCGGTCCCCCCTTCTTGCACTCGACCGTGTCCCCGCCGATGGCGATGACCCGCTTGATCAGGTCCTTCTCGTCCGCGGACGGCATCAGGCCGATCTTGCTGAGGATCGTCTGCAGGAAGTTGGGCTCCGGGGTGGGCTCCCCGGCCAGCCAGTTCGCCGGGTCGTGGAAGACCACGACCTCGCCGCGCTCGGGCTCCGAGCCGAACCACGGGGTCAGCTTGTCCACGAGCACCCGGTCGCCGCGCTGCAGGGTGTTCTGCATCGAGTCGGACGGGATCGAGAACGCCTGCACCAGGAAGGTCTTGATCAGCAGGGCGAGCAGCAGGGCGATGCCGATGAGGAGCGGGAGCTCCTTCCAGAACGACCGCTGCGGGCGCTCCTCGGCGCCGTCTTCGGCGTCCTCGGCCTCGCGGGCCTCGCGCTCGGCATCGCGATTGATGCCGTCCGGCCGCTCCTCGCCTTCATCGCGTCCGGATCGCGCGCCTACCGCCACGTCCCCCACATCCACTCCTCACTCGGAATTGCCGCCCGCGCCGGATACGGCACGGGTCCTCCCCTCCCTTAACGAGCGGGAGTTCCCTAAGGCGCGGGAGACCGAGGACACACTATGCGAAGGGTGGTCCTCCACGGCGCCCGCGGCGGCCGCGTCGCCCCCTGCGTTGCTGATCGGGCACGGTGCTGAACGTCGCGGGCTGCTCCAGCCTGCGCCAGTGGTCGAACGGCCAGGCGATGACCACGGCCTCCCCGACGACGCCCTTCTCGTCGATGGTGCCCTGGAAGGGCTCGTCGAGGTGGAAGCGGGAATCGGCCGAATTCGCCCGGTGGTCGCCCATGACGAACAGCCGCCCGGCCGGCACCTGCACCTCGAAGCGGATCTCGGAGGGGGCGTTTCCGGGGTTCACGTACGGCTCATCGAGCGGCGCCCCGTTGACGGTGACCCGGCCCTTGGCATCGCAGCACACGACGGTGTCGCCGCCGACGGCGATGACCCGCTTGATCAGGTCCTGCTCGTCGGCCGAGGGCAGCAGGCCGATGAACGTGAGGACCTGCTTGATCTGCTTGACGCCCACGGGGTCGCGGGGCGGCCGCGCCGCCTCGCCCTTCAGCCAGCCCCCGGGGTCCTTGAACACGACGACGTCGCCCCGCTCGATCGGGGAGCCGAACCACGGGGTCAGCTTGTCGACGAGCACCCGGTCGCCGATCCGGATGGTCTGCTCCATGGACCCGGACGGGATGAAGAACGCCTGGACCAGGAAGGTCTTCAGGAGGAGCGCGATGCACAGCGCGGCGACCACCAGCAGGGGCACCTCGCCCGCCCTGCGCGTGCGCCTGCGCCTGCGGATCCGGCGGGCCAGCCGGCGCCGCTCGGCCCGGCCGCCGCCTTCCGGCCCGCCGGCCGGCGCGGCGGCCCGCTTGCGGGACCGCGTCTCCGCCTCCGGCTCCGGCGCACGGCCGCGGCGCGGTCGCTCGGCGCGCCGCTGTTCGGCGCGGCCACCGCCCCGCACCCCCTCGCCCCGCGC
>NZ_JACBGN010000421.1 GCF_013401435.1 Streptomyces sp. BR123
GTCCCCGCCGCTGTCCCCGCCGCGGTCGCCGCCGCCCGCCGCCTGCGCCGCCGCGCGCGCCTGCGCCACGATGTTCCGCGCCCGTTCGCGCAGGGCGCCCTCCAGGCCCCGGATCGCCCGCGGGGTGAAGCCGCGCTGCACGATCTGGCGTACGCGGGTGTGCTCCGGCGGGTCCATGTTCAGCATGATCAGGCGCTGGGCCTCGATCTGCTCGCGATGGATGTGCGGGTTGAAGCGGATGATGGCGGTGTTGACCGAGGACGAGAACAACTCCGGGTGCGTGGAGACGTACTTGACGTCCGCGTGCCGGGTCACGGCCCAGTAGCCCTCGTCGTCGAACCCGGTGATGCCGCGCGGCTGGGCGCACCACCACACGGGCGCGGTCTGCCGGATCCTTGCGAACTCGGGGAGCGGGACACGGTCCTGGAGGAGGTCGGGGTCGGTGGCGTCGAAGCCCTCGGGCAGCGCGGGACAGGTCATCGGGCGACTCCAAGACTGACGGACCATCAGGAAGTTGAAGTGGCTGAAACGTAGTAACGAGTTCTAGAAGTGACAAGGGCTTGCGCATCGACTGTTGCGTGGGGAATCCGTGGAGGCCGAGTGCAAGACCCTTGCGTGCCGGGCCCGAGGGTCATAAGACTGCGGGGAGAACTAGAACGCGTACTAGTTCAGGCGGGGCGCCGGGACGGCCCGCCGTGCCGGCACTGCGCAGGAGAGGACGAGCTCATGGCCGCGGAACCCGTCATCGTCGAAGCAGTACGCACGCCCATCGGCAAGCGCGGGGGCACGCTCGCCAACCTCCATCCCGCCTACCTGCTCGGCGAGACCTACCGCGAGCTCCTCGCCCGGACGGGCATCCAGCCGGACTGCGTCGAGCAGATCGTCGCCGGCACCGTCACCCACGCCGGCGAGCAGTCGATGAACCCCGCCCGGACCGCCTGGCTCGCCATGGGACTTCCGTACGAGACCGGCGCGACGACCGTGGACTGCCAGTGCGGCAGCTCCCAGCAGGCCAACCACATGGTCGCCAACATGATCTCCGGTGGGGTCATGGACATCGGCATCGCCTGCGGCGTCGAGTCGATGAGCCGGGTGCCGCTGGGATCCGGATCCAAGCACGGCCCCGGCAAGCCCTTCCCGGACGAGTGGAACGTCGACCTGCCCAACCAGTTCGAGGCCGCCGAGCGGATCGCCCGCCGCCGGGGCCTGACCCGCGAGGACGTCGACCGGCTCGGGCTGCTCTCCCAGCAGCGGGCGGCCACCGCCTGGGCCGAGGAGCGGTTCAAGCGCGAGACCTTCGCCGTCCAGGTCCCCACGACCGAGGAGGAGCAGGCGGCGGGCCAGGGAATGTGGCGCCTGGTCCACCGCGACGAGGGCCTGCGCGACACCGACATGGAGGCCCTGGCCGGGCTGAAACCGGTCATGCCGACGGCGGTGCACACCGCCGGGAACTCCTCCCAGATATCGGACGGCGCCGCCGCCGTGATGTGGGCCTCCCGCCGGATGGCCCGCGCCCTGCGGCTCAAGCCGCGCGCCCGGATCGTCGCCCAGGCCCTCGTCGGCGCCGATCCCCATTACCACCTGGACGGCCCGATCGACGCGACGCGGGCCGTGCTCGGCAAGGCCGGGATGTCCCTCAAGGAGATCGACCTCGTCGAGATCAACGAGGCCTTCGCCTCCGTCGTGCTCAGCTGGGCCCGGGTCTTCGAGCAGGACCTCGACAAGGTCAACGTCAACGGTGGCGGCATCGCCCTCGGCCATCCCGTCGGCGCCACCGGCGCCCGCCTGATCACCACCGCGCTGCACGAGCTGGAACGCCGCGACAAGGAATTCGCCCTGATCACCATGTGCGCGGGCGGTGCGCAGGCCACCGGCACGATCATCCAGAGGCTGTGAGGCCGTGGCCGTAAGGCCGCGGGCCGCAGGACAGGGCGCCTTCGGCGCCGCACGAACCCTGTGGGATGGGATGGGAAGGCGAAGGCCCCGGTGGCCGGCCTGGGGAGGCCGGCCACCGGGGCCTTGGCGATCGAGTCCGTGTGGTTCCACCGGCTTAGTACCAGTGGTTGGCCTGCCAGAAGTTCCAGGCCTCGACCGGGGAGCCGTAGCGCTCGTTCATGTAGTCCAGACCCCACTTGATCTGGGTGGCCGGGTTGGTCTTCCAGTCGGCACCGGCGGAGGCCATCTTCGACGCCGGCAGGGCCTGGACCAGGCCGTACGCGCCGGAGGACGCGTTCGTGGCGGTGTGGTCCCAGCCGCTCTCGCGGGAAACGATGTTGTTGAAGGCCGCGAACTGCGCCGGGTCCTTGATCATCTGCTGGGCGATCGCCTTGGCGCTCGTGGGGGCGGCCTGGGCCGGAACGGCGGCCAGCATGGAACCGGCGGCGGCAAGGCCGATCACGGTGCCCGCGAGGGTCTTCTTCGAAGCGGCGATGCGGCGGATGACGGCGTTGGACACGGAAAGCCTTCCGTAGGGGACGAGGTCGGTCGCGGCATGCCGAAGACATGCGTGAGCCACTCACGCGAAGGAGAGGGGTTCGTCCCGGCGGGGGGCTGTGCGCCCCGGCCGCCTCGGCGACAACACCAGTTAGCCAGGCCGCCGCCGCCCTGGCAAAGCCCCCCGTCTACTACGGGCCCTCGCAGTCCGGGCCGGCCCGTGTGTCGGCGGGCCGGTGGTCCCGGTGCAGGAATGGGGCGGTGCGGGGCCGGCGGCGGGTGGCCGCGGGGCCTACTAGGGCGGGCCGTATGTGACGTGGGTCCTGTGGGGCGCCTCACCGCCGGAGGGGTCGAATGTCACCTTATGTGGCCGCTTGTACCTTTTTCAGCGTGTGTCCCGGGCCACTTCCTGCCCTGAATCGAAGGAGGCGGGGGCGTCGAACGCCGCTTTCCGAGTCGCTCGGCGGAGTGCCTTCAGCAGCGTGCCGCCGAGGGTGAGGATCAGTACGACCGTCAGCACGGCCCGGCCCAGGTCCCAGCCCAGCGAGGTCGCCAGGCAGTACGCCAGGAACCGCGCCAGGTTCGCCGCGACCGGATCCCCCGGCTGGAACGAGACGCCCTGGCCCATGCCCTGCAGCAGGACCCAGCCCTGCAGGTTCATGATCGTCCCGTACGCGAACGAGCCCGCGAACCCGTACGCCGCCAGCATCGCCAGCTCCGCCCGGCCCCGGATCCGCTCCGGCCCGGGCAGCAGCCCGGCGCCCAGCGCGAACCAGCCCAGGGCCAGCATCTGGAACGGCATCCACGGCCCGACGCCGCCGGTGAGCAGGGCCGACGCGAACATCGTCACCGAGCCGAGGACGAAACCGAATCCGGGGCCGAGGACACGGCCGCTGAGCACCATCAGGAAGAACATGGGCTCCAGGCCGGCCGTCCCCGCACCCAGCGGCCGCAGGGCGGCGCCCACCGCGGCGAGCACACCGAGCATCGCCACCGCCTTGGCGTCCATGCCCTGGTCGGCGATGGTCGCGACGACCACGCCCACGAGGAGGGGGAGCAGCGCCGCGAAGAGCCAGGGGGCGTCCTGGGAGTGGGCCAGCCCCGATTGGCGGTCGGCGAGCAGCGGCCAGCCGAACGCGGCGATCCCGATCAGGGTGACGAGGACGAGGGCGGCCGCGGCCCGCGCGCCGATCCGCACGGGGCGGTTCGCGGGGCGGTTCGCGGGGCGGTTCGCAGGTCGGTTCGCGCGGTGGCTCAGCGCCTGGTTCGCGGGGTGGTTCACGGCGCTTCCTCCGGTGCACCCGGAGCGGACGGGCTGCTGCCCCCGGCCGTGGGCACGTCGGGCGGTGCGGCAGCCGCCAGGGCGGCGGCGACCTCCGGCACGGTGAGCCAGTGGCCGGGCGCCAGGATCTTGGCCACCTGCGGTGCGAACGCCGGCGACGACACCACGACCTCGGCGGTCGGCCCGTCCGCGACGATCTCGCCGCCCGCCAGGATGACCACCCGGTGGGCCAGCTCCGCAGCCAGCTCCACGTCGTGCGTGGCCAGGACGATCGCATGCCCCTCGGCGGCGAGCCCGCGCAGGATCCCGATCAGCCGGGCCTTGGCCGCGTAGTCCAGGCCGCGGGTCGGCTCGTCGAGCAGCAGCAGCGCCGGCCGGCTGGTCAGCACCAGGGCCAGGGCGAGGGCGAGCCGCTGCCCTTCGGACAGGTCGCGGGGGTGGGTGCCGTCGGCCACCTCGGGCAGCAGCGCCGACACCAGGCCCCGGCAGGTGCCGGGCGCCGCCCCGGCGTCGGCGTCCGCGGCCGCGCACTCGGCGGCCACCGTGTCCGCGTACAGCAGGTCGCGGGGCTCCTGCGGAACCAGCCCCGCGCGGCGCACCATCTCCGCCGGCGGGGTGCGGTGCGGCACCCGGCCGCCGACCGACACCTCGCCGCCGGCCGGGGCCAGGGTGCCGACCAGGGCGCCGAGGAGCGTGGACTTGCCTGCGCCGTTACGGCCCATCAGCGCCACCGTCTCACCGGCCGCCACCGCGAGGCCGATGCCGTGCAGGACCTCCGCCCTGCCTCGGCGCACCGAGAGGGCGCGGGCCAGGGCCACCGGGGAGGCGTCCGGGGAGGAGGCGTCCGGGACGCTCGCGGTGCGGGAGGACGTCGGCGTCGGGGTCGGGGATGCGCTCGGGCCGGCGGTGCGGCCGAGCAGGCGGGCCAGGAATCCGGGCCGGCCGGTGGGGGCCGTCGCCGCTGGCGGCCCGGCGCCGGGC
>NZ_JACBGN010000422.1 GCF_013401435.1 Streptomyces sp. BR123
GTCCCGCCCGCAGTCCCGACCGCCGTCCTGCCCCCGGCCCCGTCACTCCGGCCCCGTCACTCCGGCTCCGGCGGCCGCAGCCGGCGCCACACCGCCGGCGCCGCACTGACCAGCAGGGCCAGCGCCACCGCCGCCACCACGCCCTTCCACGGCTCCGCGAACAGCGACCCGCCCACGATCCCGATCAGCCCGTACGTCGCCGCCCAGGCCAGGCAGGCCGGCAGGTCGCCCCGGGCGAACCGGCCCAGCGGCAGCTGCGCCAGCAGGCAGGCCAGCATCACCGGGATCCGGCCCGCCGGAACCAGCCGGGACAGCACCAGCACCAGTACCCCGTGGTCGTCCAGCCGCGCCCGGGCCTGGTCCAGCCGCTCCGGCGCGGCCCGCGCGCGCAGCGCCTCCACCCACCGCGAGCCGCCCGGGGAGCGCACCCCGCGCTGCCCGAGCCAGTAGAGGGTGATGTCCCCGGTGAACGCCGCCACCGCGGCCACCGCGAACACCGCCGGCACCCCCACCGGCGGCGCCTGCTGATGGAACGCCACCACCGCCGCGGAGCTCACCAGCGCCCCCGTCGGTACCACGGGCACCAGCGCGCCCAGTGCCACCAGCACGAACAGCGCCGGGTAGCCGACCGCCTGCTGTGTGCTGTCCTGCGGCACCCGCCCGACCGCCGCCGCAACCGCCGCAGCCGCCGGGGCCGTCGCCGCCGCGAGCCCGGACCCCGTCACGGCAGCCGCACCCGCTCCCCGTGCCCGGGCACCCGGACCGCCGTCCTCGGTGCCAGCCGTCCCGCGTGCCGCAGGAAGTCCTCGCCCGGCGCGTGGAACTCGTGGGGCCGCACCGCGTCCAGCCCGATCGGCCAGTACGTCCCGTAGTGCACCGGCACCGCCGCGGCCGGCGCCAGCGCGGCCAGGGCCCGGGCAGCCCGGGCCGCGTCCAGGTGCCCGGGCCCCAGGTACGGGCCCCAGCCGCCCACCGGCAGCAGCGCCACGTCCACCGGCCCGACCTCCTCGGCCATCGACGCGAACAGCCCGGTGTCCCCGGCGAAGTACGTCCGCCGCGCGCCCTGCACCACGTACCCGAGGGCCGGCGCCAGATGCGGCCCGAACGGCAGCCGCCGCCCGTCGTGCCGCGCACTGACCGCCCGTACCGTGACCCCGGGGCCCACGCCCACCTCGTCCCCCGGGACCATCTCCGTCACCGTCAGGGACCGCACCCCGGCCAGCCGCGCGAGCCCCGGCACCGCCTGCCGCGCCCCCCGCGGGACGACCAGCCGGGTCCCCGGCGCCAGCCGGGCCAGCGAGGGCAGGTGCAGGTGGTCGGCGTGCAGGTGCGACACCACCGCCACGTCCGCCCGGGCCGCCTCGGCCGGCGGCAGCGCCCCCCGCCGCCTGCGCAGGTGCGCCAGCCGCCGGGCGAACAGCGGGTCCGTGAGCACCCGCACCCCGGAGTCCTCCACCGTGCACGCGGCATGCCCCCACCAGACGATCTCCACCGGCATCCGGCACCCCCGTCCTGTCGCGGCCCCGCCCCGCACGGGCCGCACCCCACGAGCCTAAGCGCTCCGCCGGAAGACCGGTCGTGGAACCGCGGGCCGGTGGGGCCGGTCGCGCAGTTCCCCGACGCCCCCGCGCGGCGCCGTACCGCACCGGACTCCACGGAGCCCGCTCGGATGCTGCCCGGGACGAGCGCCCGCAACCGAAACCGCCCGCACCCCTCCTCCCGGGCCCCGGATCGGAGTAGGGTCGGGCGGCATGGATGAGCTGCGCGCGGCCGCGATCACCAGCCTGGCCCCGCTCGAGGATCTGGACACGGACCCCTTCGCCGTGGACACCCGGAGCCAGCGCGCCATGTGCGACCGCTGGGCCGCCGACCAGGGCTACGTCGTCACCAGGGAGCTGCTCGTCTACGGGCTGCGCCCCGACCACTGCGCGCTGTGGTACGACGTCGACGCCGGACAGGTCGACCTGTTCGTCGCCCCCAACCACCGCGTGCTCGCCCGGGCGCTGCGCTCCGTCGAGGAGTTCGTGGCGGAGTGCCGACGGCGCGGCGTACGGCTGGAGACCGCCGGGCTCGACGAGCCGCACTACACCTCCGCGATGAAGGCCGAGGTGCACCGCCGGCTCTCCATGCCGACCGCCGGCTACGACGGCACCTGACGGCCCGCGCCCCATCTGACCGGCTGCGCCGCACCTGACCCCGCTGCCCCGCACCCGGCCGCGCTGCGGCGCCTGCTGTGCGACGCTGGACGAGGCGGCGGGGACCGCGGGCGGCGTGCGCGGGGCCCGGGGTGCTTCCCGGTCGTGGCCGGGGGAGACACGAGGCGGGTGCGGCGTGCGGCGAGGACGGTTGCGGAGTTCGGGCGGCGCCCTGCTGCGCGTGATCGTGGTCTGGGCGGTGTCCACCCTGACGATGCTGGTGCTGGCCGGCATCCTGCCCGACTTCCGGCTGCAGTCCGGGGACGGCGAGAGCATCACCCGGGTCGGGCTGACCGCGGCCTGGGGCGCCGGAGCGTTCGGCCTGCTGAGCGCCCTGGTGTGGCCGCTGCTGGTCAGGGCCCTGCTGCTGGTGCCGGCCCTGGTGCTGGGCGCGCTGGTGTTCTTCCTCAACGGGTCCCTGCTGCTGATGGCGCTCCGCCTGATCCCCTCCGGGCACGGGGAGGCGGCCCCCGAGACCGCGGTGGTGGTGGCCGCGGTGATGTCGGCCGTGGCCTCGGCGACCTCGACCGCGCTCGCGGTCCGCGACGACGAGGCGTACCGGCGGCGGCTCTACCGGCTCGCTGACCGGCGGCGCCGACGCCGGCGCGGGACGGGCGCGGACGGCGCCCGGCCGACGCCGCCGGGCCTGCTCTTCGTCCAGCTCGACGGCGTCGGCCACCGGGTGCTGTGCGAGGCAGCGGCGGCCGGGGTGATGCCGACGGTGGCCGACTGGCTGGAGCACGGCCACCGCATCATGCCCTGGCGCACCGACTGGTCCAGCCAGACCGGCGCCAGCCAGCTCGGCATCCTGCACGGCTCCGCCTTCGACGTGCCCGCCTTCCGCTGGTACGAGAAGGAGAGCGGCGAGGTGATGGTCTGCAACCGGCCCACCAGCGCCGCCGAACTCCAGCGCCGGGCCGTCGCCCGCACCGGCAACGGCGGGCTGCTCACCCTGGACGGGGCCAGCCGCGGCAACCTGTTCAGCGGCGGCGCCGACCAGCTGGCCCTGGTGCTGTCGGTCTCGGCCCGCCGGGGCCGGGCCAACCGCTCGCGGGCCGGCTACTTCGCGTACTTCTCCGACCCGGCGAACGCCGTCCGCACCGCGGTGTCCTTCGTCGCCGAGGTCTGCCGGGAGACCGTCCAGTCGGTACGGGCACGGCTGCGCGGCGACGGCCCCCGGGTGTCCCGGGGCGGCCTGTACCCGCTGATCCGGGCCTTCGCGACGGTCGTCGAACGCGATGTGGTCGTGGCCGCGGTGATCGGTGACATGCTCGCCGGGCGCTCCGCGATCTACGCGGACCTGGTCGGGTACGACGAGGTCGCCCACCACTCGGGCCCGCGCGGCCGGGACACCGACCAGGTGCTGGCCCGGCTCGACCGCAGCCTCGCCCTCCTCGCGCGGGTCGCCGAGCACGCGCCGCGCACCTACCGGATCGTGCTGCTGTCGGACCACGGGCAGAGCCCGGGGGAGACCTTCCTGAGCCGGTACGGGCTGACCTTGAAGGACCTGGTCCGGGCGGGCTGCGGGCTGCCCGTCTCCCGCCGGGCCGGCGGTACCCCCAGCGGGGCCGAGGCCCGGGCGGCCGTGCTGGCGGCCCTGCACCGGCCCGTGGAGGAGGGCGAGGAGGAGCAGCCCCGGCCGGGCCGCCGGGAGCCGGTGGTGCTGGCCTCGGGCAACCTCGGGGTGATCTCCTTCCCGGACATCCGCGGCCGGGCCTCACGGGAGCGGATCGAGCGGGCGCATCCGGCGCTGCTGCCGACCCTGGCCAACCATCCGGGCATCGGGTTCCTGCTGGTGGACGGGGTGGTCATGGGCCCGGGCGGGGCGGCGGCCCGACTGGCCGCGCCGGGGGAGGCGGAGGCCCTGCTGGCCCCGTTCGGGCCGGGTGCGGCCGAGGCGGTCCGGCGCAGCGACGGCTTCCCGCACCTCCCCGACATCATGGTGAACTCCGCGTACGACCCGCTGACGGGGCAGGTGCACGCGTTCGAGGAGCAGGTCGGCTCGCACGGCGGCCTGGGCGGGGAGCAGGGGGAGGCGTTCCTGATGTGGCCGGCGGACCTGTCGGATCCGGACCCGCCGGTCCTGGTGGGCGCGGAGGCCGTGCACCGCGTCCTGCGGGGCTGGCTCCGGGAGCTGGACGGGCCGCAGGTACCGCTGGAACCGGCCCGGACGGCCCCGACGTCGGCGACGACGGCAGCGGCTGGGGCTGCCGAGGCCGCGACGGCAGCGGTCGCGGAGGCTGCGGCTCCGGCGCCCGCGGAGGCCGCGGAGCCGGGCGGGGCGGCAGCACCCGCGGAGGCGGGGGTGAAGGATCCGCGGTCTCAGGGCCCGTCGAGCGGAATCTTTCCGTCCGCAGGGGTGCCCGTGCCGGACGAAAGCCACTGATTTGGCGGGGCCCGCACCGTACCGGAGCATGTGTCGACCTGTCCGGCATGTGAAACACCCGAGGCGCGACCCGTGAGCACCACCCCTGTCATGGCCCCGGCCCCCGAGGCC